>NZ_JBEPRF010000035.1:0-73169 GCF_040548225.1 Bradyrhizobium sp. S3.12.5
CGCCCCGCGGGGGGGTTGCTGGTTTTTTTGACCTATAAGTTAAAAAAATTGACCGGCGGTCCCATTATAAAACTTGGGGGGGGGGGGGGGGGGGGGCGCCCCCCCCCCCCCCCCACGACGGTGAGAGTGGGCTTTATGCCGCGCGGATCTTGCCGAGGAAGTCGCTGACCTCGTGGCCGAGCTGGTTGCTCTGGGTTTCGAGCATCTCGGAGGCGCTCTTCACGTTGTCCGCGGCCGCGGCTGCAGCATTGGCATCGGCTTTCACGCCGGTGATGTTGTCCGAGACGTTCTTGGTGCCCTGCGCCGCATATTGGGTGCTGCGCGTGATCTCCTGGGTCGCCGCGCCCTGCTCCTGCACGGCGGCCGCAATCGCGGTCGCGACCTCGTTGACCTCGCCGATGATGCCGCCAATGGTCTGGATCGCGTTGATGGCATCGCCCGCGACCTTCTGGATGTCGGCGATCTGCTCGGAGATTTCTTCCGTCGCCTTCGCCGTCTGGCTCGCCAGCGATTTCACCTCGGAGGCGACGACGGCAAAGCCGCGGCCGGCTTCGCCGGCGCGGGCGGCCTCGATGGTGGCGTTGAGCGCGAGCAGGTTTGTCTGCTGCGCGATGGTGTTGATCAGGCCGACGACCTCGCCGATGCGGCTTGCGGACTTCTGCAGGCCCTGCACGGTGCCGTCGGTCTCGCGCGCCTGGGTGACGGCGCGGCTGGCGATGCCCGCAGCGTGCGCCGCCTGCTGGCTGATGTCGTTGATCGAGGCCGAGAGCTCTTCCGCAGCCGCCGCGACGCTGTCGACGCTCATGGAGGCATCGTTGGAGGCCTTGCCGGCGACCTGGACTCGGTCGTTGGTCTGGCGCGAGACTGCGGAGAGATCGCCCGAGGTCTTGCGCATCCGCCCCGACGCATCGTTCAGCTCACCCAGCGTCTTGCGCACCGCGCCCTCGAACTCTCCGACATAGGCTTCCAGTGCGCGCTGGCGCGCGGCGGCTCCGACGTTGCGCTCGCGCTCGTGCTCCTCGATCTTGAGCTTTTCGGTGGCCTGCTGCTTGAAGGTTTCCAGCGCGCCGGCAAGGGCGCCGATCTCGTCCTGGCGATCGAGATAGCCGCTGTCGACGGCGAGATCGCCGCCGGCGAGCTTGAGCATGGCGTCACGGATGGTGTTGAGCGGATTGATGACGCGGCGGCTGACCAGCATGATCGCGCCGACGGCAAGGCCGATCGCAAGCGCGAGCAGCACGAGCTGCACGATCAGCGCGCGCTGCGCAGCGCCGCGCTGGTCGAGTGTGTGCGCCCTGGCGGCGTCGAGGGCGGCTTCGGCCACCGCGACCGCGCTCGCCATGCGGCCGACGGTGAGCGGGCTCCACTGGTTGGCGGTCAGCTCGGCCTTCTCGCCCTTGACCAGCGTGTCCGCGAGGCGGTCACGCAGGGTCAGATATTGCGGCTCGAAATAGGCGGTCTTGGCGCCGGCCATGGCGGAGGCGAGCGCCTGCGGCAATTGCATGCCCGAGGTCGACAATTCCAGCGCCTTCCACATCGCGCTCGTGCCGCCGACATATTGGGTATAGGCATAGCGGCTCTCGGGCGAGATTTTGCCGGCGTTAAGGCCGATCGAGACGATCAGCGAAGCTTCGCCCGCGGTGTTGCGTAGCAACCAGGCGTTCTGCTTGATCGACAGCAGCTGGTCGATCTCGGCATCCTGGTGGTTGACGGTGGCGGCCAGTGTGTTCCCGAGATTATCGAGCACGTCGAGCAGGCCCTGCGTCGTCTCCATGTATTCCTTTGGCAAGCCCGCGCGGCGCTGATCCTTGGACTTGGTGACGTCCTCCCAGAATTGCTTCTGCTCCTCGATCAGCAATTTGTTGAGGCGCGCGAGCTCCGGCACCAGCGTGCCGGACCGCGGGAAGTCCATGCTCGGCAGCAGCTCGAGCGCGCGTGCCATCGCCGGCATCTGCGCGTCGCGCAGCGCACGCAGGTATTTCTCGATCTCGGAATCCATCGGCTCGGTCGCGTTGAGGAGGCGCGTCGTGGTCGAGCGGTCGGTGCGCAGGTTGTGCATCGCCTTGAACAGGTCGGCGGAGGCGTCGGCGATCGCCGAGATGCGGTTGGCGGTCTTGAGGCGGTCCCAGGACTCGTAGGCGGTGAGCGAAAGTGCGATCACCACGCAGATCGACGTGATCGCGATCACCGTTTTCAACAGTGCGGACACGGTCAGGCGATTGAGCATCGAAGTCCCCCAAATTCCCATTTCAAAGTTCGGCAAAGACGCCCCGGCAAAATCGAGAGAACGGGGGCGGCAGCATCGGCAATTGCATACCGTTCGCGGCACGCGGGCCCGTACGGTTTCTGCATCTGAAACGAAAAGGGTAAAGTTTTAGGCGCTCAGCCTGCAGGTAGAATTACGCATTTACCAGAAGTTGCAGTGGGTTGCGTGCATGGAACCGGCGCGCGAGACAGGCGTTAGGATCTCGTTAGCAATTTGTCTTGAAGGGGGCCTTGCGATGCTTGTCGGCGTACTCGTCACCTTTCTCGTCGTCATACTCGTGCTTTATCTCATTAACATGCTGCCGATGGACGGCCGCGCCAAGCAGATCGCACGCGTCGTCGTCATCATCATCGGCATCGTGTCGCTGCTGAAATATCTGACGGTGTTTTAGCGGGGCTTCCGATCTCCAACAAAAAAGCCCCGGCGTCAGCCGGGGCTTTTGATGTTCGAGCGGCCTTGTCAGCCCGTCGCCTTCCTAGCCAAGCGCCTTGGCCTCGCGGCGGCGCGCGGTGAGGATGTATTCGGTGTAGCCGTTCGGCTGCTCGCGTCCCCTAAAGATAAGGTCGCTAGCCGCCTTGAAGGCTGTGCCGTCGAAGGCGGGCGCCATCGGCTTGTAGATCGCGTCGCCCGCGTTCTGCTTGTCGACGACGACGGCCATGCGCTTGAGCGATTCCATCACCTGCGCCTCGGTGATGACGCCCTGGTGCAGCCAATTGGCGAGATGCTGGCTGGAGATGCGCAAGGTCGCGCGGTCTTCCATCAGGCCGACATCGTGGATATCAGGCACCTTGGAGCAGCCCACGCCCTGGTCGATCCAGCGTACGACGTAGCCCAGAATCCCCTGGCAGTTGTTGTCGATCTCCTGCTTGACGTCGTCGGGCGCCCAGTTCGATTTCGACACCGGAATGGTGAGGATGTCGGAGAGTTTTGCGCGCGGACCGCTCTTGGCCAGCTCCTGCTGGCGCGCAGTGACGTCGACCTGGTGATAGTGCAGCGCGTGCAGCGTCGCCGCGGTCGGCGAGGGCACCCACGCCGTGGTGGCGCCGGCCTGCGGATGGGCGAGCTTCTGCTGCAGCATGTCCGCCATCTTGTCCGGCGCGGCCCACATGCCCTTGCCGATCTGGGCATGGCCGGGCAGGCCACAGGTCAGGCCCATGTCGACGTTCCAGTCCTCATAGGCCTTGATCCAGGCCTGCGCCTTCATCTCGTTCTTGCGGATCATCGGACCCGCTTCCATCGAGGTATGGATCTCGTCGCCGGTGCGGTCGAGGAAGCCGGTGTTGATGAACATGATGCGCTTGGAGGCGCGCTGGATGCAGGCCTTGAGGTTGACGGTGGTGCGTCGCTCCTCGTCCATGATGCCGACCTTGAGCGTGTTCTCGGGCAGGCCCAGCATCTTCTCGACGCGGTCGAAGATCTCGCAGGTGAGCGAGACCTCGTCCGGCCCATGCATCTTCGGCTTGACGATATAGGCAGATCCCGTGCGGCTGTTCTTGACCTTGGAGTTGCCTTTCAAGTCGTGAATGGCGAGAAGTCCGGAGACCGCGGCATCGAGCAGGCCTTCCGGGACTTCCTCGCCGGTCTCGTCCAGCACCGCATCAGTGAACATGTGGTGACCGCAATTGCGCATCAGCAGTAGGCTGCGGCCGTGCAGCTTGACCTCGCTCTTGCCGTCCGGCGTCTTGTAGGAGCGGTCGGCGTTGAGTGAGCGCGTCAGCGTCTTGCCGCCTTTTTCGAAGTCCGCCGACAGCGTGCCGTTCATCAGGCCGAGCGTGTTGCGATAGATCAGTACCTTGTCCTCGGCGTCGACCGCGGCGACCGAGTCCTCCATGTCGAGAATGGTCGACACGGCCGATTCCATGATCATGTCGGCGACGCCGGCCGGATCGTCCTTGCCGATCATGCTGTTGCGATCGACCTTGACCTCGACATGCAGGCCGTTGTTGGCGAGCAGCACCGCGCTCGGCGCGGCCGCATCGCCCTGGAAGCCGGCGAACTGCGCGGCGTTCTTCAGCGCGGTGGCGTTGCCGCTCTTCAGCTTCACCGCGAGCTGGCCTGCGACGACGCTATAGGCGGTCACGTCGGTGTGGCTGCCGGTCGCCAGCGGCACGGCGGCGTCGAGGAATGCCTTGGCCTTGGCGATCACCTTGTCGCCGCGTGCCTTGTTGTAACCCTTGCCGCTCTCGGACGGATCGTGCGGGATCGCGTCGGTGCCGTAGAAGGCGTCATAGAGCGAGCCCCAGCGCGCATTCGCCGCGTTCAGCGCGTAGCGCGCGTTGGTCAGCGGCACGACCAGCTGCGGGCCGCAGATCTTGCCGATCTCCTCGTCGACATCAGCGGTCTCGACCTTCTGCGTCGCGGGCTCGGGGACGAGATAGCCGATCTCTTTCAGGAAGGCGGTGTAGGCGCCGAGGTCGAACGCCTTGCCCTTGTTGGCGCGGTGCCAGTCGTCGATCTTGGCCTGCAGCGCGTCACGGAAGGCGAGCAGCGACCGGTTCTTCGGCCCCAGCTCCTTGATGATGGCGGCCACCCCGGCCCAGAACGCATCCGGCGCGATCCCCGTTTTCGGGGCGGCTTCCTTGGCAATGAAGTCGAAAAGGACGGGGGCGATCTTCAATCCGTGGGCGTCAACGCGTTTCATGATGGTCTTTCTTGTTGGAAATGGCTGTTTTTGGCTGCTTTGACCCGACAGCAGCAAAATGCGCCCGCGTGGGGCGGCTTTCGGGACCTATTAGCCCCAAAATCGGGGCGGTGAGAAGACCCCCGACGTCTGTCAAAATGTCAAGGAGAGGTGGCGGCTGCTCCGCGCGCCGCCGTCATTCCCCGCGAAGGCGGGCAATCCAGTACGCCGCAGCTTTTCCGTATCCCAACGCTGTCTCTGGAATACTGGGCGCCCGGTCAAGCCGGGCGACGACAGGTGCGGAAATGCGATCAGCTCAAATATTCGCGGCGAGGTCCACGACTTCGTCGAACAGCACGCCGGTGGTCTTCAGCATCTGCTCGATCTCGTCGGCCGCGTCAGCAACCGTCCGCGTCGAAGTGTCGATCACGAGCTCGGCGGCCTCGGGCCGCTCGTAGTCGTTGCCGATGCCCGTGAAAGAGGCAAGGGCGCCGGCGCGGGCCTTCTTGTAATGGCCCTTGGGATCGCGCTCCTCGCAGATTTCGGCCGGTGTCGCGACATGGATCTCGCGAAACGCGGCGTCAGCGATGCGACGTGCGGTGGCGCGGTCCTCGCGGGCCGGTGAGACGGCGGCGACGATGGCGATGTGGCCGTTGCGGGCGAGATGGGTTGCGACCTCGGCGAGCCTGCGGATATTCTCGCTGCGATCGGCTGCGGAGAAGCCGAGATCGCCATTGAGCCCGGCCCGCAGCGTGTCGCCGTCGAGCAGGATCGGCGAGCCGCCATTGGTGAAGAGACGCCGCTCCAGCGCGTTCGCCAGCGTCGACTTGCCGGAGGCCGGCAAGCCGGTGAGCCAGACCACGGCACCGTTGTGCTGATAGCGCGCGGAGCGCTCGTCGGGCCGCAGCGCCGATTCCACCGGCACGATATCGACCGGCACGGCGCGCTGGCCGGCATCGACCGACAGCACCAGGCCGCCGCCGGCGATGCGCCCGGAGACCTCGATCACGAGACGGCCGGTGCGCGGATTCTCGGTGTAGGGATCGGTCGCGATCGGATTGGACAGGGAGATGTCGATCTCGCCGACATGGTTGCGGCCGATCGCCTTGTTCTCGATGCTCGAGAGCTCGCCAGGATCGACCGCCTTTTCGATGGCGACGACGGTGGCGCGGCTCTCCTTCGGCCCGCAGCGGACCAGGAGCTGATCGCCCTTGGCGAGCGGCTTGTCGTGCAGCCAGAAAATGCGCGCGCGCAGCCGCCGCGTCTCGCGCGGGGCGGTGTCCGTATGCGCGATGATGTCGCCGCGCTCGATGAACAATTCGCGGTCGAGCGTGATGCCGACCGAGCGGCCGGCGCCCTGCCGTCCCGCGATCGGGGTCACCGGCCAGCTCTCGACCGTTTTGATCCTGGCGATCTTGCCGGCCGGCATGATCACGATCTCGTCGCCGGCAATCAGGCTGCCGGATTCGATGCGGCCCGCGACGATGCGGCGGTCGTCGAACTTGTAGATCGCCTGTACCGGCAGGCGCAGCGCCAGCGCTTCGAGCGGCCGCGCCGGCTCGAGTCCATCGAGCGCCTCGACCACGGTCGGCCCCTTGTACCAGCCGATGCGGTCGGTGCGCTCGGCAACGCCGTCGCCGTCGCGCGCGGAAATCGGGATGATCGCGGCCGGCGTCACGCCGAGGCCGTTGAGATGCGCGGAGATCTCCTCGCTGATCTCCTTGAAGCGGTCGGCGGAGAAATCGACGCGGTCCATCTTGTTGACGACGACCGCGACCTGCTTCACGCCGAGCAGATGCAGCAGATAGCCGTGACGGCGGGTCTGGTCGCGCACGCCTTCGAGCGCGTCGATGATCAGCACCGCGCCGTCGGCCTGCGAGGCGCCGGTGATCATGTTGCGCAGGAATTCGGCATGGCCGGGCGCGTCGATCAGCACGATGTCGCGCGAATTGGTGCGGAAGCGGATCTGCGTGGTGTCGATGGTGATGCCCTGGTCGCGCTCGGTCTGCAGCGCGTCGAGCAGGAACGACCATTCGAACGGCATGCCGCGCCGCGCGCTGACGGCTTTGAGCATCTCGAGCTTGCCGTCAGGCAGGCTCCCGGTTTCGTGCAGGAGACGGCCGACCAGCGTCGACTTGCCGTGGTCGACATGGCCGACGATGACGATGCGGACCTGCGGTCGCGTCGTGCCATTCGGCATCGAACTGGTGTCGTTCGGCGTGGCGGGCGAAGCGGGAGTGACGATCATGTTCATACGACTGCGCGTCCTT
The DNA here is from genome assembly GCF_040548225.1 of Bradyrhizobium sp. S3.12.5. Lineage (NCBI taxonomy): Bacteria > Pseudomonadati > Pseudomonadota > Alphaproteobacteria > Hyphomicrobiales > Nitrobacteraceae > Bradyrhizobium > Bradyrhizobium sp. S3.12.5. The sequence continues at coordinate 7,157 of NZ_JBEPRF010000035.1, forward strand.
GATCAGAGATAGCCGGCGACGCGCAGGCGCTCGAAAGCGTCCTCGGTCTCGTGGTCGAGCGCACGGCCCGCGCGCTCCGGCACCTTGGTCTGCTCGAGCTCGGCCAGGATCTCGTCGATGTTCGACGCGCTCGATGCGACCGGATTGGTGATGTCCTGATCACCCAGCGAGCGATAGCGCTTGCCATTGTGCGAAAGATAGAGCGGGATGATCGGGATGTTCTCGCGCTTGGTATAGGCCCAGATGTCGGCCTCGGTCCAATGCAGGATCGGGTGGATGCGCAAATGCGCGCCTTGCGGCGGCGATGCGTTGAAATGATCCCAGAACTCCGGCGGCTGGTCGCGCACGTCCCAATTGCCTTCGAGGCCGCGCGGCGAGAACACGCGCTCCTTGGCGCGCGTCGCTTCCTCGTCACGGCGGATGCCGGCGATCAGGCCGTCGAAGCCGTATTTCGCCAGCGCCATCTTGAGGCCTTCGGTCTTGCGCGCGGCGGAACGGGCGGCCGGCGGCAGCGTTGGGTCGACGGCATCGATGGGCGGGCAGGGCTCGACGCGCAGGTCGAGCTCCCACTGCTTCCCGTAGTGATCGCGGAAGCGATACATCTCCGGAAACTTCTTGCCGGTGTCGACGTGAAGGGCCGGGAACGGCAGGCGGCCGAAGAAGGCTTTCCGCGCCAGCCAGATCATGACGTTGGAGTCCTTGCCGAGCGACCACAGCAGGGCGATCTTCTTCAGGCGGGCAAAGGCCTCGCGGAAGATGTAGATGCTCTGGGCTTCCAGCTGGTCGAGATGGTCCATGCTGGGGGCGGTCAGCGCGACGGGAATTTGCTCGGAAGCCGGGGCGCGGAGGTCCCGTCCATCTGCACCAGAATCGGTCCTGAGAAGATGCATCTCTGCCACTTTGCGTTTGGAGGCGAATTTTCTATAGTTGCGTTGCAGAAGAGAAGAAAAAATTTTCTCTTTGCGCGTCAGAAACGACACATATATAGAAAATAATTCCAGTCAACCCCGGATGTGGGGGAAGCGAGTATCGCATGCGGTTCTTGCCGGTGTTCCTAGATCTCAAGGCCGGTCCGGTGGTCCTCATCGGCGCGGGCGAGCTTTTGCGCGCAAAATTGCGCGTGCTCGCCGCTGCCGGTGCGCGTATCCGCGTGCATGCGATCGACGGCAATCAGGACCTGGGTCTCAGCTCCGATGACGCGGCGCGTATCGAGATCGCGACGGGCGATCCGCTCACCGCCGATCTCGCCGGTATCATTGCCATCGTCTGCGCAGGCGCGGGCGATGTCGGCGTGGCGATGTCGGCGCGGGCGAAGTCGCTTGGCCTGCCCGTCAACGTCATGGACGATCTCGAACATTCCAGCTTCATCTTCCCGGCGATCGTCGATCGCGGCGATGTCGTGGTCGCGGTCGGCACCGGCGGCACCTCGCCGGTGGTGGCGCGGCGCGTGCGGGAGAAGATCGAGGCGCTGCTGCCCGCGCGCATCGGCGCGCTCGCCGAATTCATCGGCGGCTTCCGCAAGTCCATCAACGAGCGCATTGCCGAGTTTCCGCTGCGCCGCCGCTTCTGGGAGCGCGTCGTCGACGGTCCGATCGGCGCCGCCGTGTTGGCCGGCCGCAAGGACGAGGCTGACGCAGCACTCAAGCAGATTTCCGATCCGTCCGCGTTCGCGCGCGCCGACAAGCCGGACGGCTCGGTGGCGCTGGTTGGCGCCGGCCCCGGCGATCCCGATCTCCTCACCATCAAGGCGCTGCGCGCGCTGCAGGATGCTGACATCGTCTTCCATGACGAGTTGGTCTCGCCCGAAATTCTTGACCGCATCCGTCGCGACACCGCGCGCATTGCCGTTGGCCGTCGTGTCGGCAAGCCCGGCATCGGCCAGGACGCCATCAACAGGCGCATGATCGAGGCCGCGCAAGCTGGCCAGCGCGTGGTGCGGCTGAAGGGTGGCGATCCCTTCGTGTTCGGCCGCGGCGGCGAAGAGGTGGAAGCGCTGCGCGCCGCCGGCATTGCTTATTGGATCATTCCCGGCATCACCGCAGGCCTCGGCGGCGCCGCTGATTTCGAGGTGCCGCTCACTTACCGTCACGAAGCGACCCGCATCACCTTCCTCACCGCGCATAAGGCGCGCGACGCAGAGACGGTGGATTGGTCGACGCTGACCGACACCAAAATGACTGTTGTGGTCTACATGGGCATGACCGCTGCGCCGGCCGTTCGCGCTGGCCTGTTTGCAGCCGGCCGTTCGCCGGAGACGCCGGTCGGCGTGTTCGCCCGCGTCACGCGGCCGGATGCGCAAGGCGCAATCGGCACGCTGCGCGACCTGCCCGAGCTCGTGCGGCGGACCAATGGCGGTCCCGCCATTCTCATCATCGGCGACGTGGTCCGGCATGCCGGTTCGCTTCGCCGTCAAACACCCAAACAAATCATCTCTGACCTATTGGATGCAGCCGAATGACCTCCCCGCTTGAACAGAAGAAGATCAAAATCGCCGGCCCCTCGGTCGTGACCGCCAACCGCACCTGGGATGGCATCGTGGTGTACCGCACCGCCGCCAAGAGCTGGTCCGCGGACCTGTCGGAAGCCGCGATCGTGCGCAACTCGGATGAAGCGAAGACGTTGCTTGCGGAGTCGGTCGCCGATGACGTCGGCGCGATCGGTCCCTATATCGCCCCGGTGGAGGTCGGCGCGGATGGCAAGATCGAACCCGGCAATCTGCGCGAACAGATCCGCCGCACCGGTGTGACCATCGGACAGCCGGCCCAGGTTTAAGGCATTCTCTTATGTACGCTTACGACGAAATCGACCGCACGCTCGTCAACGAGCGCGTCTCGGAGTTCCGCGACCAGGTGAAGCGCCGCCTCTCGGGCGAGCTTACGGAGGATGAGTTCAAGATCCTGCGGCTCCAGAACGGCGTCTATCTGCAACTGCACGCCTATATGTTCCGCGTCGCCATTCCTTACGGCACGCTGGCGACGAACCAGCTGCGGGCGCTTGCCCATGTCGCGCGCAAGTACGACCGTGGCTACGGCCACTTCACCACGCGGCAGAACATCCAGTTCAACTGGATCAAGCTCGCCGAGCTGCCGGATGCGCTCGCCGATCTCGCCGAGGTCGGCATCCATGCGATGCAGACCTCCGGCAACAACATGCGCAACGTCACCTCGGACCAGTGGGCCGGCGTCGCGCCCGGCGAGATCGAGGACCCGCGCATCTGGTCGGAGCTGATCCGCCAGCACACCACGCTGCATCCGGAATTCTCGTTCCTGCCACGCAAGTTCAAGATCGCGATCACCGCGTCGGACCATGATCGTGCCGCGATCAAGATTCACGACATCGGATTGAAGCTGATCAAGAACGAGAAGGGCGAGACCGGCTTCGAGGTGCTCGTCGGCGGCGGTCTCGGCCGTACCCCGTTCATCGGCAAGACCATCAAGCACTTCGTCCATGGCCGCGATATCCTCAGCTATATCGAGGCGATCCTGCGCGTCTACAACCAGTACGGCCGCCGCGACAACATCTACAAGGCGCGCATCAAGATCCTGGTGCACGAGCTCGGCATCGAAAAATTCTCACGCGAGGTCGAGGAGGAGTGGCAGCAGATTCGTAACTCCTCGCTCCAGATCGACGACGAGGTGATCGAGGACATCCGCTCGCGCTTCACCTATCCGAACTACGAAAAGCTGCCGCACATGCCGGACGAGCTGCGCCAGGCCGCGGCCGATGGCGACTTTGAGGCGTGGCGCAAGAACTCGGTCTCGCCGCACAAGGTGCAGGGCTACTCGATCGTCACGATCTCGCTGAAGCCGATCGGCGCGCCTCCGGGCGATGCCACGGCCGAACAGATGGATGCGCTGGCCGATCTCGCCGACAAATATTCCTTCGGGGAGATCCGCGTCGGCCACGAGCAGAACCTGGCGCTGCCCCATGTCGCCAAGCGCGACCTGCCGGCGTTGTGGAAGGCGCTCGACAAGCTTGGGCTGGCGACGCCGAACGTCAATCTGATCACCGACATCATCGCCTGTCCGGGTCTCGACTATTGCTCGCTGGCCAATGCACGCTCGATCCCGATCGCGCAGGAGCTGACACGGCGCTTTGCCAATCATGAGCTCGCCAATCTGATCGGCCGGCTGCACATCAACATCTCGGGCTGCATCAATGCCTGCGGTCACCACCACGTCGGCCATATCGGCATTCTCGGCGTCGAGAAGAACGGCGAGGAGGTTTACCAGATCACCATCGGCGGTCGTGCCGACGAGGGTGCTGCGCTGGGCAATCTGATCGGACCCGGCGTCAAGTTCGACGAGGTCGCCGACGTGATCGAAGACGTCGTGGAAGCCTATCTTGCGCTGCGCGAGCGGCCCGAAGAGCTGTTCATCGACACGGTGAAGCGCCTCGGCGTCGAACCTTTCAAGGAGCGCGTCTATGCCACTCGTTAACGGCGGAAAAATCGCCGACGACAGTTTCGTCAAGCTGGCCGTCGACACGCCGCTGCCAGAGAGCGGCGACATCCTGGTGCCCGCCGAGCGGTTCCTGGGCGATGCGGACGCGCTGCTCAAGCGCGGCGGCAAGATCGGTGTGATCTGGCCGAACAATCGCGACATCGCCGAGCTCGTGCCTTATCTCGGCAAGGTCGCCGTCGTCGCGCTGGTGTTCCCGACCTTCCGCGACGGACGCGCCTACAGCCAGGCGCGGCTGCTGCGCGAGCGCTACGGTTATCGCGGTGATTTGCGTGCCACCGGCCAGGTGCTGCGCGACCAGTTCGTGTTCATGCTGCGCGCCGGCTTCGATTCCTTCGAGGTCAAGAAGCAGGCGGATGCGGAAGCCTTCATGCAGACCGCGAAGCGCTACTCGGTGTTCTACCAGCCGACCGGCGACGGCCGGATCACGGCGCTGCACCGGCGCATGCAGCTGCGTCACTCCGAGGGAGTCGGTACGTGAACGCCATGGCTACTCAATTTGCATCCCAATCGACCTCGGAGTTGCCGACCGCGGCTGAGCTCGACCGCGCGCTGCGCGACGCCGCTCCGGCCGAAATCATTGCTGCCGCGCTGAAGACCGTCGGCCGCGATCAGCTCGCCGTGGTGTCGTCGTTCGGGACGGAGTCGGCCGCGCTGTTGAAGGTGATGGCTGATGTCGATCCGGCGATTCCGGTGATCTTCCTCGATACCGGCTGGCTGTTCGAGGAGACGCTTGCCTATCGCGACATGCTGATCGCCAAGCTTGGCTTGAGAGATGTTCGTTCGATCAAGCCGCTGGAGGAGGCGCTGAAGCGGGACGATCCCGATCAGGAGCTCTGGTTCTCCAATCCCGATGCCTGCTGCCGTATCCGCAAGGTCGAGCCGCTGGCGCGGGCGCTGAAGCCGTTTTCAGCGTGGATCAATGGCCGCAAGCGGTTTCAGGGCGGCGTGCGCGCCGACATTCCGGTCGTCGAGGTGGATGGCGGGCGGCTGAAGTTCAATCCTTTTGCCAATGTCTCGCGCGAGGAGATCAAGGACATCTACGCGCGTGCCAAATTGCCGCAGCATCCGCTTCAAGCGTCGGGTTTCATGTCGGTTGGGTGTATGCCTTGCACCAGCAGAACGACCGATGGCGAGGACGAGCGCGCGGGTCGCTGGCGCGGCCGCGCCAAGACAGAATGCGGCATCCACACGATGAAGACTTCGTAGCACAGGCAAGCTGCCGGGCTGCGAACAAGAAAATCCGGTTCCGTTGACTTGAGCGTGTTTCGCCACGAGTTTCGCCTGCATGCCTTCGCCGACAGTGACGTCGTCGAGGTGAATGGAGATGGACATGATGCGTCGTATCGTTCCGCTCGCGGCAGGACTGCTCGTGACAGGATTCTTGGCAAGCTCGGCTCTCGCCGCTGACATCAACCTCTTGAACGTGTCGTATGATCCGACGCGTGAGCTCTATGTCGAGTTCAACAAGGCGTTCGCGAACGCCTATAAGAAGGAAACCGGCAAGAGCGTCGAGATCAAGCAGTCGCATGGCGGCAGCGGCTCGCAGGCGCGCGCCGTGATTGACGGGTTGCAGGCCGACGTGGTGACGCTCGCGCTCGCCTATGACATCGACGCCATCGCCGGCAAGGGCCTCACTGCAGCCGATTGGCAGAAGCGGCTGCCGCAGAATTCATCACCCTACACCTCGACCATCGTGTTCCTGGTGCGCAAGGGCAATCCGAAGGGCATCAAGGACTGGGACGATCTGCTCAAGCCGGGCGTCGCCGTGATCACGCCGAACCCGAAGACTTCAGGCGGCGCCCGCTGGAATTATCTGGCGGCCTGGGGCTTTGCACAGAAGAAATACGGATCGGTCGACAAGGCCAGGGATTTCATCGGCAAGCTCTATCAGCAGGTGCCGGTGCTCGACACCGGAGCGCGCGGCGCCACCGTGACCTTCGTCGAGCGCGGCGTCGGCGACGTGTTGCTGGCCTGGGAGAACGAGGCCTATCTCGCGCTGAAGGAATTCGGCCCGGAGAAATTCGAGATCGTGGCGCCGCCGCAATCGATCCTTGCCGAGCCGCCGGTCGCGATCGTCGACAAGGTGGCCGACAAGAAGGGCACCCGCAACGTCGCCGATGCCTATCTCCAGTATTGGTACACCAAGGAAGGGCAGGAGATCGCAGCGCGCAACTTCTACCGTCCGCGCGATCCCGAGATCGCTAAAAAATATGAAAACTCCTTCGCAAAGGTCGAGCTGTTCACGATCGACGATGTGTTTGGCGGCTGGACCAAGGCGCAGAAGGAACATTTTGCCGACGGCGGCGTCTTCGATCAGATCTACAAGAACTGATCGGGCGCTGTCGGAGGGGTTTGAACAGGGGGCCTGGTGAGCGCAATCGCAGCACGACGCCGGACATTGCCGGGCTTCGGTCTCACGATGGGACTGACGCTGACCTGGCTGTCCGTCATCATCCTGATTCCGCTCGCGGGGCTGTTCCTGAAGTCGCTCGAGCTCAGCCCCGAGCAATTCTGGAACATCCTCTCGAGCCGCCGCACCCTGAACGCGCTCCGCGTCTCCTTCGGGCTCGCGTTTGCGGCGGCCTGCGTCAACCTTGTGATGGGCAGCATCATCGTCTGGGCGCTGGTGCGGTACCGCTTCTCGGGCCGGCGGCTGTTCGACGCCATCATCGATGTGCCGTTCGCCTTGCCGACAGCCGTTGCCGGTGTCGCGCTGACCTCCCTGTTTGCCGAGAAGGGCTGGCTGGGCGCGCCGCTTGCCGCGCTCGGCATAAAGGTCGCATTCACGCCGCTCGGCATCTTCGTCGCCATGATCTTCATCGGCATTCCCTTCGTGGTCCGCACCGTGCAGCCGGTGCTGCAGGATCTCGACCCCGAGATCGAGGAGGCAGCCGGTAGCCTCGGCGCCAGCCGCTGGCAGACCATCATCCGCGTGATCCTGCCTTCGCTTGCGCCGGCGCTGCTCACGGGGCTCGCACTCGCCTTTGCGCGCGCGGTCGGCGAATACGGTTCGGTGATCTTCATCGCCGGCAATCTGCCCAACGTCTCCGAGATCGCGCCGCTCTTGATCGTGATCCGGCTGTCCGAGTTCCGCTATGCCGACGCGACCGCGATCGCCGTCGTCATGCTCATCGTCTCCTTCGTCGTCATCTTCGCGGTCAACCGGTTGCAGCGCTGGGCGCAGAACCGGGTCCCGGTGCATTGAGGCGGGATGCGATGACGATGCAGATCGCCGATTCCGTTTCGCTGTCTTCACCCGAGGCAAAGGCGCGCGCGCATGCCGCAGCCGCGCGCAACAATCTCCGCACCGAGCCCAGGGCGGTGCGCATCGCCATCATCACGCTGGCGATATTATTTCTCTCCGTTTTCGTCGTGCTGCCGCTGGTGCTGGTGTTCGCGCAGGCCTTCTCGAAGGGCATTCTGGCCTATTTCGACGCGCTCGCCGAGCCGGAGGCACTGGCTGCGATCAAGCTGACGCTGCTGGTCGCGGCGATCTCGGTCGTCCTCAACCTCGTGTTCGGCCTCGTCGCCGCCTGGGCGATCGCCAAATTCGAGTTTAGAGGAAAAACCTTCCTGATCACGCTGATCGACCTGCCGTTCTCGGTGAGCCCGGTCATCTCCGGCCTCGTCTTCGTGCTGCTGTTCGGCGCGCAAGGCTATTTCGGCGGTTGGTTGAGGGATCACGACATCCAGATCCTGTTCGCGGTGCCCGGCATCGCGCTCGCCACCACCTTCGTGACCTTCCCGTTCGTGGCGCGCGCACTGATCCCCTTGATGCAGGAGCAGGGCACGCAAGAGGAAGAGGCCGCGATCTCGCTCGGCGCCTCGGGCCTGCAAACCTTCTTCCGCGTCACGCTGCCCAACATCAAATGGGGCGTGCTGTATGGCGTCCTGCTCTGCAACGCGCGCGCGATGGGCGAATTCGGTGCGGTCTCCGTCGTCTCCGGCCACATCCGCGGCGAGACCAACACCATGCCGCTGCTGGTCGAGATTCTCTACAACGAGTACCAGTTCGTCGCCGCGTTCGCGATCGCCTCGCTGCTGGCGATGCTGGCGCTGATCACGCTGATCGCCAAGACCATTCTCGAACGTCATCTCGACGAAGGACACGACGTCAATGACCATTGAAGTCAAAAATCTCGTCAAGAAGTTCGGCAGCTTTGTGGCGCTCGACGGCGTCGACCTCAAGGTCAATGACGGCGAGCTGCTCGCTCTGCTCGGCCCCTCCGGCTCGGGCAAGACCACGCTGCTGCGGATCATCGCCGGCCTCGACTGGCCGGACTCAGGCGAGGTCGCTTTCAACGGCGAGGATGCGCTGGCGCAGGGCGCGCGCGAGCGCCATGTCGGCTTCGTGTTCCAGCACTACGCGCTGTTCCGCCACATGAGCGTGTTCGAGAACGTCGCCTTCGGCCTGCGCGTGCAGCCGCGCGCGGTCCGCAAGGACGATGCGACGATCCGCGCCCGGGTCAAGGAGCTGCTCGACCTCGTGCAGCTCGACTGGCTCGCCGACCGCTATCCGAGCCAGCTCTCCGGCGGCCAGCGCCAGCGCATCGCGCTCGCTCGCGCGCTTGCGATCGAGCCGCGCATCCTTTTGCTCGACGAGCCCTTCGGCGCGCTCGATGCGAAGGTGCGGAAAGAGCTGCGCAAATGGCTGCGCTCGCTGCATCATGAGATCAACGTCACCTCGATCTTCGTCACCCACGACCAGGAAGAGGCGCTCGAAGTCGCCAACCGCGTCGTGGTCATGGACAAGGGCAGGATCGAGCAGATCGGCTCGCCCGACGACGTCTACGAGACGCCGGCGACCGCCTTCGTGCACGGCTTCATCGGCGAATCCATCGAGCTGCCGATCCAGGTCGAGGGCGGCGTCATCAGGCTCGGCGACCGGCCGCTGCGGCTTGTCGCAGACGGGCTTGCGCCTGGCGCGTCAAAACTGTTCGTACGGCGACACGACATGCTGGTCGGTCCACCCGGTTCGGGCGCCTTCGAGGGGGCGGTTCAGCATGTCCGGAATTTCGGCCCCGTGCAGCGAGCCGAGGTCGCATTGTCAGGCGGCGAGACCATCGAGATCGACGCTCCCCGCGACCGGGAACTGCGCGCCGGCGACACGATCGGCCTCGAGCCCCGCCGCTATCGCATATTTGCGGGCACCTGAGCGGGTCCCGACAGGTCGAATTTTCCTCAAAATTCACCTTTCAGCCACGGTTGGTATGCAACAACGGCCCCTCATTGGGGGCCCCGATTCATGCGCGCTGCGGCCGCAATTCTCATCACTTTGCTTCTCGCCGGCTGCGCCGGCAATGAAGCGCCGGTCCAGCAGCCGTCGATGTATGCCGACATGTCGGTCCCGGGCGCCAAGCTCGATGCGCCGGCGGCCGCGATCATGATCTCGCAGTACCGCCAGAACAACGCTCTCGGCACCGTCATCGTCGACCCCGATCTGATGCGGCTCGCCGAATCCCAGTCCAACGCCATGGCTGCAGCCAACAAGATGGACCACGACGTCCGCGCGCCGCTCGCCAAGCGCCTTGTCGCCGGCGGCTATCCCGCGACCGTGGCGGTCGAGAACATCTCGGCCGGCTATCATACACTGGCGGAAGCGTTTTCCGGCTGGCGCGACTCGCCTCCGCACCGCGCCAACATGCTCAAGGGCGGTGTCACAAAATTGGGCATAGCGGCGAGCTATGCTCCGGGCACCAAATACAAGGTGTTCTGGACCATGATCCTGGCATCGACCGATCCCCGATAAGCCAGACTTGATCCCGGGATGCATTGAAGTCGCGGCAGACTGTCGCCACGGTGGCTCGCCTTCTGCTAATGTTCCCGAATGACAGATCATAGCCCGGAAGTCGCAACAGTCCCCGCGAAGGCGCAACGTGTCCTGGTTCTTCAGGGCGGCGGCGCGCTCGGCTCCTATCAGGCCGGCGCCTATCAGGCGCTGTGCCATTTCGATTTTGAGCCCGAATGGGTTGCCGGCATCTCGATCGGCGCGGTCAATGCCGCCATCATCGCCGGCAATGAGGGCCACACCCGCGTCAAGCGGCTCAAGGAATTCTGGGAGATGGTTTCCGCGCCGGTGCCGTGGAAGCCGATCGGCAAGAGCGACCACAGCCGCGAACTGTTCAATTCGACCAGCGCCGCGCTGATCGCCACCTTCGGCGTGCCCGGCTTCTTCACACCGCGCATCCCGCCAGCACCGCTCTGGCCGCCGGGCAGCCCGCAGGCCGAAAGCTATTACGACACCGCGCCGCTGAAGAAGACGCTGGAGCGGCTGGTCGATTTCGACCGCATCAACGACCTGAAGACCCGCCTGTCGGTCGGGGCCGTCGGAGTCAGCTCCGGCAACTTCAAATATTTCGACAATTACGAGTTCAAGAAGCTCGGCAAGAAAATCGGCCCCGAGCACATCATGGCCTCCGGCGCGCTGCCGCCGGGCTTTCCGTCGGTCGTGATCGAGGGCGAGCATTATTGGGACGGCGGCATCGCCTCCAACACGCCGCTCGACTTCGTGCTCGATGCCGAGGTCGATCGCGACATGCTGATCTTCCAGGTCGACCTGTTCAGCGCGCGCGGCGATCTGCCGAATTCGCTGATCGAGGCCACCGAGCGCGAGAAGGACATCCGTTTCTCCAGCCGAACGCGGATGAACACCGACAAGAACAAGCAGATCCACAACGCCCGCCGGGCCGTGCGCGACCTGATCGGCAAATTGCCGGACTATCTGAAGAACGATCCGTCCGTCGAGTTCCTCGCGAAGGTCTCGCGCGAAAGCACCGTCACCGTGGTGCACCTGATCTATCGCAGCAAGAACTACGAATCCTCGTCCAAGGACTATGACTTCTCGCATGTCGCGATGGTCGAGCATTGGGAAAGCGGCGTGCGCGACGTGCATCTGTCGATGCGCCACAAGGACTGGCTCGAGAAGCCGCAGTCCGGCGAGACCATGGTGACCTACGATCTCACGGGGGACGTCACCGCGCCCCCGCCAAAAAGGAGCGAATAATATGGGTACTCTGTCAGGCAAAAACGCCGTCGTGACCGGTTCGACCAGCGGCATCGGGCTCGCCTATGCGCGCGCCTTTGCGGCTGCCGGCGCCAATGTCGTTATCAACGGGTTCGGCTCGCCGGAGGACATCGAGAAGGAGCGCTCCAAGATCGAGTCCGATTTCGGCGTGAAGGCGGTCTATTCGCCCGCCGACATGACCAAGCCGGCCGAGATCGCCGGGATGATCGCGCTCGGCGAGAAGTCTTTCGGCTCGGTCGACATCCTCGTCAACAATGCCGGCATCCAGTTCGTCTCGCCGATCGAGGAATTCCCGCCGGAGAAGTGGGACCAGATCATCGCGATCAACCTGTCCTCGGCCTTCCACGCCATTCGCGCCGCGGTCCCCGGCATGAAGAAGAAGGGCTGGGGCCGTATCATCAACACTGCGTCGGCGCACTCGCTGGTCGCCTCGCCCTTCAAGTCGGCCTATGTGTCGGCCAAGCACGGCATCGCCGGCCTGACCAAGACCGTGGCGCTGGAAGTCGCGACCAACAAGATCACCTGCAACTGCATCAGCCCCGGCTATGTCTGGACGCCGCTGGTGGAGAAGCAGATCCCGGATACGATGAAGGCCCGCAACCTCACCCGCGAGCAGGTCATCAACGACGTGCTGCTCGACGCGCAACCGACCAAGGAGTTCGTGACGTCGGAGCAGGTCGCCGCTTTGGCGCTGTTCCTGTGCAGCGATGATGCCGCGCAGATCACCGGCACGAACCTCTCGATCGACGGCGGTTGGACCGCGGAGTAAGGCGGCGCACTGTCATGCTCCGCGAAGGCGGGGCATCCAGTACGCCGCGGCCTATCGATTTGATCACGGCCATCTCGGAGTACTGGATCGCCCGGTCCTGATGCGCAATTGCGCATAAGGCCGGGCGATGACAGCGAGAATGGAATGGTGTTCTTTCGTTCGTCGCGTTGGCCTCAATGGCTCCAGGCCAAAGCCGTCACGATCGCCGATTGCAGGTTCAGCTCCGCGAACATGATCTTGCCGGCGACCACGACGAGGACGCTGGCGAGCGCCACACGCAACACCGTCTCCGGCACGCGCGTCGCGCTGTAGCTGCCGAGAATGATGCCGGGCAGCGAGCCCAGCAGCAGCACGCCCATCAAGGCCCAGTCGACCGAACCGAGCATCCAGTGTCCGATGCCGGCCACCAGCGTCAGCGGCACCGCGTGCGCGATGTCGGAGCCGATGATGGTTGCCATCGGCAGGCGCGGGTAGAGCAGCAGCAGCACGGTCACGCCGACCGCACCGGCACCGACGGACGAAATCGAGACCAGTACGCCGAGCACGACCCCGGTCACGACGGTCGCAATCAGGGTGGTGCGCTCGCTGACCTGCTCCGTGCGCCGGCGATACCGCTCCATGATCGACTTGCGGAAGATCAGCGATGTCGCGGTCAGGATCAGCGCAAAGCACAGCACCAGATTGACGAGATTGCGCTCGGCATCGCCCCTGAGATCGAGCTTCCACAGCACCAGCAGCGTTAATGCGCTCGCCGGGATGCTGCCACAGGCAAGCCGCAGCACGGCCGGCCAGTGCACGCTGCGCGACCAGCCATGCACCACGCTGCCGCCGGTCTTGGTGGCGGCGGCATAGAGCAGGTCGGTGCCGACGGCGGTGGTCGGGTGGATGCCGAACAGCAGGATCAGCAGCGGCGTCATCAACGAGCCGCCTCCCACGCCGGTCAGCCCGACAAGCAGGCCGACGCCGAATCCCGAGGCGACGTAAAGCGGGTCAATCATGGTCTGGGGGAATCTAGATTTATCTCGTCAGTTGGGCAATACGACGTAGAATAAATTTCCCCCAGGGCGCAACTGCTTGGGTGGAATAAGAAAAATTGTGCTCCGAGCTGGAAATCGGCAGGTGTTTCGCGCTGTCCTTGGGGTCGTTGCGAAACAGCCATTCCCCGAGGGGGCGGCCCAGGACGAGCGCGTCGTACCTATTTACCAAACGCCAGCACGTGCAGCCCCAGGCGCTGCCGCACGATCCAGAACAGCAGCACGGTCTCGAAGGTGAGCGAGATCGACGTCGCGGCCGCGGCGCCGTGGCCGCCGAAGCGCGGCACCAGCGCAATGCAGAGCACGACATTCATTGCGAAGGCCAGCGCGTAGGCCAGCGCGCAGATCTTCTGCTGCCCGAGCATGTTGAGCAGGCGCTCAACCGGGCCGATCGCGGCGCGCACCACGAGGCCGATCGCGGCGACGAACATGATGTCGTAGCCGACCACGAATTGCGGCCCGAACAGCCAGAGCAGCGGCTTGCCCAGCGCCAGCAGCACGGCGGTCGCCGCCAGCGACGGCCAGAACGTCCAGTTGATGGCGTGTGCGACATAGGCCGACAGCCGCGCCTTGTCGCCGAGCGCATTGTATTCGGCGAAGCGATGCGCCGTCGTTGCCGACATCGCGTAGTGGATAAAGGACACCAGCGCCAGCGTCTTCACCACGGCAAAGTAGACGCCGACCTCGTCGGACGGGCGGAACTGCTGCAGCACCAGCACGTCGGTGTAGGACAAGAGCAGGTAGAAGCTTTCGACCAGCAGGATCGGCAGCGAGACCGCGAGCCAGCCGCTGATGTCATAGGCCTTGGGGCCGGGCGCGACGTGATCGGCGAGCGCGCGGTTCAGCACCACCATCTGCCCGGTCATCGCGATCCACACAGCGCCGGCGCTCGCCACCATCGCGGCGATCGCGCCGAGATGATAGCCGAGCAGGAAGGCGCAGGCCGTGATGCCGATGATCAGCGCCTGGCGGATGATGAATTGCGGCATCAACCCAAGCTGCATCCAGTCGTGCGAGCGCGCGATGCCGTCCTGGGTGTTGGCGACGACGAAAGCGGGCAGCGTCATGCAACCGATATAGAGCGGCAGCTCCTCGGCCGGATCGATCCAGGGCGACAGCAGTTTGACAATTCCGGCAAGGCCGAGCGAGACCAGCGTGGAGACGGCGAAGGTGAGCCAGCGACTGCCGGAGAGAAAGCCGCGCAATAGCGCATGGTCACCGCTGGCGCGATATTCGGGAATGATCTTTTGCGCGGAAGCCGAGATGCCGAAATCCATCATGCTGCCGAGCAGCAGCACCCAGGTCCAGACATAGACATAGATGCCGTAGTCGGAGGTCCCCATCCAGCGTGCGAGCAGGATCTGCGAGAAATAGGCGAGGCCCGCGCTGATGACGCGTATGATGAAGATGGTGCCGGCCAGCCGCCGCGTCAGCGACGCTTCGCTCGAGCCGCCCGTCAGCCTGGCGCGCAGCCGCGCGATCAGCCCGGCCGGTCTGGTCGTTGCGGGTTCTGCATCCATCACGGCCACGTCGAGATCCCCGGGCGTCCCGCATGCTCCGGCAGGCTTGATGCGGTGGTCCCGGGGATTAGCAAGGATTCGTTAAGATTCGGTTGGGTGTGCGTCCCATCCTCGATGTCCTCGACAAGTGTAGCTCCTGGCAACGCGTAGCGTTGTCCGGCGCGGAGCGCAGATCCGGGACGACAGCTCAGACTCACTCCAACTTCGTATTGAACTCGTAGGATTTCTCCGCCCCCACCAGCGTGAACTTCAGAGCTGCACCGTCGGGCTTGGCGCCCGGTGGCAAGCCGTCGAGCTCGAAGGAAAATCGCTTCACGCCGGGCGGGCTGTGCGCGACCGGATCAGGAATGGGCAACGACCACTCGGGCGTCGGCCCTTCCACGAACAGATTGACGTTGCTGTTCTCAGGCGCAACGACGTCGACCACCACGTTCTTGGGACCGTCGCGCTTGACGTCGCGGATGGTCAGCGGATTGGCATCGCCGATCGTGGCAGGCTTCGGCACGGTGTCGAGCGCCGCGCGCAGATTGGCATCCTCGGTCGAGGCGACGTTGTTGAAGCCGAGCTCGACATTGGCCTCGACGGGAATGCAGAGCTTTTCGCAGACCGCGTAGTTGATCTCGGCGCGCAGCGTCACCGGCTTGTCGGCGGCCTTGGCGACGATGCGCAAGGGCAGCACGATCTGGTCGTGATAGCCGATCGAATGGCCGCCCGCACCGTCGTCGAACTTCAGCGGCGCCGGCCACATCACGGTCACCGTTTCGACATTGTCCGACTTGGAGAAGTCGAACCGCGGCGGCACGCCGGAATCGCCCGGCATGCGCCAATAGGTCTTCCAGCCGGGCTGGAGCTGGAAAGCGATACCGCCGAGCAGGACCGCGCCGCTGCGCGATCCCGCGAGCAACCGCACCGCGGAATGGCCGTCGCGCTGCCACGGTGAAGCATCGCCGGCATGGGCACCCATCGCCAGCGACGACGCAAGCAAGGTTGTCGCGACGCCAATCGCCGCATGCAGGGGAACTCTTGTCAGCATGGCACGTCTTTACAGGGTCGTTCCGGGGCAAACCATTGAATTGCTTGTGATGGATGCACTTGATTCAGGTCTCTGCAAGCCTTGATTTGACAGCAGGTCGGCCCGACATCAGGATAGGAATTGAACCCGGAGTGCTTTATCCATGGCTCCCACAGGCAAGAGGACGGGCGAAAGCACCCGCGGCGCGGGCCCTGCGCCCCCCAATTCGGCCGGCTATCTCGACGGCCGGCTCCTGATCGCGATGCCTGTCATGGGCGACTCCCGCTTCGAGCGCTCGGTGATTTACCTTTGTGCGCATTCGGCCGAGGGCGCGATGGGCATCATCGTCAATCATCCGGCCGGCAGCATCGATTTCCCGGAGCTGCTGGAGCAGCTCGGCATCGTCAAGAAGGGCGAGCACATCAAGCTGCCGCAAAATGCCGAAAGCATGAAGGTGCTGGCCGGCGGCCCGGTCGACACCGGCCGCGGCTTCGTGCTGCATTCCAGCGACTTCTACATCGAGCACGCGACGCTGCGGATCGATGACGGCGTCTGCCTCACCGCGACCGTCGACATCCTGCGCGCGATCGCCAATGGCTCCGGCCCCAAGCACGCCATCCTCGCGCTCGGCTACGCTGGCTGGGCGCCGGGCCAGCTCGAGACCGAGATTCAGAGCAATGGCTGGCTGCACTGCGACGCGGATGCGGATCTGATCTTCGGCGACGACGTCGACGAGAAATACGGCCGCGCCTTGCGCAAGATCGGCATCGATCCCGGCATGCTGTCGAACGAGGCCGGGCACGCGTAGCCTCATTCTCCGCTGGATGCCCCGCGAAGGCGGGGCATCCAGCACGCCGCGGCCTATCGATTCTCGCAACCGTCTCGGAGTACTGGATCGCCCGGTCAAGCCGGGCGATGACAGCAGTTGTTGACGCGCGCCTACTCCGCCGCCTGCTGCTGCACCGTCGGCTCGGTCCCGGCCACCGTCGCGCGGCGCATGTCGCGCGGCTGCGACTGGTCGTAACGGCGGACGCGGTGCATAGTCTGGCGGTTGTCCCACATCACGAGATCATGCAGCTTCCATTTGTGGACGTAGACGAATTCTGCTTGCGTCGCGTGCTCGTTGAGATCGCGCAGCAACAGCCGTCCCTCCGGCACGCTCATGCTGACGATCTTGCCGGCATGCGATGAGAGATACAGCGACTTGCGGCGATGCACGGGATGGGTCCGCACCAGCCGCTGCAGCACGGGCTTGAACATCGCTTTCTCGTCGTCGGTGTATTCGGTGAAGCCGAGCGATCCGCGCGAGTACATCAGCGAGTGCTCGCAGACGAGATCGTCGATCTCGGCCTTGGTTTCGTCGTCGAGCGCGTCATAGGCCGCGCGCATGTCGGCGAATTCGGTGTTGCCGCCCTTCGGGTTCACCACGCGCGCCGACAGCAGCGAGAATTTGGCCGGGATCGGGCGGAACGAGCTGTCGGAATGCCACAGGCAGTTGCCGAGATTGAACAGGTGCGCGCGGCTGTCTTTTGCCAGCGGCTTGCCGTCCTTGCCGAGATTGGAGACGTCGTTGAGGCCGGATTGCAGCCGGTAGTCTTTTTCCTTCGTCACCGTGCCGCCGCGTGCATCCTCGCGTTGACCGAAGTTGAGCGCGAAGGCCATCTGCTGCTCGTCGTTGATGTCCTGGTCGTGGAAGACCAGCACCGCGTATTTGTCCATGGCGGCCTCGACCTCGCGGGCCTCATCCGGTGTGAGAGGCTGTCGCAGGTCGAGGCCGGAAACCTCGCCGACAAAATGCTTCTGAAGCTGCCGGATGGCGATCGTCATGGCGTCTCTCCCGCGAACCGCGAGCGGTTGGCCCGCTCTGTCGATGAAAAAGCTACTCCGAGGCCGGTTGATGTCAACGCCGGGCGTGCATGGCTCTTACGCGTTCCGCGCCATCAACCCGCCGTCAACCGGGATCACGGCGCCGGCGTTGGGCTCTTGTTTCTTGTTCCGAGATCGACAAGGCTTGCATCGATCCGCAGACAGGTCAAACGAGCAAAACAAAAGGGGAGGCCGCGATGGCGAACGAGCTCGATTTCTCAGGCAAGCAGGTTCTTGTCGTCGGCGGTTCAAGCGGAATCGGCAACGGCATTGCGCAAGCTTTTCGCGCAAGGGGCGCGCATGTTGCGGTGTGCGGCACACGTGCTCGGCCCACGGAATATTCGGCGGAGGAAGGCTCCGATCTCACCGGTCTTGCTTACGCGCAGCTCGACGTCAGCAATGCGAGCGCGATCGAAGCGTTCAAGCCGTCGTTCGACCGGCTCGATATTCTGGTGCTCGCGCAAGGTGCGGTGATCTATCGCCGCGGCGAGTTCGAGATGGCGGGCTTTCGCACGGTCGTCGAGGTCAACCTGATGAGCCTGATGGCGTGCGCGACGCGATTTCATTCCATGTTGCGGGATGCGAAGGGCGCGCTGATCATGGTGTCGTCGACAGCGGCCTATCATTCCACCATGGGCAATCCCGCCTACAACGCGTCGAAGACCGGCGCGGTCGGATTGACGCGGACGCTGGGCGAGGCCTGGGCCGAGGACGGCATCCGCGTCAACGGCATCGCGCCCGGTCTCGTCGACACCAAGATGACGAAGGTGACGACCGACAATCCCAAGCGGCTCGAAGGCGCGCTGGCGCGCATTCCGCTGCGGCGATTGGGCACGCCGGCCGACATGGCAGGGGCGGCGCTGTTCCTGGCGTCGCCATTGTCGTCGTACATTATCGGCCAGACACTGGTCGTCGATGGCGGGCTCATTCTCTAGGCATGCAACGGAACCGCGTTGCTTCTGATCGGTTACTCCGGCTGATCACCGAGGAGGATTATCATGGACGCGGATCGGATTATCGGATCAGCCAAGGAAATGGCGGGCGGCGTGGAAGGCACTGTGGGCGAGATGGCCGGAGACGCGAAGACCCAGGCTTCAGGGAAGGCGCGCGAGGCCGCCGGCACCGTGCAGAACCTGTACGGTCAGGCGAAAGATGCGGCGCGCGATGCTACGGACACCGCCGCGAACTACGCCAAGGAGGCCTATGAAGCAGGCCAGGACACGTTCCGCGATGGCTCGCAGGCGATCGCGCAGAAGGTGCACGACAACCCGCTCGGCGCGCTGCTCGTCGCCGGCGGCATCGGCTTCGCGCTCGCGCTGCTGATGTCGCGTCCCGCCCGTCGCCCGCCGCCACGCTGGCGCTATTACGGCTGAGCCGGCATTCCGGGGCGCGCCTTTGGGCGCGAGCCCGGAATCCATGTATCGACATTGATTGTGGCACGATGGATTCCGGGTTCGCGCCAAGCAGCGTGCCGGAATGACAGCGACTAGCGAAACACTTCCGCCGAACGCCCGACGTTACCGGGCGGACGCGGGATCGCGGGATTGGGATTCGGATTGCGCGGGGCCGGCGCGAATTGCCGCGGCGGTGGCTGCGGCGCGCCGAAGCCGAAGAAATCGCGAATTGACGGCGTCGCCTGAGCCGGCTGCTGCTGCGGCGCCGGCTTCTTCGGTGCGAGCTTGGGCGGTGCGATTGCAGCGGCAGCGCCCGGCGTGCCGGGAGCCGAAGCACCACCCTCAGGCGTCGTCGCCGCCATCGGCGTATCGCCCTTGGCCTGCTCGCGACCAACTTCGCGGCGCGGCCAGGCATAATCGTCGGCGCGACCTGCGGGCGCTGCCAGCGGCTCGCCCTTCACCAACGTCTTCGCAGCGAGTGCATCGACGGCGGCGGGGCGCGTGCCCGGTCCACCCAGCAATTGATCGGTCGAGATCGAGGCCGCGACCAGCGGCACGATCGGGCCTGCGAGCGGCCGCGGCGCGGGCTTGCCGGGCTCGGCGCTGGTGTCCGGCGTCCCCGGCTCACTCGGCAGCGCGATCGGGCCGGAGCGTCCCGCCAGCAGGCGCGTGATCTCGCGTTCGACATAATGGGCGAGCTTTCGCGCGCCCGGCTTGGTGAAGTAGACGCCGTCACCGCTGCGCAGCTGGCGGATCTGGCCTTCGAAATCCGGGCCCTTCTGCAGGAAGCGACCGGCTTCGTCGACAAAGCCGTCCCAGACGTCGACATAGGTGATGCCGGCCTTGGCCGCGCCCTCGCGATAGAGCGAATCCAGGAACAGCATGTCCGCGGTGCCCTTCGGTCCACGGATCGCGGGCAGGCCAACCCAGAGCACCGGCACGCCCTTGGCCTTGAGGACGTTGGCGAGCTCCTCGATCTTCTTGCCGTAGAGCTCGACCCAGTGGTCGTCGCGGAATTCGTAGAGGCCGTTCGGATTGCGCGCGGTCTTTTCGGGCGCGGCGGCCGGCGCATCGGCGTTGTCGGCATCGTCCTGCGGCAGGTCGGTGTCCACTGGCTTGTCGTCAGGCTTGGCGGCGGTGTCGGGCTTGGCGTCGCCGGGCTTGGCCGGCGGCTTGGCCTTTGCGCCCTTGTCGTTCTTCTTGTCCTTGTCGGTCGCCTTGTCGGATTTGTCTGCGACAGGCTCGCGGATCGAGATGCGGTCGTTGAGGCCGAGCATGACGACGATGATTTCGGGCTTTTCGGTCTCGAGGATTCCCTTCGCAGCAGCCGTCCAATCCGAGGGCTCACCCTTCGGCTGGTATTTGATCAGGCCGGACGTCGTCTTGTGCTTGCGGATCACGCCCATGTCGGGCTGCTCGGTGTAGGCGTCTTCCAGGCCGTAGGCGAGCCAGTCGGCCATGGCGTCGCCGATCACCAGCACGTTCTTGTCGGGGATCGTGTCGCGCTTGGCGGGCGAAGGCGCCCGCGAAAAATCCTGGCGCGGGGCCTGCTGTTGCTGCTGCTGGAACGGTTGGAAGAAATCGCCGCCGAACCAACCGCCCCCACTGCGCGGCGGGGCCTGGCGCTGCGGCGGGCCACCGAAGCCGGGGAAGTTGAAGAACTGCGCCGAAGCCGGTGCCGCGACCCCGACCATGATCGCAAGCGCCGTCCCCAGCGCGATCAACGGGCCGGTCTCGGTCAGCGCCTTGAAGAAAGATTTTGGCTTCGACATGCGATCTCGGGCGCGCGCAACAGGGTCTGGATGTGTCTCGATATAATAACGGAATCGGGCGCCAAACGGGCAAATTCTCTTGCAGATTCTTTGGGGCAATAACGGAGATCGGCCAAAATCCCGCTTCAGGGTTACTTTCGGCGCGATTTTACCGCCCGCGCAGTCGGTCCAGCACGTCGGAGGAGGCAAACCCGTCGGCGGGCGCCCCGATCGAGGCCTGGAAGTTGCGCAGCGCGTCCCGGGTCTGGCCGCCGAACTGGCCGTCCGGGGTGCCCTTGTAGAAGCCGCGTTGGACCAGCAATTGCTGGAGTTCCAGCCGCTCGCCCCTCGACAATTCCCGCTCCTGCCGCGGCCAAGGCTGCACGAAGGGCTGGCCGCCGCGCAGCCGGTCGGCGAAATGGCCGATCGCCATCGCATAGGCCTCGGCCGGATTGTACTTCATGATGACCCGGAAATTCTGCAGCATCAGGAAGCCGGGCCCCTGCGCGCCGGCCGGCGCCAGCAGGTAGGCCTTTTCCGCCGGATGCGGGAAGGGCTGGTTGGTCGCGCGCTTGAGCCCGAGCTTTTCCCATTGCGCGATCGTCATCGCCTTGGCGCGATCGGCCAGCATGTAGTTGAAGCCCTCGGGCACCAAGACCTCAAAGCCCCAGGTCTGGCCGCTCTGCCAGCCGTCCTTCTTCAGATTGTTGGCGGTGGAGGCGATCAGGTCGCTCGCGTTGTCGACGACGTCGCGCCGTCCGTCACCGTCGCCGTCCACGGCAAAGCGCTTGAACGCGGTCGGCATGAACTGGGTCGGGCCGAAGGCGCCGGCCCAGGAGCCGCGCATCTGCTCCGGGCGCAAATCGCCGCGGTTGAGGATCTCCAGCGCGGAGAGGAATTCGTCCTTGAAGTAGGCCTGGCGGCGGCCGACGCAGGCGAGCGTCGCGGTCGATTGCAGCACGCTGCGGTCGCCCATCTGGGTCGAATAATTAGACTCGATGCCCCAGATCGCGGCGATGATATAGCGGTCGACGCCGTAGGCCTTCTCGGTCGCGTCGAACTGCGCCTTGTACTTGGCGAGGACTTCCTTGCCCTTGGCGAGGCGGTTATCGTTCACGAGGATGTCGAGATAGTCCCAGATCGATTTGCTGAATTCGGGCTGCGAGTCCATCAGGTCCATGATGCGCAGATCGGGCGAAAGCCCTGCGGTGAAGCGCTGAAAATTCTCCTGCGTGATGTTGCGGCGTGCGGCATCAGGCCACATCCCGGCAACGCAATTGTCGAAATTGCCGGCCGCCTCGCGGATCGCGGCAGCCGTCATCAGCGGATGGCCGGAGGCGCCGTCCTCGCCGCTCCAAGGCTGAGCTCCCGTTTGGGCACCGCCGGGGCCGGGCGCGGCTTGCGAGGGCGCCGGATTCGGGCCGGAGAAAATACCGCTGAACAGGTTCGACAGGCCGTTTTGCCCTTGTTGTGCTTGTTGCCCTTGCGCCTGCGCGGACATGGGGAACAGGAGCGCGGCCGCGAGCATCGTCGCGCCGGTCAAAGATAGAGTTACCGCTGTCACCAATTGCCTCATGTCTCACCCGTCCGGCCAAAAATCAGCCATCAGGAGGCCTCGTTACGGTTGCCAATATCTTAACAAAGGTGAAATTTTGCCGGTCACCTTTTTCTCGAATTCATTGAGCGGGAGCCCTACATCCGCCTTTGTTACCGGCTGCAAAACGGCTAGCAAGATACCATTGCTTCTTTCACGTGTGCCTCAAGGTATTCGATCAATCACATGAAAATCCGCAAAGCTGTGTTCCCCGTCGCCGGCCTCGGCACCCGCGTTTTGCCCGCCACCAAGGCGATGCCGAAGGAAATGCTCACCATCGTCGACAAGCCGCTGATCCAGTACGTCTATGACGAGGCGAGGGAAGCCGGCATCGAGCACTTCATCTTCGTCACCGGCCGCAACAAAAATGTCATCGAAGATCATTTCGACAAGATGTTCGAGCTCGATGCGACGCTCGCTGCGCGCGGCAAGAAGGCCGAGCAGGAGATCCTGGCGCAGAACCAGCCGGAAGCCGGCGCCGTCAGCTTCACCCGCCAGCAGGCGCCGCTCGGTCTCGGTCACGCGGTCTGGTGCGCGCGCGACATCGTCGGCAACGAGCCGTTCGCGGTGGTGCTGCCCGACGAGCTCGTGCTCAACACGCCCGGCTGCCTGAAGCAGATGATCGAGACGGCAAGCAAGCTCGGCGAAAAATCCAACGTCATAGCGGTCGAGGCGGTGCCCGACCATCTCACCCATCAATACGGCATCTGCGGCGTCGGGAAACGCACCGGCAAGATGTTCGAGGTCGACGGCATGGTCGAGAAGCCGGCCAAGGGCACCGCGCCCTCCAACCTCTCGATCACCGGCCGCTACATTCTCCAGCCCGAGATCTTCAAGATCCTCGAGACCCAGGAGCGCGGTGCCGGCGGCGAGATCCAGCTAACCGACGCCATGATCGGCCTCGCCAAGTCGCAAAAATTCTACGGCGTCGAGTTCGAGGGCGAACGCCATGATTGCGGCTCCAAGCCCGGCTTCCTCCGCGCCAACATCGCCTACGCGCTGAAGCGGCCGGAATTGCGCGAGGGGCTGATCGCGGAGATGAAGAAGTATCTGGGGCAGTAGGCCCTCAAGCCACCAGCGACAGCTTCGGCAGGCTCGCCACCACCGACTGATTCCGCCCGCCGGCCTTTGCCGCATAGAGCGCCTTGTCGGCGGCGGCGACCAGGATGGCCGAGTCCATGCCGCTTGTCGGCGCGAGGCTGGCGATGCCGCAGGAGACGGTCGATCCCGCCCCGCCGTCGGACCAGCCCAGCACCTTGGCCCGGATGGTCTCGGCGACCTTGAAGGCGTCGGTGGCCGAGGTGTTCGGCAGCAGCACGGCGAATTCCTCGCCGCCATAGCGCGCGGCGCAGTCGCCGGGGCGGCGCACCGAATCGGAGATGCAGATGGCGATGCCGACCAGCACCTGGTCGCCGGCCTGGTGGCCGAAGGTGTCGTTGTAGGCCTTGAAGTGATCGGCATCGATCATCAGCAGCGCCACCTGCGTCTTCTGGCGCATGGCGCGGCGCCATTCGATGTCGATGACATGGTCGAACTTGCGGCGGTTGCGCAGGCCCGTGAGCGCGTCGGTCGTCGCCATCTCCTCGAGCTTGCTTTCGGCATCCGCCCGCCGGCCGATCTCGCGGGCGAGCACGATCGCCGAGCCCAGCACGAACAAAGCGAGCACCAGAACCACGCCGCCGATCCGAAGCGCTTCCTTCTGCCACAGCGCGAACACCGCGCTCAGCGGCTTGCCCGCCACCACGAACAGCGGGCCGGTGTCGCTGCTGCGCACATAGAGCCGCGCGGTCGGATCGACCGGGCCCTGTCCGGCAAACGAGCCGCCGACGCGGAGATTGTCGGCCTTCCAGCGCTGGCTGTCGTTCAGGTTCCTGCCGATGATGTCGAGATCGAACGGCCGCCGCATCATGATGGTGCGGTCGCGCTTGAGCACGGTGATGGTGTCCTCGGGGTCGAGGCTCAGCCGCTCGAACAATTCGTGGAAATAGGTGAAGCGGATCGAGCCCGCGACGACACCCATGAAGCCGCCGTCGGTATCGCTGAGACGCCGGCTCAGCACGATCGAATAGGCGCTACGAAACAGCATCGGGCGGCTGATGAACAGGCCGACGTTGGGATTGTCGCGATGGACCGAGAAATAGTCCTCAGTGCCGCGGTTGTCGGGCACCGGGTCGAGCGTCGAGGCATCGATGGTCAGATTGCCGTCCGCATCGAACACCTGGATGGCGCCGAAATGCTTTGCGGTGGTGGCGTGGTCGAACAGGATGAGCTGGCGGATCGGCTTGGAGACCGTGTTGATCTCGGGCAGCAGCATGTTGCTGGCGACCGCCTTGAGGGACAGGTCGTAGATATCGATGTTGCGGCTGATGTCGGCGTCGATCGACGTGGCCAGGTTTTTCAGCGTCTGGCGGGCCAGCGCCTCCTCGCCGCGGCGCATGTCGAGCATGACGTTGACGCAAATGGCGGAAAAGCCGATCACCGTCACGACGGACGAGATGATCAGCAGCTTCGCCGAAATGCGCCAGGGCCGGCGGGCCGTGGCGTCGCGCCATGCAGACAGCATCCTTTGCTCCCGAACCTAGTGGATGCGCCCGAAATCTTGCGTAGTGTTTAAGCCGCGACGGCGCTGCTGCAATCAGTTAAGGATTGGTTTCCGCCGGTATCGCTTTTGAGCAGGTCAGACCGCGGACAAGGGGATAGAGGACGGCGGTGAACGATTACGACGCGCTACGCGATTACCTGCTGCGGCAGAAGCAGACGGAGTTCGTGCTGAGCTTTGAGGAGATCGAGGAGATCATCGGCGCGGCCCTGCCGCGTGCGGCGAATCGCGCCTCCTGGTGGGACACCTCGCGCAGCCCGGATATCAAGATGCCGCACCGCGAAGCCTGTATCGCCGCGGGCTTCAAGGCCACCCGGATGCCGGACGGCCAGACCGTGCGGTTCACGAAGCAGAAGAGTGACCGGCGCAGGCCAACGGCCAAGAGCGACTAGCTCGCCGCTTCGAGCCGCACTTCGGTCAACAGCCGCATCGCCGCGTCGGCGTCCATCGGCTCGCCGAAGGCGAAGCCCTGCGCGTATTCGCAGCCCAATTGATACAGCTCGACCGCGTCGGAATCGGTCTCGGCGCCTTCCGCCACCACGTCCATGCCGAGATCATGCGCGAGCGCGATGATCGACTTCAGGATCACCGGCCGCGTGCCGCGATTGGTGGTGCGGACGAACGACTGGTCGATCTTGATGGTGTCGAACGGGAAGCGCTGGAGATAGGCCAGCGACGAATGGCCGGTGCCGAAATCGTCGAGCGATAATCCAGTTCCGAGCTCGCGGATCCGCGTCAGCATTTGCGCCGCGTGCTCCGGATTCTCCATCACCAGCGATTCCGTCAGCTCCAGCTTCAGCGTGCCGCGCGCCACCGAGGAGCGCGACAGCACGGTGCGGATGTCGTGGATGAGGTCATGGCGCAAAAGCTGCCGCGAGGAGACGTTGACGCTGGCGAAGATCGGCTCGCGCGAGCGCATCGCGCGCTGCCAGATCGAGAGCTGCTTTGCGGTCTGGTCGAGCACGAACATGCCGAGATCGACGATCAGGCCGGTCTCTTCGGCAATGGTGATGAATTCCGACGGCGCCATGCGCCCGAGTTTCGGGTGATCCCAGCGCACCAGCGCCTCGAAGCCGGCGACCGAACGGTCCTCCAGCCGGACGATCGGCTGGTACAGGATCGTCAGCTCCTGCCGCTCGATGGCGCGGCGCAGCTCGCTCTCCAGCGTCAGGCGATCGGTCTTTCGCGCGCGCATGGCGGGCTTGTAGACGTCGATGCGGTCGCCGCCGATGCGCTTGGAATGGTACATCGCAAGCTCGGCGTCCTTGATGATCTCGTCCGTCAGCTGAACTTGCGGATCGGAAAGGGCCAGCCCGATCGAGGCGGTCAGGAAGATTTCGCGCTCGTTGAACGCGATCGGCGCGCGGATGGTCTTGCGGATGGTTTCGGCAAAAGCGGTGATGCGGGCGGGATCCTGCTCCGACAGCAGGATCAGGCCGAACTGGTCGCCGGCGAGCCGCGCCAGCGTGTCCTGCGGCTTCAGGATGCGGGTGAGGCGGCGGGCCAGCGTCAGCAGGATGGAATCGCCGACCGCGATGCCGACGGAATCGTTGACCTGCTTGAAGCGGTCGAGGTCGATCACCATCAGGGTCGGCCGCAGCGTCGGCATGGTCTTGGCGAAATGCGCGACTGCTCCGAGCCGGTCCATGAACAGCTTGCGGTTGGGCAGGCCGGTCAAATTGTCATGCACGGAATCGTGCAGCAGGCGTTCCTCGGCGTTGCGGAGCTCAGTGACGTCGGTGAGCGTGCCGACCACGCGTGAGACTTCGCCGTCCGAGCCGACCACCGGGCGCGCCTTCAGCGCGAACCACATGAAGTGGCCGTCGGGCGTGCGCAGGCGGAAATCCTGCACGAGGCGGCCGCGGCGCTGGTCGAGCACGCTGTCCAGCGCGGCGCGGAAACGATCCTGGTCGAGCGGATGCAGCACCTCGAGCCAGGAGGCCGCCGGGCCTTCCAGCGTGCCACGCTTGAGGCCGAGCAGGGCTTCGGTCTCGGGGCTGGTGAACACCTTGTCGGCGGAAACGTCCCAGTCCCAGATCAGATCGCCGGAGCCGGCCAGCGCCAGCGCCCGTCGCTCGATGTCGGAGACCACGCCGGTGGTGGCGCCGCCGCCGGCGAAGGCGTGCTGCATCACCGTGAAGCCGATCAGCATCACGATCAGCACGAGGCCGCCGAGCAGTGCCGGGCCGACGATGTCGTTGGTGACGGAACCGGCAACGGTCATACCGGCCGCGACCACCCAGACCACGAGGAGGAACCAGGTCGGGATCAGCAGCACCGCGCGGTCGAAGCCGTGGGTCGAGAGATAGACGATCAGCGCGAAGCCGGCGAAGGCGATCAGCACCAGCGAGATGCGCGCGATGCCGGAGGCGACGGCCGGGTCGAACAGGGCGAGCGCCACCAGTGAGCCCAGAAAGGCGAGCCAGCCCACCGTGATGTGGGAATAGCGCACATGCCATCGACTGAGGTTGAGATAGGCGAACAGGAACACCAGCAGCGTCGCCGCCAGGATCGCTTCGCCCGCCGCGCGCCAGATGCGCTCGGCGTTGTTCGACATGTCGAGCACCTTGCCCCAGAAGCCGAAATCGACGCCGATATACACCAGCACCGCCCAGGCCAGTGCTGCGGCGGCCGGGAACATGATGCTGCCCTTCACCACGAACAGAATCGTGAGCACGAGCGCCAGGAGCCCGGAAATGCCGATCACGATGCCCTGGTACAGCGTGAACGAATTGACTTTGTCCTTGTAGGCTTCCGGTTCCCACAGATAGAGCTGCGGCAGCTTGTCGGTGCGCAGTTCCGCGACGAAGGTGATGACGGCGCCGGGATCGAGCGTGATGCGGAAGACGTCGGCGGTCGGGCTTTCCTGCCGCTCCGGCCGGTCGCCGGTCGAGGGCGTGATGGTCGCGATGCGTGACAGCCCGAGGTCGGGCCATAACAGCCCCGAGGACACGATGCGGTAATGCGGGGCGACGATCAGGCGGTCGAGCTGGTCGTCGGTGTTGTTGGCGAGCGCGAACACCACCCAGTTCTGGCCGCCCTCGCGGGCGCGCACCTCGATACGGCGGACGATGCCGTCGGTGCCGGGCGCGGTCGAGACCTGGATGCGGTCGGCGTCGCTGCGCTGATGCTCGAGCACGCCGGTGAGGTCGATGGCGGGCGCGTCGCCGCGGACGCTGACAGCGTCAAGCGCGCGTGCAGGGGACGCGGCGACAAGAATCATGAGGCCCAGCGCGATGGGCGCGAGGCACCTGATTAGACGCAAGGTGAGTTCTCCGCGTTCGACGCAAACTCTTCAGTGCAAGGCTCAGTGCAAGGCGATTTCCGAACAGAACGAGATGGTTCGGCGCGTCGCGATAGATGCCACGAAAGCGAGGAAAATCAAAGGGTTTCCGCCCTGCCCAGTGGGCCAGAGGCCTAGAGCTCCAACACAATTTTGCCAATATGTGCCGAGGTCTCCATGCGCCGATGTGCGTCGGATGCCTTTTCCAGCGGGAAAGAGCTGTCCATCAGCGGTTTGACCCGGCCTTCGCGCAGCAGCGGCATCACTTTCGCTTCAATCGCAGCCACCATCGCCGCCTTGTCCGCATTACTACGGGGACGCAAGGTCGAGCCGGTATGGGTCAACCGCTTCACCATCACCTTGGCGATGTTGACGCTGACCTTGGGCCCGTTGAGGGTTGCGATCTGCACGATGCGGCCATCGACGGCGGCGGCATCGTAGTTGCGGTCGACGTAGTCGCCGGCGACCATGTCGAGGATCAGGTTTACGCCGGCCTTGTCGGTCGCTTCCTTGACCACGGCGACGAAGTCCTCGTTCTTGTAGTTGATGGCGCGGTCGGCACCCAGCTTGAGGCAGGCATCGATCTTGTCCTGTGATCCCACGGTGACGAACACCTTTGCGCCGAACGCTTTCGCAAGCTGGATTGCCATGGTGCCGATGCCGGAGGAGCCGCCATGGATCAGCAGCGTCTCGCCGGCCTTGAGCCCGCCGCGCTCGAACACATTGTGCCAGACCGTCATCAGGGTTTCCGGCAACGCGCCGGCTTCCTTGATCGACAGCGCCGGCGGCACGCTCATCGCCTGGGCGTCCTGCGCGATGCAGTACTGCGCATAGCCGCCGCCGGCGACTAGCGACATCACCTTGTCGCCGATCTTGTGCCGCTTGGCGTTGCTGCCGACGGCAACCACTTCGCCCGCAATCTCAAGGCCGGGCAGGTCGCTGGCGCCGGGCGGCGGCGGATAGGCGCCGGACCGCTGGGCGATGTCGGGCCGGTTCACGCCGGCGGCCTGCACCTTGACCAGGATCTCGTCGGGACCGGGCTGCGGAACGGTGCGTTGTTCCGGCACCAGGACCTCCGGTCCGCCGGGCTTGGAGATGGCGACCACGGTCATTTGCGCGGGCAGCTTGTCCATGATGTGTCCTTGAGCAAAGGTGCGAGAGGGGACGAGGCCTTTGATTAGCCAGCGCAGTCCGGGCTGGCAACCGCCCCAGCCGCAGGTGGCGCGAACGCAGGAGGAACGACGATGCCGACGGAAGACGACGACCGCCCGCGCAAGAAGGTCACCCACGAGATCGGGCAGGATCTCTCACTGTTGTCGGTCGAGGAACTGACCGAGCGCGTCACCCTGCTGAAGACCGAAATCGCAAGACTGGAAGAAGCCGCCACCAAAAAGCGCGCTTCGCGCGATGCGGCGAACAGCGTCTTCAAGTCGTAAGAATTCGAAGGAGGAGCGCAAGCGTTTCTACGGCGTCATGGCCGGGCTTGTCCCGGCCATCCACGTACTTGATCTTTCGCCGACAGAAAGAACGTGGATGCCCGGGCCTTCGCCTCGCCGAAGCGGCTTCGGCCGCGCAGGCGGGACAAGCCCGGCCATGACGGGCAGATTGTTCCGCGAACCCCCTCGGCCTCTGGCCGACATGGCTAACGAACCCTCAAAAAATTCGCTCGTTTACTCCACATTAAGCTTTTCGCTTTATGACTGGAACTGTCCTCGTTTGGACACCGAGTGGCTCCTGTCCACTCTGTTTGACGCCTCCCTGTTATCAACTTTCAAAGCCGCCGGTTTTCCGGCGGCTCTTTTTTGCGTCTCGTTCCGGTTGAATTCCGGGGAATGACCCGCGGAAACCATATCCGCGCTTGTCGCTGGACTCCGCGATCCCTACGCGCAATGATTTGTTCATCATAAGCCGGCGCCAAAGCCGGATGGGTAAACAGTTGCGTAAGGGGCGTTAACCATGGAACGTTTGCAAGCCGACGGCGCTCTCGTTCAACTCAGCGAGCGGTTCACCAATTCTGCGGCGTTCGGCGCCCTGTTCCGCGAAGGCATGGATCTCGTCGAAGAGACCGCCGCCTATCTCGACGGCGCCGGCCGCAACGAGGCCAAGGCGCTCGATCGCGCCGTCAGCCTCACCTACGCGACTGAGAGCATGCGTCTCACCACCCGCCTGATGCAGCTCGCCTCGTGGCTGTTGCTGCATCGCGCGGTGAAGGAAGGCGAGATGACGCTGGGCCAGGCCAACCGCGAGAAGACCAAGGTCAAGCTCTCCGCCGCCGATCCCGGCCCCGCCGACACGATCGAGAAGCTGCCGTCGCAGCTCCAGGAGCTGATCCATCGCTCGATGAGCCTGCAGACCCGCGTGCGCCGCCTCGACACCACCATCCACACCCCGCCCGTCGATTACCCTTCGATCGGCAATCCGCTGGTGCCGCAGCTCAACGCCCTGAAGGCCGCGTTCGAGCGGTAAAGCTCCAACAGCCCGTCATTGCGAGCGAAGCGAAGCAATCCAGGAAGCCTCCGCAGAGGTAGCCTGGATTGCTTCGTCGCAAGAGCTTCTCGCAATGACGATAGCCCCAAAACAAAAACGCCCCCGGTCTCCCGGGGGCGTTTTTCGTCTCCAGCCTTGCGGCCAGGATCAATCCTTTTTGAGGAAGCCCGAAAACTTCTTCTGGAAGCGCGAGACGCGGCCGCCGCGGTCCATCAGCTGGGCGTTGCCGCCGGTCCAGGCCGGGTGCGACTTCGGGTCGATGTCGAGGTTCAGCGTGTCGCCTTCCTTGCCCCAGGTGGAGCGGGTCAGGTACTCGGTTCCGTCGGTCATCACGACCTTAATCGTATGATAATTCGGATGAATCTCGGCTTTCATGGCAATTCCTGGGGCGCCCGGCGCCTTGCTTGAGTGGCTATCGAATGACGGATTTGCCGGGTCTATACCCCAGAGACCCCCTCAAAACAAGCCATTGTGGGCACAGCAGAACCGGGCGGTCCCCTAAGGGACATCCCCGATTTGCCACGACCGGCGCCCCGGCCTATCTGGAGCAGACTTATCTCTTTTGGTCGGATCTCATGAGCGCAGTAGAACGGCTTGAAACCGGGCCGGCAGAAGCCCCGTCGATCGAAGTCGAGCTGATCGAGCAGCCCGAGAAGGGCCGCGCCAGGCTGCGGCCGCTGATGGCGCTCGCGCCTTACGTGGCCCGCTATCGCGGCCGGGCGGCGCTCGCCTTTGTCGCGCTGACGGTCGCAGCCCTGACCACGCTGCTGGTGCCGGTCGCGGTGCGCCGGATGATCGATTTCGGCCTGACGCCGGAAGGCATCGCGCTGATCAACAGCTACTTCTCGGTGATGATCGCGGTGGTCGCCGTGCTCGCGCTCGCGAGCGCGGCCCGCTACTACCTCGTGATGACGATCGGCGAGCGCATCGTCGCCGATCTCAGGCGCGATGTGTTTGCGCATCTGCTCTCGCTGTCGCCGGCGTTCTTCGATTCGGCGCGCAGCGGCGAGCTGGTGTCGCGGCTCACCGCCGACACCACGCAAATCAAATCCGCCGTCGGCGCCTCCGTGTCGATCGCGCTGCGCAATCTGATGATGTTCTTTGGCGCGGCGGCGATGATGGTGATCACCAGCCCGCGTCTGTCCGGCTTCGTGCTG
Source organism: Bradyrhizobium sp. S3.12.5 (assembly GCF_040548225.1). NCBI lineage: Bacteria > Pseudomonadati > Pseudomonadota > Alphaproteobacteria > Hyphomicrobiales > Nitrobacteraceae > Bradyrhizobium > Bradyrhizobium sp. S3.12.5. Next base: position 39,110 of record NZ_JBEPRF010000035.1, read on the forward strand.
CTGGCGATTCCCCTGATCGTGCTGCCGCTGGTCGCCTTCGGGCGCTGGGTGCGGCGGCTGTCGCGCAACGCGCAGGATACGCTGGCCGATGCGTCCGCCTATGCGGGCGAGCTGATCGGTGCGATCCGCACCGTGCAGGCCTATACCAGCGAAGGGCTGGCTGCGAAGCGTTTCGGCGGCGAGGTCGAGCAGGCCTATGAGGCGGCGCGCACGTCCACGCAGGCCCGCGCGGTTCTCACCGCCATCGTCATCTTCATCGTGTTCGCAAGCGTGGTCGGGATCCTCTGGATCGGCTCGCATGACGTGCTCACAGGGGCAATCACGCCGGGCCGGCTCGGCCAGTTCGTGCTCTATGCGGCCTTCGCGGCCGCGGGCCTCGGCCAGCTCAGCGAGGTCTGGGGCGAGGTCTCGGCCGCATCCGGCGCTGCCGAACGCCTGTTCGAGATTTTGCATGTGCAGCCCGACATCAGGGCGCCGGCGTCGCCGCGCGCGCTGCCGGTGCCCGGGCGCGGCGAGGTCGGCTTCGATCGCGTCAGCTTCTCCTATCCCGCGCGACCCGATGTCAACGTGCTCGACGCCGTGTCGTTTGCGGTGCGGCCCGGCGAGAAGGTTGCGATCGTCGGCCCGTCCGGCGCCGGCAAGAGCACCATCTTCCATCTGCTGCTGCGCTTCTACGACCCGCGGGGTGGTGCAATCTCGCTCGACGGCGTGCCGGTGAAGGCTGCCGATCCGCGTGACTTCCGTTCACACATCGCGCTGGTGCCGCAGGAATCGAACGTGTTTGCCGCGAGCGCGCGCGAGAACATCCGCTTCGGCCGGCCCGATGCGAGTGATGCCGAGGTCGAGCGCGCCGCCGAGCTCGCACATGCCACCGAGTTCATCCGCCGCCTGCCGGAAGGTTTCGACACCCCGCTCGGCGAGCGCGGCGTGACGCTCTCCGGCGGCCAGCGTCAGCGCATCGCGATCGCGCGCGCCATCCTGCGCGACGCACCGCTGCTGTTGCTCGATGAAGCCACCTCCGCACTCGACGCCGAAAGCGAGACGCTGGTGCAGACCGCGCTCGAGGAGCTGATGAGCCACCGCACCACTCTGGTGATCGCGCACCGCCTCGCCACCGTGCTGTCCTGCGATCGCATCCTGGTGATGGACCAGGGCAAGATCGTCGAGCAGGGCACGCATGCCGAGCTGGTTGCGGTGAACGGGCTTTATGCCAGGCTGGCGAGGTTGCAGTTCGAGGGGGCGTGAGGCGGGGCCTCATTCTCTCGTCATTGCGAGCACAGCGAAGCTTCCCTCGTCATTGCGAGCGCAGCGAAGCAATCCAGAATCTTTCCGCGGAGGGACTCTGGATTGCTTCGTCGCATCAGCGCAAAGTCCCGATTTTCAGGACGCCAAGGTTCGCACCTTGAAGATTTCCGGGACACCGGCCCCATGACAACTTTCGAATTTGACATGACTATCCCTCCATTGGTTGCGGCCTGAAGGCTGCTTGGAGGAGGCAATCAGTGAAATATCTCGCCCGTTCTTCAATTGCGATTTGCCTCATCGCAGCTGTTTGCACGACTGCCGCCGCGGTCAGCGGGTTGGCTGCGGCCGAGGACTTTCCCCATCGCACGATCAAGATCGTCGTACCCGTGCCGCCGGGACCGTTGTTGGATGTCGTACCCCGGATTGTCGCCGAGAAGCTGTCAGCGAAATGGGGCGTTGCCGTCATCATCGAGAACCGACCCGGGGCGGCTCAGAATCTCGGTGCCGAAGCCGTGGCCAGGTCGGATCCCGACGGATACACGCTCTTGGCCTCGCCCCCGGGGCCGCTCGTTGTCAGCGGTCATCTTCGGAGCAAGTTGAACTTTGATCCGGACGCGTTCGTGCCGGTGAGCCTGATGGTCAGACTTCCGACGGTGCTCGTCATCAATCCGAAGGTGCCGGCCTCAAATCTCCAAGAGTTGCTTGCCTATGCCAAGGCCAATCCCGGCAAACTCACATTCGGATCGCCAGGAACGGGTAGCACGCCGCATCTCGCCACCGAGCAATTGATGAAGGCCGCCGACATTCGCCTGGTCCATGTGCCTTATCAAGGCATGGCGCCGGCGATGAATGACCTGATCGGTGGTCATATCGACATGATGATCGACCTCTACGGCAACGTCGCAGGCAACATCAAGGAGGGCAAGCTCAGGCTTCTCGCTGTTACAACGCCAGCACGACTGCAACAGGAGCCTGCCGTTCCGAGCATTTCCGAGGCAGTGCCGGGATTTGCTCACGAGGAATGGTTTGCGATCGTCGCTCCACCAAAGACGCCGGATGCTATCGCCGCAAAGCTTTCCGCAGCGATCAGAGAAGTCCTGGCGCTTCCCGATGTTGCCGGACGCCTGGCCGATCTCGCAGCGGTTCCGGTCGGCAGCAATCCGGATGAATCCGCCGCCTTCATCAAGGCCGAAAGCGCCCGCTGGAGGGAGCTGATCGACACGACCGGCCTCAAGATCAACTGACACCGCGTCAGGCCAGAGCCCCTGAGATGAGCAAACCCCACGCCCTGGTCATCGGTGGCTCCCTGAGCGGACTGCTCACGGCGAACCTACTACGATCCATCGGGTGGCATGCCGATATTTTCGAACGCGCACGCGGAGATCTCGCCGGGCGCGGGGCCGGACTTGGTGCGCAAGCCGACTTGTTCATGGTCATGCGGCAGATTGGAATCCGTATCGACAGGTCGATGTGGACGGAGGTGCGCTCGCACGTCTGCCTCGCCCGGAGCGGTGAGTCGATTTGCCAACTGCCGGTGCGAGAAGTGACTACGGCATGGGACCGGGTCTACCAGTCTCTCAGGGAAACGTTCTCGACCGGACCCTACCATGGGGGAATGACGCTCATCCGCTGCGAACAGAGGGAACGCAGTGTTGTTGCCTTGTTCGAAAATGGGGCGCGGGTCGAAGCTGATCTGCTGATTGGGGCGGATGGTATTCGTTCAACGGTGCGCCGGCAGTACATGCCTGAAATCGTCCCGCGCTATGCCGGCTATGTCGCATGGCGAGGCATCGTCGAGGAAAACAGCATCTCGCCGCAATGGCGCGCCACTACACTCCAGGACATGGTATTCTGCCTGCCGAACGGTGAACTCGCGTTTTCCATCCCGATCGCAGATCGTGATGCGGTTGGCGGCCGCAGATGCATGTTTGTCTGGTTTCGTCCGGCCGACTTCGATTCCACGCTGCGGGAGTGGTGCACCGATGCGACGGGGTATTGTCACGGAGATTCGATACCGCCGCCTCTCATTCGAAAAGAGGTCATCGCCGAACTCAAGCTGACCGCTCGCACATTGCTGGCTCCTCAGCTCGCCGAGTTGGTCGCCGGCAATCAACAGCCGATTCTTTCTGCAATCTTTGACCTCGAAACGACGTGCATGACGTTCGATCGTGTCGTACTCGTTGGCGACGCGGCTTTCGTCGCTCGACCGCATGTCGGCACCAGCGTCACCAAGGCTGCGCAGGACGCCTGGGCGCTTGCCGATGAGCTTGCCAAAGGTGACATTGGCGGCGCATTGCTCGCCTACGAGCGCCGCCGAAAGCATGCGGGCAGAGAACTTGTCGCGCGCGGCCGTCGCTTGGGCCAATATCTCGAACCCACAGGCGGGGGCACACGGCCTCCGATTGATACCCTTCTAAGGGAATACGGACCCGGCAGCATTGGCGCGTGGCCCTCGACGGTCTAGTCATGAACATGGTAACTTGATGCCATAGATCGTGCTAGAGCCGCACACCCCCGTGGGTCCCCGTGTTGCCTCCAACGCAGCAGATTCGTTTTTGCGCCAGCCGCGATGGCACACGCATCGCTTATGGAATATGTGGCAGCGGACCTCCGCTGGTGTGGGTCGCGCATTTTGTCCACCACCTCAATTTTGATTGGGACAGCCCGGTCTGGCGGCCTTGGATCTCGGCGCTGGCAAAGCGGCACACCCTGATCCGCTACGATTTTCGCGGGACCGGCCTATCCGATCGTTCGGGTGTCGAGTTCACCTTCGAAAAGCTCGTTGAGGATTTTGAAGCCGTCGTCAACGCGTCTGGAGTCCGCAATTTCGCACTCCTGGCCATGTCCGGTGGCGCGCGGATCGTTCTCCCCTTTGCCGTGCAGAATCCTGATCGCGTCAGCCGGCTCGTGCTGTATGGCACATCGCCGGCGGGGCCATTGACGGCAAAGGCTCCGCCTGAGCGGGTCGAAAATATGCAGGTACAGCTCAAGGCGTTCGAGTTGGGTTGGCCGCAGGACATTCCCGGATTTGGGACCTTCCTGACATCTCTGCACATTCCAGACGCGACTGCGGAGCAGGCTCGCTCTTTCAATGAGCTGCTACGCTTGACAACTTCTGCCGCAAACGCGGTCGCGCTGCTGCGCACCCTCGTGGAGAGTGATATGCAGGACCTGCTGCCGAACCTGCGCTGTCCAACGCTTGTCTTTCATTCCCGTCAGAGCGCGGTGTTGCCCTTTGATGATGGTCGCAGGGTCGCCGCGCTAATTCCAGACGCGCGATTTGTGCCCCTCGAGAGCCGCAATCACATTCTGTTGGGCACCGAGCCGGCCTGGAAGCAGTTCGTGTACGAGCTCGACGAATTCCTTCCCTGTACCTCTCATGACGGCGCGACCGAGTCATTCGACGAATTGACAGCGCGGGAGCGCGATGTCGTCGAACTTCTTGCGCACGGTATGAGCAATGCCGATATCTCTGTCCGGCTGAAGATCTCGGCAAAGACTGTCCGCAATCATGTCTCGGCTGTCTTGGGGAAACTCGGAGCAAACAGCCGCGCCCAAGCGGTCGCTGTTGCTCGCGACGCGGGCTACGGCCGAAGAATGATGGCGCGTACCGGAAGTAGACAGCGCTCTGATTAGCCCTAAGTGTGAACTGGCGTTAGGCGCCCGCGAGGACCCGCTACCTTATCATCGGCTACTGTGCATGGGGTTGTTTTCGTCGTTTCGGTTGAGGCGGCCGCGTTCACGGGCACTTCGGCGAGCCCATTGGCACGTTCGGCCACGGCCAGTTCTTCCAGCTGCCGCCCTCGCCGATGCAGGCCGACCCGCCATTGGCCGGAGCCGGGCTGTCTGTCGGAGCGGGAGTGCTCGCCGGCGCCGTCTCACTCGCCGTCGCACTCGTGGTCGTGGGCGGCGGCGCGAGGCGCTGGTCGACATAGATCGTCGAGACACAGCCGGTGACGATGACGGCCAGAAACACCGAAGACCCCTTGGCCAGATCGCTCAGCCGCATCGATCCTCTCCATCTGCTTGCCGTCACGGCCGCCACGCCATCTTCAGCACCGGCCGTCCCGACGTCGGGTTCACATCCTCGCCGGCATGGGCAAAGCCGTTGCGCTCGTAGAAGCGGATGGCGCGGCTGTTGTCCTTGTTGACCAGCAGCGTGACGCCCGATGGTGACAGGCGCTTGGCCTCGTCGACCAGCAGCCGTGCCGCGTCCGAGCCCCAGTGGTCAGGATCGACCACGAGCTGGTCGAGATAGCCTGTGCCGTCGATGGTGACGAAGCCGGTCAGCGCGCCGTCCTGCTCGGCAACCACGATCGCGGCGTTCGGCACCAGCTCGTTGCGCCAGCGCTCGCGCCACCAGTCCACCCGCGCGGCAAAGTCGATCTGCGGATAGGCCTGCTGCCAGGTGCGGTGCCACAGCTCGATCGTGGCCTCTTCGTCGGCGGCCACGTAGGGGCGGAGGTGGAGCGTGCTCACTACCGCTCCGTCAGCTTCAGCTCGATGCGGCGGTTGCGCTTGTAGGCGTCCTCGGTGTTGGCGCTGTCGAGCGGCTGGAATTCACCGAAGCCGGCGGCGACGAGGCGCTGGGCCGGCACGCCCAGCGAGATCAGGTACTGCACGACCGAGATCGAACGGGCGGCCGACAGGTCCCAGTTGGATTTGAAGTTCGGACCGCTCACCGGCCGCACGTCGGTGTGGCCATCGACGCGGAGCACCCAGGCGATCTCGTTCGGGATCTTCTTGTCGAGCTCGATCAGTGCGGCCGCCACGGTGTCGAGCTCAGCGCGGCCTTCGGGCAGCAGCGTTGCCTGTCCGGTGTCGAAGAACACTTCCGACTGGAACACGAAGCGGTCGCCGACCACGCGAATATCAGGACGGTTGCCGAGAATGGCGCGCAAGCGGCCGAAGAATTCCGAGCGGTAGCGCGACAATTCCTGCACGCGCTGCGCCAAGGCAACATTCAGACGAGACCCCAGATCGGCGATGCGGTTCTGCGATTCCTTGTCGCGCTTCTCGCTAGCGTCGAGTGCCTCCTCGAGTGCCGCCAATTGCCGGCGCAGCGCGCTGATCTGCTGGTTCAGCACCTCGATCTGCGCCAGCGCCCGCGCCGAGACCGCTTTCTCGGAGTCGAGCGCCTTGCCGAGCTCGGAGGTCTTGCCCTGCGCGTCGTTGCCGGCGGTGGCGAGTCCCTCATAGAGGCCCTTGATGCGGTCGCGCTCGCTCTCGGCCGAGGCGAGGCCCGCCTTCAGCTGCGAGACCTGGTCGTCGAGCGAGAGCTTGCCGAGCTTCTCCAGCGATAGCAGCTCGTTGAGCTGGGCGATCTTGGCGTTGAGCTGCTCCAGCGCCTTGTCCTTGCCGGTCACCTCCTGCGACAGGAAGAACTGCACGACCAGGAACACTGACAGCAGGAACACGATCGATAGCACCAGCGTCGACAGCGCATCGACGAATCCGGGCCAGTAGTTGAAGGCGCCATCGCTGCGGCGGCCGCGGGCTAGAGCCATTGTCGTCGGTCTCCCATTCCTTGTCCCGGACGCGGTGCGGCGTGCAACGCTGCTCCGCAGAGCGGGACCCATTCCTCGTTTTTTTCTGGGCCCCGGCTCAGCGACGCATCACTTCGTGCTGCGTCGCGTGCGGGGCACGCGAGCGTCTAACTCTTCTCGGGCTGGCGCGCGATGCGCTCCAGCAGGCGACGGATCTCGCGGTTCTGCTCGCCCTGGCCGTCGGCCCATTCGCGAATCATCTGCTGCTCGGTGCGCATATGCGAGACCAGCGCCTGGATCGCTTCGGCAAGGCTCGCCATCGACGCGGTGGTGCTGCGGCTGGCGGTGCCTTCCTCGAGCACGGAGCGCAGCCGCTCGACGGCCGCTTGGAGCTCGCCGCTGGCAACTCCGCCGCCGCTCGATGCGACGGCCACCTCGCCGCTGCCATATTCGCGCACGGTGGTGGCGAGCCAGTCCTCGAGGTCGGTGTAGAAGCGGTTCTGCGCCTGGCTCGATTGCAGGTCGAGGAAGCCGAGGATCAGCGAGCCGGCGAGGCCGAACAGGGAGCTCGAGAACGAGATGCCCATGCCGCCGAGCGGGGCGGCCAGGCCCTCCTTCAGCGTGTCGAACAGTGCGCCGGCATCGCCGCCGACCTTGAGGCCGTCGATCACCTTGCCGACCGAGCCGACCGTCTCGATCAGGCCCCAGAAGGTGCCGAGCAGGCCGAGGAAGACCAGCAGGCCGGTCATGTAGCGGGAGATGTCGCGGGCCTCATCCAGGCGGGTCGCGATCGAATCGAGCAGATGCCGCATGGTGGTCTGGGTGATCGACATCCGCCCGGTGCGCTCGCCGCCCAGGATCATCGCCATCGGTGCCAGCAGTTTGGGGTGCCGGGCCGGCGCCAGGCCGGGATCGGCGATGCGGAAATTGTTGACCCAGGACACCTCGGGATAGAGCCGGATCACCTGGCGGAAGGCCAGCACGATGCCGATGAACAGCACGGCCCCGATCAGGGCGTTCAGCCCGGGATTGGCGAAGAAGGCCTGGACGATCTGCTTGTAGAGCACCACGCCCACCAGGGTGCAGAGCACCAGGAAGACCAGCATCCGCACCAGGAAGACGCTGGGCGAGGAGAGCTTGGTGTACTCGATGTCGAGGGAGGAGCGGGGCGAGGCGCCTGACGGCATGGCCGGTATCATCCGTTACGAAAGCTTGCTTGCATCCGCACTATGGCACAGCGCTCGCCCAAAAAAAGCGCCGGATGTGCGGATTTCGGGAGGGGATCGGGGAACCCAAAGCTGAAACCCGGCTTTGATACACGTATTGTGTAAAACTTCGGTATTCCACACACTTAGGTCGGATTCTTGGCATGGCGACGTTTCCTAGGGGACTGACGGCCATCGCACTCTCGGCGGTCTATCCGTGGGCCTGGGCCCGTCTGCTTGCGCCTGTTTTCATGTACCGGATCCTGGTCCACATCACCGGCATCCCGCCTTTGGAAGCGCAGATGCTGCGATCGCGCGGCGAGCGCTACTGCAACCATCAATCCCGAACCAGCATGTTCTTTCCCCTGCCACCCAGAGAGGGAATGGCCGCATGAGCGTCGTCTCCGCGATCATCGGGACTGCCGAACGCGTGCCGCTGCCGGACCTCGTGGTCCGCGCCGCGATCCAGCGGCTGTGCTCGCGCACCGCAACGCGCCTCGCCGCGCACACCGCAGCCGACGATGCCGCTTTCGCCGGACGCATGATGATAAGGCCGATCGCCGAGCACACCGAGACGGCCAACAGCCAGCATTACGAAGTGCCGCAAAGCTTCTTCGCGCAGGTGCTGGGCCCGAACCGCAAATACTCCTCCTGCTTCTACAAGACCGATGCGACCACCTTGCGGGAGGCTGAGGAGGAAGCGCTGCGCCAGGCCGTCGAGCATGCGGGGATCGCCGACGGGCAGACCGTCCTCGAGCTCGGCTGCGGCTGGGGCTCGCTGTCGCTGTGGATCGCTCGGCAATTTCCGCATGCGAAGGTGACCGCGGTGTCGAACTCGCAGTCGCAGCGCGCCTATATCGAGGAGATGGCGCAGAGCCGCGGCCTGTGCAATTTGCGCGTCGTCACCGCCGACATGAACGTGTTCGCGCCGGAGGGCCAGTTCGATCGCATCGTCTCGGTCGAGATGTTCGAGCATATGATGAACTGGCGCAAGCTGATGACCCGGGTGCTCGCGTGGCTTGCGCCGGAGGGGCGCTTCTTCATGCACATCTTCACCCATCGCGCAGGCTCCTACGCGTTCGACCGCGCCAATCGCGAGGACTGGATAGCGCAGCATTTCTTCACCGGCGGCGTGATGCCGAGCCATCAACTCGTCAGGCAGTATGACGATATCTTCGCCATCGAGAAGGAATGGCGCTGGAGCGGCACGCATTATCAGCGCACCGCAATTGACTGGCTCGCCAATTTCGATGCACGTCGCGACACGATCGAAGTTTCATTGCGGAACGTCTATGGCGGGGACACCGCGTTGTGGATGCGGCGCTGGCGCTGGTTCTTCCTCGCCACCGCCGGCCTGTTCGGCTACGCCGACGGAACCGAATGGGGCGTCAGCCACTATCGCATGAGAGCCGCAGATTAGGGCGCCTACGGATCAATCGTGCGCCGGGGACGAAGCAGCGGTCCCTGCTTGCAAACAATTCCGGCGGTGATCGGAAACGTCGGGCTCCTCGGCGGTTATCGGCGTAAGACCCTGAGGAGGAAACACCATGCGACATCTCGCACTCGCGGCAATTGCTCTGGTGGCCGGCTTCACGGCACCGGCGATGGCGCAGCAGGCCTCGCCATCGCACAATCTCCAGAATGAAGCCGACAAAGGCATCAAGACTCAGAACTCCGGTGCATCGGGTTACGTCTCGGAACAGGAGAAGCCCGGGTCGGCGGCTCAAATCCCGGGTAGCCCTCCTCGCGCCGAGTCCGGCAGCGCGGCAACCGCGCCGAGTGCGCAGAACTCGGGCGCAGGAATTGCGGGTGCTCCCGGCAACAAGAACGGGCCGCCGGCTGGTACTGGCACGGTTGGCTCGGCGTCTCAAAATCAATCGGTGCAGGAGCAGGATCCGGCGAACGTCAAGGGATTGCCGGGTAACAAGAGCGGTCCGCCCGCCAAGCGATAAGGTCGCTACCGTTCCGCAGCCCCCGCGAACGGCATCATCGCCAGCGCGGGGTCGCGCGGCGGTCACGTAATGGATGATGCTGTTTTTGGAGGGCAGGTGATGTTGCGGCCAATCGCCGAATATCCGGACGCCCCAAGCGTTCAGCACTACGAAATGCCCGCGGCTTTCTTCGAGCAGCTTTCTTCACACCGGCGGGCGCCGTAGTCCAAAGCCTACCTAAGAAAGCCTACCTAAGTATGGTCACTTCATACCTGCGCGCGATGGCAACGACCAAGTGTTGGTGTTACCGATACATCCGGAGTGAAAAGCAACGGAACCGGCCTGCGAGCCGGCAGTTGCAGGACAAGGCCGGCGGCGTAGCGCCCACCGGCCTTTCTCCCGATCTAGCGGCGCTTTGCCGCTCAACCGATGCTTACTGTCACAGGTGGTGCAGCGAGTACGCCATGAGAAACATCGCCGGAAACATCGCCGATCTCCTCATGCGGCTCTGGCAGGGAAGCCAGCCCGCGTCCAATACTCAGGTTGCGGCCATGGCTGACAACCGAGATCGATCCAGCATGGCTGATTTTGTTCGGATCCTGCAGGCCTGCGATCAAGCCCAGTAGTTCGTAGGTAGAGCGACTTGTCCGCCGTAGCTCGAAGAGCGAAGGCGGAAGCGAACCCCATCAAACTCCGTCCGCGCAGTGACATCGAGCTGAAAACCACGAGCAGACGCTGCGTCTGCCCGTCAGGGCGATGGGTTTCGCAAGAGCTCAACCCATCTTATGAAGCTGACAGAATTCATCGTGGCCCCAGTCCCTTGCGATCTTCTGTCGCAGCGCGCGACGACGGAACCCGACTCACAATCCGGTGAGTCCCAAAAATAAGCCTGAAGTCAGCGCGATAGCTCATGTGACATTGAGCCGCCCGCCGCATGCGTTGCGCCGCAGCAAGTCCATTCTATCTTGATCGCATCAGGCGCGCAGAAATTGCCCGGGACGGGCGCTGCGCGAGAAGCGTGATCAGTTTCAACAAATTTGGGGCACCCCACTTCATGTCAGGACTTCGAGCGCGATCGGCATGCGTTGCAATGATGCTCGCGGCCTTTGCGCCGCTGCTAGGCGCTTGCGACGAATCCTCTTCCGCCGTCTCCGCTGCCCAACCCATCGAACCCGATGTCAGCGTCGTCGTCGTCAAGCAGCAGGCCCGCGCCGTGGTGCGCGAGCTGCCCGGCCGCATTTCGCCGACGCGCGTCTCCGAGGTGCGGCCGCGCGTGTCCGGCATCGTGGTCGAGCGCCTGTTCCGCCAGGGCAGCGAAGTGAAGGCGGGCGATGCGCTGTACCGCATCGATCCGCGCCCGTTCGAGGTCGAGGTGATGGCCAACGACGCGGCGGTCGCCAAGGCCGAGGCCGCGTTGATGCAGGCGCAGCAGCAGGCGCGCCGCATCGCGACGCTCACCAGCCAGCGCGCCGCGCCGGAAGCCGAGAACGAGAAGACCATCGCCGCCGAGCGCCAGGCCCAAGCCGAGGTCGAGGGCCGCAAGGCCGATCTCGCGCGGGCAAAACTCAATCTCGATTATGCCACCGTGCGCGCGCCGATCGACGGCGTGGTCGGTGCGGCCCTTGTCAGCGAGGGTGCGCTCGTCATGCAGAACGAGACCAATCTTGCCACCGTGCAGCAGCTCGATCCGATCTATGCCGACTTCACCCAGTCGGTGACCGAGCTCAACCAGCTGCGTCGCGCTTTCGAGAGCGGCGATCTCGATCGCATCGAGGCCGATGCCGTCAAGGTGCGCCTCGTGCTCGACGACAACACCCTCTATGCGCTCGACGGCAAGCTTCTGTTCTCGGACGCCAAGGTCGATGCCCATACCGGCCAGGTGACGCTGCGTGGCGAGTTCCGCAATCCCAGGCGCGAGCTGCTGCCGGGCATGTATGTCCGCGTCCGCCTCGACCAGGGCCTGGACTCCGACGCGATCGCGGTGCCGCAGCAGGCGGTCCAGCGTAATGGCGGCGGTGGCAGCGAGGTGTTCGTCGTCAAGGACGACAACCGCATCGCCGTGCAGCAGATCCGCACCGGCTCGGTGCAGGACGGAATCTGGTTCGTCACCGAGGGCCTCAAGGCCGGCGACAAGGTGGTGGTCGAAGGCTTCCAGAAGTTTGCGGCCGGCGACAAGGTCAATCCACAATCCTGGTCCGAGGCCGAGGCGAGCGCGGACAACCGGCACGCCCTCAAGGTCACGCGGTAACGCACCATGGCCAGCTTCTTCATCGACAGGCCGATCTTCGCCTGGGTCGTCGCGCTGTTCATCTGTCTGATCGGCGCGATCTCGGTCCCGCTGCTGCCGATCGCGCAATATCCGATCATCGCGCCGCCCTCGATCTCGGTCTCGACCAGCTATCCCGGTGCGTCGCCCGAAAACCTCTACAACAGCGTCACCCGGCTGATCGAGGAGGAGCTCAACGGCGCCTCCGGCATTCTTAATTTCGAATCGACCAGCGATTCGCTCGGTCAGGTCGAGATCATCGCCAATTTCCAGCCGGGCACCGATACCAGCGCTGCGTCCGTCGAGGTGCAGAACCGCATCAAGCGCATCGAGGCACGGCTGCCGCGCGCGGTCATGCAGCAGGGCATCTTGATCGAGGAAGCATCCAGCGCGGTGCTTCAGATCATCACGCTCAATTCGACCGACGGCAGCCTCGACGAGGTTGGCCTCGGCGACTTCATGATCCGCAACGTGCTCGGTGAAATCCGCCGCATTCCCGGCGTCGGCCGCGCCACGCTCTATTCGACCGAGCGCAGCCTTCGCGTCTGGGTCGATCCGGCAAAGCTGGTCGGCTATGGGCTGACCGCCGATGACGTCAACAAGGCGATATCGGCGCAGAACGCGCAGGTCGCCTCGGGCAGCATCGGCGCGGAGCCGTCGACCGACAGCCAGCGCACCTCTGCGCTGGTGCTGGTCAAGGGCCAGTTGTCGTCGCCGGACGAGTTCGGCGCCATCATCCTGCGTGCCAATGCCGACGGCTCGACCGTGCGGCTGCGCGATGTCGCGCGGGTCGAGGTCGGCGGCCTCAGCTACCAGTTCAACACCCGCCTGAACGGCAAGCCGACGGCCGGTCTCTCCGTGCTGATGTCGCCGACCGGAAATGCGCTGGCGACCGCAAGCGCGGTCGAGGAGAAGATGAAGGAGCTGTCGCGCTTCTTCCCGGCCAACATCTCCTATGAGATCCCCTACAATATCACGCCCGTGGTCGAGGCCTCGATCAAGAAGGTGCTGACGACGCTGGTCGAAGCCGTGGTGCTGGTGTTCGTGGTGATGTTCCTGTTCCTGCAGAACATCCGCTACACCATCATTCCGACCATCGTGGTGCCGGTGGCGCTGCTGGGTGCCTGTACCACGCTGCTGCTCGCCGGCTACTCCATCAACATGCTCTCGATGTTCGGCATGGTGCTCGCGGTCGGCATCCTCGTCGACGACGCCATCGTCGTGGTCGAGAATGTCGAGCGCATCATGAGCGAGGAGGGCCTGCCGCCGACGGAAGCGACGCGGAAAGCGATGTCGCAGATATCTGGCGCCATCATCGGCATCACGCTGGTGCTGATGGCCGTGTTCGTGCCGATGGCGTTCTTCCCGGGCTCGGTCGGCATCATCTACCGCCAGTTCTCGGTGACCATGGTCGCGGCGATCGGCTTCTCCGCATTCCTAGCGCTGTCGCTGACGCCGGCGCTGTGCGCGACGCTGCTCAAGCCCGTCGCGGCAGGTCACGGCCATGCGAAGAAGGGCGTGTTCGGCTGGTTCAATCGCATGCTCGAAGGCGGCAAGGAGGGCTATTCCCGCACCGTCGTCTTCTCGCTGAAGCGCACCGGCCGCTTGATGCTGGTTTATGTCGCGCTGCTCGCCGGCCTGTCCTGGGCCTTCGTCAATCTGCCGGGCGGCTTCCTGCCCGTCGACGACCAGGGTTTTGTGACTACGGACGTGCAGACGCCGTCGGATTCGTCCTACGGCCGAACCGAGGCCGTGATCGAGAAGGTCGAGAAATATCTCGCCGAGCGACCAGGCGTGAAAGACGTCACCTTCCTCACCGGCTTCAGCTTCTCCGGCCAGGGCATGAACACCGCGCAGGCCTTCATCACGCTGAAGGACTGGTCCGAGCGTGGACCGACGGAGTCCGCTGCCGCGATCGTCAACGACACCAACCGCGATCTGTCGTCGTCGATCCGCGACGCCAAGATCTCGGCGCTGCAGCCGCCGCCGATCGACAATCTTGGCAACTCGTCCGGCTTCTCGTTCCGTCTCCAGGATCGCGGCCAGAAGGGCTATCCGGCCCTGATGCGCGCCGCCGACCAGTTGATCGCGGACGCCAATGCGAGCCCGGTGCTGCAAAAGGTCTATGTCGAGGGCCTGCCCGAGGCCGGCGTCGTCAATCTCGTGATCGACCGCGAGAAGGCGGGCGCCTTCGGCGTCACCTTCGAGGATATCAACAACACGATCTCGACCAACCTCGGCTCGAACTACATCAACGACTTCCCGAACCGCGGCCGCATGCAGCGCGTCGTTGTGCAGGCCGACAGCCGCGACCGCATGAGGACCGAGGACATCCTCAACTACAACGTCAAGAACTCCCACGGCCAGCTTGTGCCGTTCTCGTCCTTCGCGACGGTCGAATGGTCGCGCGGTCCGACCCAGATCGCCGGCTTCAACTACTATCCCGCCGTGCGCATCTCGGGCGAGGCGAAACCCGGCTTCACGTCGGGCGATGCGATCGCCGAGATGGAGAAGCTCGCCGGAAAACTGCCGCGTGGCTTCGGCTATGAATGGACCGGACAGTCGCTTCAGGAAAAGCTGTCGGGCTCGCAGGCGCCGTTCCTGCTCGCGCTCTCCGTGTTCGTGGTGTTCCTGTGTCTGGCCGCACTATACGAGAGCTGGACCATCCCGCTCGCGGTGCTGCTCACCGTGCCGCTCGGCATCGTCGGTGCCGTGGTTGCGGCCATGCTGCGCGGTCTGCCCAACGACGTCTATTTCACCGTCGGCCTCATCACCATCATCGGGCTCGCGGCCAAGGACGCGATCCTCATCATCGAGTTCGCCAAGGACCTGCGGAAGGAAGGCAAGCCGCTGGTGGAGGCCACCATCGAGGCCTGCCGTCTCCGTTTTCGCCCGATCCTGATGACCGGTCTCGCCTTTATCTGCGGCGTGCTGCCAATGGCGATCGCTCACGGCGCCGGCGGCGCCAGCCAGCAATCCCTCGGCACCGTCGTGATGGGCGGCATGATCGCGGTGGTGATCCTGGCGCTGCTGATGGTGCCGGTGTTCTTCGTCTCGGTGCAGCGCGTGCTGGGCGGGGATCGGCAGAAGGCAGAGAAGGAAAGCGAGGCGTATGGGCCGCCGGCGCCGGTGAAGCCATAGGGCACACTGTCATGCCCGCCTAGTGCGCACTTGCGCACGGGGGCGGGCATCCAGTACGCCGCGGCCTTTCCGTGTCCAACAGACGCCTGTGGAATACTGGATCATCCGCCTTCGCGGATGATGACAGTCGAGTGTGGAGCAGCCGTCTCCGGCCCAGACTGCTCAGCACATTCTCCCGCGCCGGCGAGGGCAGGCCACTGAACGCGGGATCGGGCGGCTTGCTTTCTCGGGGTGGTCAATCCAGACTACATCCCTGAATTGAAATAGCATGTATTCGCACCGCAGCGCGAATGCACAGCCAACCCGCCGATTGAGAGCGTGTGATGCGTCCGACCGACGTTGCGATTTCCAACTATCGCTCCATTCGGCAGCTCTCGATACCCATCCACCCCTTGTCCGTGTTTGTGGGTGAGAATGGTGTCGGCAAATCCAATCTCTACAAGTCCTTGTCGCTGTTGCGCGACGCGGCGGCAGGTCGAATCACGCGCACGATCGCCG
Source organism: Bradyrhizobium sp. S3.12.5 (assembly GCF_040548225.1). NCBI lineage: Bacteria > Pseudomonadati > Pseudomonadota > Alphaproteobacteria > Hyphomicrobiales > Nitrobacteraceae > Bradyrhizobium > Bradyrhizobium sp. S3.12.5. Next base: position 54,882 of record NZ_JBEPRF010000035.1, read on the forward strand.
AGGAGGGCGGATTAAATTCCGTCTGTTGGTCCGGCCTTCGCAAGCGAGGAGAAGATGGTCGACTGCGTTTGTCGGCCAAATTCGATCGTCTCAGATATTCCATTGAGCTCGGATTTCCCGGCCCGGTTGAGGCGGCATTTTCCGGCGAGCCGATGATCAAGGCCGAAAGCATCGAAGCGACGCAGGGCAAACGAAAGGTCCTGTTGATGGAACGGAAAAATTCGCTCGTCAGCCTCCGCGGCGAGAGCGGTGCCTGGGTTAGCCACAAGGATGCGGTGCTGCCGTCAGAGACGGCGCTTGCGGGTTTTTCCGATGGCAAGGAACGCCCTGAAATCGACCTGATCAGAAACGCGATGCTGGGCTGGCGATTCTATCATGATTTTCGCACCGATCCGGCGTCGCCGATACGAAAGCCGTGTCTGGCGATCACGACGCCCTCGCTCAGTGCCGACGGAACCGATTTGGCTGCCGCCCTGGCGACGCTCTATTCCATTCGGGAAGATGCCACCGACTTGCAGGACGCGATCCAGGATGCATTCCCGGGCGCTGAGCTCCGCGCATGGGAAGAAAATGGTTGGTGTGAATTTGATTTGCAGCTGGCGGATATGCCGCGGCCGTTTAGGGCTCATGAACTGTCCGATGGGACGCTGAAATACATCTGCCTGCTCGCAGTGTTCATGGGCTATCGGCTGCCGCCCTTCATCGCGCTGAACGAACCGGAGACCAGCCTGCATCCGTCGCTGCTGGCGCCATTGGCGCGGCTGGTCGCCAAGGCGTCACGCCGCGCCGACGTCTGGATAGTCACCCATTCGGAACAACTGATGGAGGCATTGCGAAGCGAGAGTTCAGTCCCGCCTCGCCGGGTGATCAAGCCGAAAGGCGCCACGACGATCGAGGGCCTGACCATCGGCGGTGAATATCGGGACGAGGAATCCGACGAAGACGACTCTTAGTCGTTGCAGGTCGTGCCGTCGTGCGACGGCTACTTCCGCAAAATCTTCACCAGTTCCCCGTGCGAATGGCCTCCCAATCGAACGACATCGCCGCGGAACGATATCGCCGATCCACCGCTGTTCTAATCTGAATATTCCCAGAAATCGTCCGGAATAGAGCTTCCCATGGCAGCCCGCATGGCATCCCGAAAAAGCCTCGCTGCGGGCATTGGACGAAAAGCTAGTGTGCGATCGACGATGAATCCCTCGTCGTTTTCTTCGATAAGATCGAAGCTTTCCAGCTCGTGGCCCTGAATTTTTCCCTTCCATCTCAGTAGGGTTCTTCGGTCGTCTAGCTTCCATTCACCCGTATAGGCACCCTCCCGTAGCGTGGTCGACGTCGCGAAAATCTTCGCAACTACCGCACGACCTTCTGCAGTTCGTATCAACACGGGACTGTGAAAAACAACATTTGGAGCGAGAAGCTTTTCGTAGTCAGCAACAGTGGCGTGGCCCGACTCACGCAGTTTGCGAATTGCATGCATGGTGGACGGCTCCTTGGATGGCTGCAACCCTATGCCTGCTTCTTGGTGACATTTGGCGAGTATAGCGGCAACGCCGCCCGCTTGAAAGCGATTGCGAACGGCGCCGTTTCGGCCCCGCACCCTGACGAAATCGCTCGAAGCCTTCCGCGTTTCGGAAGGAGACTTCTCAGTTTTCCCGTCTGTTGCACCGACAGTTTTCGCTCCACTCTCACCCAACGGCGCCGCCCGAGCGCGACAGCTTACAGATGGAGGCGAATATGGGTGAGGTTATCCGGTTTGTTCCAAAGGCCGAACGCGAACGGCTCCGCCTGATTCAAGAAGCCCGGGCGATCTATGACAGCGTTTTCCCGTCTGATGTCATCGGTGGGCGAAGCGACGGGGCATCAACCGTAGATGCTCGTCGTGGCGATACCCGCCCCTAAAACACAGCACCAAAGCGCACACCACCATCTATCCACTTCGAACGAATCCAAAGGAGGTCACCATGTCGATCCGAAGCGCTCTTTTCACGATTGCATTCCTCACAGCTACCCTTGGTACAGCCCATGCCGAAAGCCTGCGTCCGATCCAAGCCAAGAGCATTGATCTCGGCGACGTATCGGGCGTCACTTACTACACGATCGAGGGCGACGGTTTTCATGTCGTCACAACCCTGGCCCAAGGCGAGGCGGGAACGCCAATCCGTGTTGTGTCAGTTCTTGCACCTGGCCAGCACGTGGTCCTGTCGACGACAAGCCGGAAGACCGGGCTTGAAATCAGCCGGCAACGCGATCGCGTAATTGTCCGCAACGCGAGCTCCACCGTCGACTGAAGTTTGATTGGTCCGCGTATTCTGAAGATTGGGAGCTGAGCATGTCTACGATCCATATCCACCGAACGACCACGTCAACACCTGAACAGTATATTGCTGGGCTCACCGACTTCGGGCCGGGTCGTTCGGAGCTTTTTGGTAACAGCGCGGACGAGTACCTGAAGGTGCATCACAAGGGTATTTCGGAGGCCGACGTCACGGAGGGGTCAGGTGGCATCTGGGAACGCTTGCACTACGATTGGTCTCATCCCAATCGGGTAATCCTCTCGACGACAGATTCCAATGTTTGGGGAGGCGCGTCAGGTCACACCTACAGCTTCACTCGGCGTCCTGACGGCATGACCGAAATCGACGTGACTGTCGTTCGCGATGGAAAGAATTTCAAAGGCTGGGTGCTAGGTGCCGTACTAGGCACGGTTGGCAGGCATGTTTTAGAAAGCGCGTTTGACCGCTCGATCGAGGCGATCGAGGCTCGAAACAGTCTTTCGAGATCTCGCGAAACGGTCGAGCAGGGTCGTGCGGCCTAACTATTAAACTCTGCCAGAACTCGTTTTAGCCGCGGGGCTGCGAAATCGAGGAAAGCTCGCACTTTGATCGGAAGAAATTTATCGGCCGTATAGACGAAGTTGACCGGCATCGTGGGCGGACGAAACTCATCCAGTAGAGTTGTTAACGATCCGCACTTTAGTCCGGAATGGAAATGATACGAGAGAGCGATCGTAATTCCCACGCCCGCGCACGCCGCTTCACACGCGGCCTCGGCGTTGCTGACAACGAGCCGTGGACGCATAGGTATCGCAACCGTCGTCTTGCCTACCGCAAATGTCCAAACATCGGGCGCCATGATGGCCGGATAGCTTATGCAGTCATGACCGGCCAGATCTTCCGGCTTGCGGGGCGTTCCGCGCGTCGCCAGATAGGTGGGATTGGCGCAAACTACGCTTCGCGTTGTTCCCACAGGCACCGCTATCAGACTGCTATCCGGTAACGCGCCAATGCGCAGGCCGATGTCGACCTGCTCTTGAAACAGGCTCTGCACACGATCTGTAAGAATCAAGTTCGTCCTGATGTCAGGAAAGGTCTTGAGGAAGTCGGCAAGGATCGGGATGAGGTGAGTGCGCCCAAGACTCTCCGGAGCCGTAACCGTCAATTCGCCGGTTGGCGCGGTAAACTCTCCAGAGGCCATGCGCTCGGATTCCGTAACATCCGCAAGAATGCGCTTGCACGCAAGCAGATAGGAGCTGCCAGCGTCGGTGAGGACGAGTTGGCGACTTGACCGGTTGAACAGCTTGACCCGCAGATGAGATTCAAGTTCGGAGATCTTGCGGCTAACTGTTGTAAGGGGCGTCTTCATCTGACGCGCCGCAGCCGACAGGCTGCCAGCCTCGACGACCGCAAGAAAGGTTGACATGGCGTCCAGGCGATCCATCGCATCCTCTTCCAAAATTCGGAAGGATAGGTTCCGATTGTGCCACGTAACCGCGGATTTCGGAAGTCGTCGCTAAAGAACACAAGTAATAAGCCCTTGGGCTTGCGGGGCTTCTTCGCTCGAGGGCAAGAGCCCGGGGACGTCGAACCTATAGACCCTCCGTGGTTTGGTAGGGCTCCTTCCGCATCCGTCAGTTGGCAATGTCGAGTGTCGCCTCCACTTTTCGCAGTGAGAGCGAAGTGCCACCATCCGGCACAACGACCACCAAAGGAGAGAATGATGGCCGAGGTTCAGAAAATGCGAGGCGAAAAGATTTACGAGTGCGACTTCAATATCACCGGAGTGACCGACTACGGCGTGACGCTGGATGCACTCCTAAGCGGCAAAGAAAGGGTGCCCCTGCAGGGAGCACGAATTGATGTGGCTTTCGAGGGAGACATCAAAGGTCGGATCACGGGCAAAGTACGTAGTGGCGTCGAATACCTCCAGCTGCGTGCCGATGGACGCACTGATCTCGACGGCAGAGCCACAATTGAAACTGAAGACGGCCATCGCATCGCCATGCGTATTGAGGGCGTTGCGACGCCGCGAGCGAATGAACCGATGATGGACCTCGTTGCCAACGTGCGTCTTACCACCGCAGCTCCGAAGTATGATTGGGTCAACACGAGGCAGATTTGGGGGCTCGCCACTGTAAATTTGGCGACGGCGAAGATACACGTCGAATCGTTCTTGCAGTGACGAACGCAAACCGGCCGGCGGGGCAGAACGCTATGAGAGAATACTTCGCACGATAGAGGAGTTAGGCATGAGCACAATCCAGGAGCAGAGGGGAGCCGCGTCCAGGCACCCGGATGCAAAGAAGGTGAACTTCAAGCTTGAGGCCGTCGTCATACCCGTATCGGATGTCGATCGTTCAAAGTCTTTCTACGGCAGCCTTGGCTGGCGGCTCGACGCAGATTTCGCCGTCGGCGACGCGTTTCGCGTGGTGCAGTTCACGCCTCCCGGTTCACCAGCCTCGGTCCATTTCGGCAAGGGGCTAACGTCCGCAACACCCGGCGCAGCACAGAATATCTACCTGATCGTATCCGACATCGAAGCAGCCCACGCCGAACTCATCGCACGTGGCGCCCAGGTGAGCGATGTATTCCACCGCGCCGGACCGGGGCAGCCGCCTCTGAGCGGACGCGATCCGGCGGGGCGCAGTTATGTCTCGTTCGCCTCTTTGAGCGACCCCGACGGAAACACCTGGCTCCTGCAGGAGATCACCGCGCGATTGCCCGGGCGCGTGGACTCCGACGACACGGCGTTCTCCTCGCCGGCTGAGCTTGCCGCAGCACTTCGTCGCGCCGCCGCCGCGCATGGCGAGCACGAGAAGCGGACCGGCACGCATGATGAAAATTGGCCGGATTGGTATGCCGAATACGTGGTGGCCGAGCAATCCGGCCGTGAGCCGCCGAAATAAGCCAAGATCCAACCGGATCAGGCAACGTCGTCGGATCGCTACACGCTACGATAAGCTTGCCGCCAACTATCTTGCCTTCGTCCAGATCGCATCCATCCGGCTATGGCTCGCTGCCCGTAGCGAGTCCACGCCCTAGTAATGCGGATGCTACGATAGCATTGGCCGGGTCGTGGCCTTCAACCATCCCCCAGGATCGGATGACCGGCCAACATTCGTCAGCGTCGCGGACCGCATTGATGAGCTGGTTTGAGCAGCGCTACGTGGCGCGCTCAAGACGCCTCATGAGTCTAATCGCCGCGCATGCCGGTGAGTACTGGATCGTCCGCCTTCGCGGACGATGACCGCAGTGTGTAAGGTGTGGCCTCGGCCTACGCTGCCTTCCTCAAAATCTTCACCAGCTCGCCGTGCACGAACTCGTTCCCGCACACGACGTCGCCCGTGACGAGCGCATCGCCCGGCGTGTTGATATCGCTCACCGTTCCGCCCGCTTCGCGCACCATCAGCATGCCGGCGGCGATGTCCCAGGATTGCAGATTGCGTTCCCAGTAGCCGTCGAGGCGGCCGGCGGCGACGAAGGCGAGGTCGAGGGAGGCGGCGCCGAAGCGGCGCAGGCCGGCGACGCGGTCCTGGATCGCGGTCATCTCGCGGCGGAATTCCTCGTGGTCGCCGCGGCCGATATGGGGCAGGCCGCAGGCCACCACGCATTCGTTGAGTTGGCGGCGGCCGGCGACGCGCAGGCGCTGGTCGTTGAGGAAGACGCCCTTGCCGCGCTCGGCGATATAGAGCTCGTCATTGGCGGGGTTGTAGATCACGCCTGCGATGATGGTGCCCTCGCGCACCAGACCGATCGAGATCGCGAATTGCGGGATGCCGTGCAGGAAGTTGGTGGTGCCGTCGAGCGGGTCGACGATCCAGGTGTGGCTCTTGTCTGAGCCCTCGCGGGTGCCGCCTTCCTCGCCGATGAAGCCGTAACCCGGCCGCGCCTTGGCGAGGTCCTGGTAGAGGATTTCCTCGGCGCGCTTGTCGGCGAGCGAGACGAAATTGGCCGGCCCCTTCAGCGAGACTTGCAAATGCTCGATCTCGCCGAGATCGCGCTTGAGGCTGCGGCCGGCGCGGCGCGCGGCTTTGACCATGACGTTGATAGTGGCGGAATACAGCATGAGCTCTGGTCTTGATCGGGGGGAAGGGGCGCAGAACCGCGCCATTTGAGGGGATTGGGTGCCCCGCGAGGGGCCAAACGTCAAGTCGTTCAGGTCATTTGCAGGGCATTTGGCGTCAGGTCATTTGTTTCCGAGCCATTTTTTGGCGGCGGCCTCCGCCTTGGCGCGGTCGTCGGCGGGCAGATCGGCCAGCTGCTTGTCGAGTTCCGGGTCGCCTTTGCCGGAGGTTTTGGCCACCAGATGCCATTTGAACCCCTCGACCTTGTCCACGGATGTGCCCATGCCGTTGATCAGGACCCAGGCGAGGCGGTTCTGCGCGATCGCGCTGCCCTGGCGGGAGGCCTTGCGCAGCAACGCCACGGCTGCGGGCTGGTTCTTCGGCGTGCCGGCGCCGTTGAACATGGCGATGGCATATTCAACCTCGGCATCGACATTGTCGGCCAGCGAGGCTGCCTGCAGCAGCCGCACCGACCGATCGGGGTCCTTCGGCACGCCGGTGCCTTCCTTGTAGAAGGTCGCGAGGGCGTATTGCGCCTCGGGCAGCCCGGCATCGGCCGCCTGGCGCAACAGCTCGGCGGAGCGGTTGACGTCCTGCGGCAGGGTCTGGCCGTCCAGATAAAGCAGGGCAAGGTTATAGGCCGCTCTGGGCTCGCCGAGCTTGGCAGCGGAGGCCATCAGCTTGACCGCCTCGCCCTTGTCGACGGGGCCGCCGCGGCCGGCGATGCGCAGCATGGCGAGCGCAAACATCGCCTCGCGGTCGCCGGCGTCGGAGGCGCGCTTGTACCATTCGATCGCCTTGGCGTAGTCGCGCCTGATGCCCATGGCGTTGGAATAGAGCTCGCCCAGCATGGTCATGGCCTTGGCATCGCCGGTCTTGGCGCGCGCGCCGGCGAGGTCGAAGGCGGTCTTGTACTGGCCGCGCTGATAGGCGCCGAACACCAGGTCGACGTTGGAATTGTCGGTCGGCGGCGCGGGGATCACGGTTGCCGGCAGCGTCGGGCTCGGCGAGGCCGACGGCTTTGGCGCCGGTGCGGCCTCCTTCTTCCTGGTGATCGTGTGCGGCGCGACCTTTGGCTTTTCCTTTGCCGTTTCCTTTGCCGTTTCCTTGGGCTTCTGCTTTTCGGGCGCAGGGCTCGGGATCGTCGCCGGCGGAGTGATCTGGAGCTGCGCGGCCGCAGGCGCCGCCAGCAGCAGCGTGGTGAGAAGCGTGATGCGCAGGAGTGTCATGGCGGGGCGCTAGCCCTGGCCCGCGGCAACAGCCGTGAAGGTCCTCTTGATCGCCGCATCGGCCTCGATCAGCGCGGCCTTCGGCCCGCGCGAATCCGCCCAGACGAGATCGCCGACCAGCACGAAATCGGCGCCGCTGGCGGCGAAGTCGTGGGCTTCCTCGAACGACATCGCAAAGCCGACGCAGGGCGGCTCGAACAGCTCGGCCCACCAGTCCAGCCGTTCGGAGATCGCCTGGGACGACGGGCGCTGGCCCTTCGCATCAGGCTCGCCGAACAGCACGTAATCAGCACCCATCTCGCCCGCGTTCATCGACTCGTGCCGCGTCTCGAGCCCGCCGACACCGGCGATGCGATCGGGCTTGAGCGAGGGCATCGCCTCTTGCAGCGCGGCGATGCCCGCGAGATGCGCGCCATCGGCGCCGCCGCGTGCGACGATCTCGGGATGGCCGTCGACGAGCAGGGCCGCGCCGGCGTTCTGCACGACCGGCGCGAGCGCCTTGATCCGCGAGATCATGGTGCGCTGGTCGGTCTCCTTCAGCCGCACCAGCACGGCTGCGACATCGACGGCTGCGAGCAGAGCGGGCAACTCGGCGAGGAGCGCGGCGGGATCGTCGACAACAGGCGTCGCGAGATAAAGACGCGGCGCCGGGCGCGGCGGAGGCGATTTGTTCGACAAGATCTAGGCTGCCTTCTTTTCCAGGCTGCTTTGCCATTCGCCCTTGGAGGCGAGGCCATTCATGCGTGCACGATGACTGAATGCATTTTGTCCGGCCGCGACGTTCTCGGCCTTGCCCGACCAGGCCTTCTGCGGCGCGGCCTGCAGCGCGCGGCCGTAGGAGAAGGTCAGGCCCCAGGGTAGCCTGCCAAGCTTGTGCATGGCGTTGAGGTGCGAAGTCGCCTCTTCGTCCGATTGGCCGCCGGAGAGGAAGGCGATGCCGGGCACCGCCGCCGGCACGCAGGCCTTCAGCAGCCGGATTGTCTTCTCCGCGACCTCCTCGACGGAGGCCTGCTGCGCGCATTTTTTGCCCGAGATCGCCATGTTCGGCTTCAATACCATGCCTTCGAGCGCGACGCGCTGCACGCGCAATTCCTGGAACGTCTCGTTGAGCACGCGGCTCGTGACCTCATAGCAGCGGTCGATGTCGTGATCACCATCCATCAGCACCTCCGGCTCGACGATCGGCACGATCTGCGCGGCCTGGCACAGCGCGGCATAGCGCGCCAGCGCATGGGCATTGACGCTGATCGCGGTCATCGAGGGAATACCGCTGCCGATATCGATCACCGCGCGCCATTTGGCGAAGCGGGCGCCGCGCTCGTAATATTTCTTCAGCCGCTCGGCAAGCTTGTCCAGCCCGACGGTGACTGTTTCGCCCGGGCACATCGGCAGGGCTTGCGTGCCCTCGTCGACCTTGATGCCGGGAATGGCGCCGCTACTCTCGATCAGCTTGACCAGCGGCGTGCCGTCGGCTGCCGCCTGCCAGATCGTCTCGTCATAGAGGATCACGCCCGAGATGTACTGGCTCATGGCCTCCCTCGAGCGGAACAGCATCTCGCGATAATCGCGGCGGTTGGCTTCGGTCGATTCCACGCCGATCGCGTCGAACCGCTTCTTGATGGTGCCGGAGGATTCGTCGGCGGCAAGGATGCCCTTGCCGGGTGCGACCATGGCGGTCGCGATTCCGTTGAGCTCAGTCAGATTCATCGAGAGGTCCTCCCAAAACGATTCTGCCCTTGCCTGTGAAAATAGACGGTTCTCGGGCAATTGCCGAGTTAACGTTCGTCGCAGGGCAAAAGGGGGACGGGACCTCTTACCTCGCCCCGCTTGCGGGGAGAGGTCGGATCGCCCTTGCGATCCGGGTGAGGGGGTACAGGTCCCGCAGTCATCTCATCCGCGGCTAGAGCCCCTCACCCCAACCCTCTCCCCGCGAAGGGCGGGGCGAGGGAGCGATAGAGCGCGGTCCTTACGCCACCTTGGGGTCGAGCTCGCCCTTGGCGTAGCGCTTGGCCATGTCGGCGGGGGTCAGGATCTTCTTGAACTTGGAGGCTTGGCCGGCGGTGTTGAACTCCTGGAGCCGCTGCTTGCACAGCTTGGTCATGGCTTCCATCGCCGGCTTCAGATACTTGCGCGGATCGAACTCTTCCGGATTGTCCTTGAGCACTTTCCGGATCTGGCCGGTCATGGCCATGCGGTTGTCGGTGTCGATGTTGATCTTGCGCACGCCGTGCTTGATGCCGCGCTGGATCTCGGCAACCGGCACGCCCCAGGTCGGCTTCATCTTGCCGCCATGGGCGTTGATGACGTCCTGGAGGTCCTGCGGCACCGACGAGGAGCCGTGCATCACGAGATGCGTGTTGGGCAGCTTGCGATGGATCTCCTCGATCACGTTCATGGCGAGGATGTCGCCGTCCGGCTTGCGGGTAAATTTGTAAGCACCGTGAGACGTCCCCATCGCGATCGCGAGCGCGTCGACCCTGGTCTCCTGGACGAACTTCACGGCCTCGTCCGGATTGGTCAGGAGCTGGTCGTGGCTCAGCTTGCCTTCGGCGCCGTGGCCGTCTTCCTTGTCGCCCATGCCGGTTTCGAGCGAGCCGAGCACGCCGAGCTCGCCCTCGACCGAGATGCCGCCGAGATGGGCCATGTCGGTCACGGTCTTGGTGACGCCGACATTGTAGGTCCAGTCGCCGGGGGTCTTGCCGTCGGCCTTGAGCGAGCCGTCCATCATCACCGAGGTGAAGCCGGCCTGGATCGCGGTCATGCAGGTGGCGGCCTCGTTGCCGTGGTCGAGATGCACGCAGACCGGGATGTGCGGGTAGATCTCGGTGACCGCGTCCATCATGTGCTTGAGCATGACGTCGTTGGCGTAGGAGCGCGCGCCGCGCGAGGCCTGGATGATGACGGGCGCGTCGACCTGGTTGGCCGCGTCCATGATCGCCAGCGCCTGCTCCATGTTGTTGATGTTGAAGGCCGGGACGCCGTAATCGTGTTCCGCCGCATGGTCGAGCAATTGACGCAACGTGATCCGAGCCATCTGTCTTTTTCTCCGTTCGGGCCTCAGGGCCGCTTGTTTCTTGCCGGTTTCTTGCCGTCTGATTACTTGATGCGCAGAACTTCGACGCCGGGCAGGGGCTTGCCCTCCATCCATTCAAGAAATGCGCCACCGGCGGTCGAGACATAGGTGAAATCACCGGCCACATGGGCCTGGTTGAGGGCCGCGACCGTGTCGCCGCCGCCCGCGATCGAGATCAGCTTCTTGGCCTTGGTGCGCGCGGCGGCGTGCTTGGCGGCTGCCATCGTACCACGGTCGAACGGCTGCATCTCGAACGCGCCGAGCGGTCCGTTCCAGACCAGTGTCGCCGCATCGTCGATGGCGGCGTGGATGCGTGCGATCGATTGTGGGCCGACGTCGAGGATCATGCCGTCGGCCGGGATCGCATCGAGCCCATAGGCATGCGACGGCGCGTTGGCGGCGAAATGATAGGCGACGGTGGCATCGACCGGGAGGATGATGGCGCAGTTGGCGGCCGAGGCCTTCTCCACGATGCGCAACGCAGTGGCAGCGAGATCCTTCTCGGCCAGCGACTTGCCGATGCCGACGCCCTGGGCGTGCAGGAAGGTGTTGGCCATGCCGCCGCCGATCACGAGCGCGTCGACCTTGCTCACGAGGTTCTCGAGCAGGTCGATCTTGGTCGAGACCTTTGCGCCGCCGATGATCGCGATGACAGGCTTGGTCGGCGAACCCAGCGCCTTCTCCAGCGCGTCGAGCTCGGCCTGCATGGTGCGGCCGGCATAGGCCGGCAGCTTGTGGCCGAGACCTTCGGTCGAGGCGTGGGCGCGGTGCGCGGCCGAGAAGGCGTCGCTGACCCAGATGTCGCCGAGCTTTGCCAGCTCCGCGACGAAGGCCGGATCGTTCTTCTCTTCCTCTTTGTGGAAGCGGGTGTTTTCCAGACAGAGGATGTCGCCATCCTGCAACGTCGCCACGGCCTTGGCCGCGGGCTCGCCGATGCAATCCTCAGCGAACGCGACGGGCTTCTTCACGACCTTCGACAGCGCTTCGGCGACCGGCCTCAGTGAGTCCTTGGCATCGCGGCCCTTCGGCCGGCCGAAATGCGCGAGCAGGATGACCTTGCCGCCCTTGTCCGAGATTTCGGTGATGGTCGGCGCGACGCGCTCGAGCCGGGTCGCGTCGCTGACGCGGCCATTATCCATGGGCACGTTGAGATCGACGCGCAGCAGCACGCGCTTGCCCTTCACGTCGACGTCGTCGAGGGTGCGGAATTTGTTCGCCATCGGATACTCTCTCTTGTCCCGGGCGCTCTTGTCCCGGGCGCACTGCGGCGCGAAGCGCTGCTGTGCAGAACCGGGACCCACATTGCAGCGAGTCCCGCAGTTGAATGGGTCCCGGCTCTGCGGAGCAGCGCAAGCGCGCTGCACCGCGTCCGGGACACGAGAGTAAACGCTTAGATCACCTTCGCGAACGCGACGGCGGTGTCCGCCATGCGGTTCGAGAAGCCCCACTCGTTGTCGTACCAGGCCATCACGCGCACCAGGGTGCCGTTCTGCACCTTGGTCTGGTCCATGTGGAAGGTCGCCGAGCGCGGATCGTGATTGAAGTCGATCGAGACGTTCGGCGCGTTGGTGTAGCCGAGGATGCCCTTGAGCTGCTGCTCGGAGGCGCGCTTCATCGCCTCGTTGATTTCCTTCGGATCGGCGGCGCGCTTGGCGACGATCTTGAGGTCGATCACCGAGACGTTCGGCGACGGCACGCGGATCGAGACGCCGTCGAGCTTGCCCTTCAGCTCGGGCAGCACGAGGCCGATCGCCTTGGCGGCACCGGTCGAGGTCGGGATCATCGACATCGCAGCCGCACGGCCGCGATAGAGATCCTTGTGCAGCGTGTCCAGCGTCGGCTGGTCGCCGGTATAGGCGTGGATCGTGGTCATGAAGCCGGTCTCGATGCCGACGAGATCGTTCAGCACCTTGGCGACCGGCGCGAGGCAGTTGGTGGTGCACGAGCCGTTCGAGACCACCATGTGGTCCTTGGTCAGTGTGTCGTGGTTGACGCCGTAGACGATGGTGGCGTCGGCGCCGTCGGCAGGCGCGGAGACCAGCACGCGCTTGGCGCCGGCGGTCAGATGCGCGGATGCCTTGTCCTTCGCGGTGAAGATGCCGGTGCATTCCATCGCGATGTCGACGCCGAGATCTTTCCAGGGCAGCTTCGAGGGATCGCGCTCGGCGGTCACCTTGATCTTGCCGTTGCCGAGGCTGATCGAGTCGCCGTCGACGGTGACGGTGCCGGGGAAGCGGCCATGGACGCTGTCGAAGCGGAGGAGGTGGGCGTTGGTCTCGACCGGGCCGAGGTCGTTGATGCCGACGACCTCGATGTCCTTGCGGCCGGACTCGGCGATAGCCCGCAGGATGTTGCGGCCGATGCGGCCAAAACCGTTAATTCCGACGCGGACTGCCATGTTTCATCTCCTTATGACCGTTCAATGACGGGCTCGATAACGCCTAGTCTTCCCGCACAACGCGCTATACGCGCCTGCGAGGGTTTTTTAGGGGCGGACGCCCGGTTCAGCCGGGCGGTGCTTGATCATATGAGAGATTACGTAGTCCTTTTTTTTGGCAAGCTCAACTCTCAGGATACGCGCTTCAGCACGGCGTTAACCGCGGCCTCGGCGGTAATGCCGAAATGCTTGTAAAGATCCTTGGCCGGCGCGCTCGCGCCGAAGGAATGCATGCCGATAAATTCGCCATCCTGGCCGATCACGGCATCCCAGCCCCAGCGCACGGCGGCCTCGATCGCGACCTTCACCGGCGCGTTGCCGATGATGGCGGCACGCTTGGCCTCTGGTTGCGCTAACAACAGCTCGAGCGAGGGCACCGAGACCACCCGCGACGGGATGCCGCGCTCGGCGAGCTGCTTCTGGGCGGCCACCGCGATCTCGACCTCGGAGCCGGATGCGAACAGCGTCGCCTTGGCTTCCCCTTGCGCGGCCACCAGCTCGTAGGCGCCCTGGGCGCAGGGATTCTCGTTCGGTGCGGTGGTGCGGAGCTGCGGCAGGTTCTGCCGCGTCAGCGCCAGCACCGTCGGGCCGTCGATACGATTCAGCGCCAGCTCCCAGCACTCGGCGACCTCGACGGAATCGCAGGGGCGGAACACGCGCATGTTCGGGATGGCGCGAAGCGCGGCGAGATGCTCGACCGGCTGATGGGTCGGGCCGTCCTCGCCAAGGCCAATGGAATCGTGCGTCATCACATAGACCACACCGGTGCCCATCAGCGCCGCCAGGCGCATCGCCGGACGCGCATAGTCGGTGAACACGAGGAAGGTCGCACCGTTCGGTGCGAAGCCGCCGTGCAGGAAGATGCCGTTCATCGCGGCACACATGCCGTGCTCGCGGATGCCGTAATGGATGAAGCGGCCTTTCGGCGTCTTGGCGGAGAAGGCGGTTGCCGACTTCGCCTTGTTGTTGTTGGAGCCGGTGAGGTCGGCGGAGCCCGCGAGGAATTCCATCGGCATCGCGCCGGCAATCACCTCGATCACGGCTTCCGACGACTTGCGGGTGGCCGCGGTCATCGGCTTCTCCAGCAGCTCCTTCTTGTACGTGCGCACGGCCTTCGCCAGCGAAGCCGGACGCTCGTGGCGCACGCGGCGCTCGAACTCGGCGCGCTTGCGGCTGCCGAGCTCGCCGAGCCGTCCCTCCCATTCCTGTCGTGCCGCAGCGCCGCGCGAGCCGGCTGCGCGCCAGGCCTTCAGCACGTCATCCGGCACCGAGAACGGCTCGAGCGAGATGCCGAGATTTTCCTTGGCGGCCTTGAGCTCGTCGGCGCCGAGCGCCTCGCCATGCGCCTTGGCGGTGCCGGCCTTGTGCGGCGCGCCGAAGCCGATGGTGGTGCGGCAGGCGATCAGCGTCGGCTTGTTGGATTTTTGCGCACGGGTGATCGCGGCAGCGATCGCGGCCTGGTCATGGCCGTCGATCTTCTCGGCGGCCCAGCCGCACGCCTTGAAGCGCTTCACCTGGTCGACCGAATCGGAGATCGAGGTCGGGCCGTCAATCGAGATGCCGTTGTCGTCGTAGAGCACGATCAGCTTGCCGAGCTTCCAGTGCCCGGCCATCGCGATCGCTTCCTGCGACACGCCTTCCATCAGGTCGCCGTCGGAGGCGAGCACGTAGGTGTGGTGGTCGACGATCTTCTTGCCGAACTCGGCGGCGAGCATCTTCTCGGCGAGCGCCATGCCGACCGCGGTCGAGATGCCCTGGCCGAGCGGGCCGGTGGTGGTCTCGATGCCCTTGGTGTGGAAGTTCTCGGGGTGACCCGGCGTCAATCCGCCGAGCTGGCGGAATTGCTTGAGCTGGTCCAGCGTCATGTCGGCGTTGCCGGTCAGGTGCAGCAGCGAATAGAGCAGCATCGAGCCGTGACCGGCGGAGAGCACGAAGCGGTCGCGGTCCGGCCAGTCGATTGCGGTAGCATCGTATTTGAGGAACTGCGTGAACAGCACCGTGGCCATGTCGGCGGCGCCCATCGGTAGGCCCGGATGACCCGACTTTGCCTTCTCGACGGCATCCATCGAGAGGCCGCGGATCGCGTTGGCCATACGGTTGGGATCGACCTGCGTCATGTCTGAAATCCGTCTGAAATGAGGCGCTTGTGGCAGAATTCGCCGCGCCGGAAAGAGCCTTTCGGCCGCTGGGGGCGCGGCTGGGATAGCATCTCGGTTCCGGCAGGCCAAGGCAGTCAAACGCCGGTTTGGCCGTAAAAGTTGCTTAGCAGTGCATAGTTTCGCGGCGGCGTTGCGCTTGGCTAGCTTGCCACGTAAATTTCTGCTTCTAACCGCTTGCCGAACCGAGTCTTTTGCCGGACGGCAAGCTCCCAGGTAAAGGCCACGGGTCAAGCCCACAGGTTCCGCCGCTGACTGCATGAACGATCGCGTATCCAACAGCGCTGCCATGACGGAGTCCTCCGCCGTCGAGATCGAGATCGCGACCCGCAGGCTCACGGCGGCGCTCGACGCGCTTGAAAGCGCGGTCGAGCGAAGGCGCGATGCTGACCGCGACGAGAATGAGCTTGCGACGCGAATCCAGGCGCTGGGCGCCGATCGTTCGCGGCTTGCCGACGAGCTCGACGGTGCACTGGTGAAAGCGCGCAAGCTCGAGCGCACCAATCGCGAGATCTCCGATCGGCTGGAGTCCGCAATCGTCACGATACGTTCGGTACTTGATACCGGAGAGGACGGATGAGCCACATCAACGTCACCATCAACGCCCGGCAATACCGCATGGCCTGCGAGGAGGGCCAGGAGGTGCGGCTGTTGAAGCTTGCCGAAGGCCTGGAGACGCGGATTCAGTCGCTGCGCGGAAAATTCGGCGAGATCGGCGATGCCAGGCTCACCGTGATGGCGGCGCTGACCGTCTGCGACGAGTTGGTCGACGCCGGCAACCGCATCCGCACCATGGAGCAGGAGCTGACCGAACTGCGGGATTTCCGCAACGCCGCCGTCGAGCGTGCCCGGATGACCCAGACCGCCGTGGTCAACGCGCTGAACTCTGCCGCCGAGCGCATCGAGAAGTCGACCCAGGTCCTGAACCGCACCGTCGGCAACGGCATCGCCATCGGCTGATTTTGGCGTTTCCCTTGTGGCCATCCTTCGAGACGCCCGCTGCGGCGGGCTCCTCAGGATGAGGTCTTGTTTCGCGGTGAAATCTTAAACCCTCATGGTGAGGAGCCCGCCCAAAGCGGGCGTCTCGAACCATGCAGGCCAAGTTCTCTCGCCGCGTTCGGTGGCCACGTGCGATCGCTCTGGTGATTCGTCAGTATCGTTGTTACATTGCGCAGGCGAGGCTGCGACGCGCGTCCGGAGCCATATATCCCCGGGGCCTTATCGATCCTTTAGGGAACTGTCCCTGGCCGGGCCCGTGGGCCCGGACATATGGTGCCCACCTACTTTCGTAGGGAACTCCGGGATCGAGTGCTTCAACGGCGTTTGCGGCTTCGCACTTTTGTGTTTGCCTGGTTTGTGCTTGTCGAAACGACTGCGGCCAATTCAGTAGGTGTCATGCCCCGGCTTGACCGGGGCATCCAGTACGCCGCTGCCTTTGTGTGAATCACCACCGGCTCTGGAATACTGGATCACCCGCCCCAGTGCGCAAGGGCGCACAAGGCGGGTGATGACGTGGGGACCGAAGCACATGACCAACACCAAATCCGAGCTCCGTGCCAAAGCCCTCGCGGCGCGTGATGCTCTGAGTGAGAAGAAGCGCATCGCAGCCGCCGCCAAGCTTGCCGAGCGCGGGCTGCCGTTCAAGCTGCTGCCCGGCAGCATCGTCTCCGGCTACTCCCCGATCCGCAGCGAGATCGATCCGATGCCGCTGCTGAAGAAGCTCACTGAAGAGGGCGCCAGGCTGGCGCTGCCCTGCGTCACGGCGCGCGGCCAGTCGCTGGTCTTCCGCATCTTCCATCCGAACGACCGCCTGATGCTCGGCCCGCTCGGCATTCCCGAGCCGTCGCCGGCGGCCGCCGAAGTCATCCCCGACATCATGCTGACGCCACTCGCCGCCTTCGACCGTCTCGGCCATCGCATCGGCTATGGCGCGGGGCACTACGACCACACCTTCGCGCACCTCCGCAAGACGAAGCAGATCGTCGGCATCGGGCTCGCTTTTGCAGCGCAGGAGATCAAGGCGGTTCCGGCACTAGCCCACGACGTGGCGCTGGATTATGTGCTAACGGAATCGGACGTTTTCGATTTCCGGAGTTCTGAAGTTGCGCATTCTGTTCGTGGGTGATGTCGTCGGCCGTAGCGGCCGCAACGCCATCGCCGAATATCTGCCCGGCATGATCAAGGACTGGTCGCTCGATTTCGTCGTCGTCAACGGCGAGAATTCGGCGGGAGGCTTCGGCATCACGGAAGCGATCTATCAGGAATTTCTCGATGCCGGTGCCGATGCGGTGACGCTCGGCAATCACTCCTGGGACCAGCGCGAGGCGCTCGTCTTCATCGAGCGCGCCGAGCGACTGGTGCGGCCGGCGAACTATCCGCGCGGCACGCCCGGCCGCGGCGCCGCCCTGGTCGAGGCCAAGAACGGCAAGCATGCGCTCGTCGTCAATGCTTTGGGGCGCGTCTTCATGACCCCGTTCGACGATCCCTTTGCAGCGCTCGAGCGCGAGCTCGGCGCCTGTCCGCTCGGCATTGCTGCGGACGCCATCGTGGTCGACTTCCATTGCGAGGCGAGCAGCGAGAAGCAGGGCATCGGCTTCTTCTGCGACGGTCGCGCCAGCCTCGTCGTCGGCACCCACACCCATGTCCCGACCGCCGACCACCAGATTCTATCAGGCGGCACCGCCTACATGACCGACGCCGGCATGACCGGCGATTACGATTCCATCATCGGCATGCAGAAGGAAGAGCCGCTGCGGAGGTTCACGTCGGGAATTCCGTCGGGCCGGTTCGAGCCGGCCGCGGGCGTGGCGACGCTCAGCGGCGTCGCGGTGGAGACCGATGACGCGACAGGCCTGGCGCTGCGGATCGCCCCGGTGCGTGCGGGCGGAAGGCTGGAGCCGGCGACGCCGAAGTTCTGGTTGAGCTGATTTCTCGTGCGGCATTGTCGGTGCACCCTCGCCCCTTGTGGGCTATGGGATGCCCGAAAGTGATTCCCCGGAGTTTATGGATGTGATTCAAGGCCTTTCGACCTGTCTGGGACGGAGGGCCTGCGA
>NZ_JBEPRF010000036.1:0-69748 GCF_040548225.1 Bradyrhizobium sp. S3.12.5
TCAGAGGCCTCTCAGCCAAATTAGGCCAAAAACCAGCGATCATCCGCTTCCGCTTCAGCATCGCAGCGTAACCGCGAGATTCTTGCCCAGCCTCTGCGCTTTGCCCACCCTACGAGACCTTTCATTGCTTCGGCAGCTTGGCCTTCAGCGCATACAGCGCGTCCAGCGCCTCGCGCGGGGACATCTCGTCGGGGTGCAGCGCCTTGACCGCGTCCATCAATAGCTCGGCCTCGGTCGGCGGCGCGGCTTCCGCGGCGGCGCGCGAGGGCACCGCGAACAGCGGCAGATCGTCGGCGAGGGCGCGCGCCGTTTGGCCGCGGTCTTGCGCCTCTAACTTTGCCAGCACCGATTTCGCGCGCGTGATCACGGCCGGCGGCAGGCCTGCGAGCTTTGCCACCTGGATGCCGTAGGAGCGATCGGCCGAGCCCGGCAGCACCTCATGCAGGAACACGACGTTGCCCTGCCACTCCTTCACCCGCACCGTCGCGTTGAACATGCGCGGCAGCTTGGCCGAGAGTGCGGTCAGCTCGTGATAGTGCGTCGCGAACAGCGTGCGGCAGCGGTTGCTTTCGTGCAGATGCTCGATCGCGGCCCAGGCAATGGAGAGGCCGTCGAAGGTGGCGGTGCCGCGGCCGATCTCGTCGAGGATCACCAGCGCGCGCTCGCCGGCCTGGTTGAGGATCGCAGCCGTCTCGACCATCTCGACCATGAAGGTGGAGCGGCCCCGCGCGAGATCGTCGGCGGCGCCGACGCGCGAGAACAGCCGGTCGATGATGCCGATCCGCGCGCGTGCGGCCGGCACGAAGCTGCCGATCTGCGCCAGCAGCGCAATCAATGCGTTCTGGCGCAGGAAGGTCGATTTACCCGCCATGTTCGGACCGGTGAGCAACCAGAGCTGGCCGGATTTTTGCGCTGGGCCAGGCGAGAGGTCGCAGGCATTGGCGATGAACGGCTCGCCATTGCGCTTCAAGGCCTGCTCGACCACGGGATGGCGGCCGGCCTCGATGGCGAAGCCGAGCGAGCCATCGACCTCGGGCCGCACATAGTTTTCATCGACCGCGAGCTTGGCGAGCGACGTCGCAACGTCGAGCAGCGCAAAGCCTTGCGCCGCAGCGCGCAGATCGTCGCTGATCTCGATCGCCCTCGCGCAGAGCCGCTCGAAGATTTCGAGCTCGAGCCCGAGCGCGCGGTCACCGGCATTGGCGATCTTGGCTTCGATCTCGCCAAGCTCGGACGTCGTGAAGCGCACCTGGCCCGCCAGCGTCTGGCGATGGATGAAGGTCGCGTTCAGTGGCGCCGACATCAGCTTGTCGCCGTGCTGCGCGGTGACCTCGACGAAATAGCCGAGCACGTTGTTGTGGCGGATCTTGAGGCCCTTGACGCCAGTGTTGTCGGCGTAGCGGGCCTGCATCGCGGCGACCACGAGGCGGGAGGCGTCGCGCAGGTTGCGCGCTTCATCAAGGGCCGGCTCGTAACCGGCACGAACGAAGCCGCCATCGCGCTTGATCAGCGGCAGCTGCTCGTCGAGCGCACGGGCAAATTCGGCCGCGAGCTCGCGCGAGGGCCGCCTCAGCGCCGCCATCACGGCGGCGATCTCCTGCGGCGGCTGGTCGAGCTCGGAAAGCCGCGCCAGAACCTGGTCGGCGGCGATGATTCCGTCGCGTAAGCCAGCAAGGTCGCGCGGCCCGCCGCGGCCGACCGAGAGACGGGCGAGCGCGCGCGACATGTCGGGCGCGCCGCGCAGGATGCTGCGGATGTCCTCGCGCGTGGCCGAATCCGCGACGAAGGCGCTGACGGCATCGAGCCGCCGCGCGATCGCCGGCGCATCGGTCAAGGGTGCTGCGAGCCGCTGCGCCAGCAGGCGCGAGCCGGCCGAGGTCACCGTGCAGTCGATCGCATCGAGCAGCGAGCCGCGGCGTTCGCCCGCGAGCGTCCGCGTCAGTTCGAGATTGGCGCGCGTCGCCGGATCGATCGCCATGGTCGCGCCCGAGGCTTCGCGTGCGGGCGGCGACAGCGGCGGGTGCTTGCCGACCTGGGTGCGATCGACATAGGTGACGGCGGCGGCAGCAGCCGTGGCCTCCAGCCGCGTCAGTTGCGCCAGCCCGTCCATGGTCGCGACGGCGAAATAGTCGCAGAGGCGCTTTTCGGCGGTGGCGCCGTCGAAGACGTCGCGGGTCACCGGCGTTAGCGCCGGCAGCTCGCGCAAGGTTTGGCCGAGCTCGTTGTCGCTATAGAGCGCGTCGGTGACGATGGCCTCGTTCGGGTTGATGCGCGCCAGCGTCGCGGCGAGCTCCCCGCTAGAGCATTCCGTGACAGTGAATTCGGCGGTCGAGATATCGATCCAGGCGAGGCCAAAGCGGTCGCCGCCGGCCGACGAGCGCGCTCGCGCTATCGCCAGCAGATAGCTGTTGGCGCGCGCATCGAGCAGCGTGTCCTCGGTCAGCGTGCCCGGCGTGACCAGCCGGACAACGCCGCGGCGCACGACGCTCTTGTTGCCGCGCGCTTTCGCAGCGGCGGGATCCTCGGTCTGCTCGCACACGGCAACCCGGTGGCCGGCGCTGATCAGGCGATGCAGATAATCCTCGGAGCGCTCGACCGGCACGCCGCACATCGGGATGTCGTTGCCCTGATGCTTGCCACGCTTGGTCAGCACGATGCCGAGCGTCTTCGAGGCGATCTCGGCATCCTCGAAGAACAGCTCGTAGAAATCGCCCATCCGGTAGAACAGCAGCAGGCCCTGATGCGCCGCCTTGATCTCCAGGTACTGTTCCATCATCGGCGTGACGCGCGCGGCGGCGTCCGCCTGCGGCGCGGGCGTGAATTCAGGTTCTGGCGCGGGGATGGGCTGTTGCATCGTCATGAGCGGTACAACCTACAAAATTTCACCCGAGCATCCTACCGGTTTGGCCGGAGAGGTGAGGTTTTCCACGTTGTCCGCACTGCGGCATGCGTGGCGGGTGGCAGGCCCCTGCAAATCGCACGCGAAACCGTCAATTGACCTGCCGCGGGCGCCCTCCTAAAACTCCGCCGTCATTGAAGAATTCTGGCCGAACCGCGGCATTCAGGGAGAACAACGATGCGTGACGTCTTTATCTGCGATGCCGTGCGGACCCCGATCGGCCGTTTCGGCGGCGCGCTTGCCAAGGTGCGCGCCGACGACCTCGCGGCGGCCCCGATCAAGGCGCTGATGGCCAAGCACCCCAATCTCGATTGGGCGCAGGTCGACGAAGTCTTCTTCGGCTGCGCCAACCAGGCCGGCGAGGACAACCGCAACGTCGCGCGCATGGCGCTGCTGCTCGCGGGACTCCCGGACTCGGTTCCCGGCCAGACCCTGAACCGGCTTTGCGCCTCCGGCCTCGATGCTGTCGGTGCGGCGGGCCGCGCCATCCGCTCCGGCGAGATCGAGCTTGCGATCGCCGGCGGCGTGGAATCCATGACCCGCGCGCCGTTCGTGATGGGCAAGGCGCAGGAAGCTTTCTCGCGCTCGGCCGAGATCTTCGACACCACGATCGGCTGGCGCTTCATCAATCCGCTGCTCAAGGCGCAGTATGGCGTCGATGCGATGCCGGAGACCGGCGAGAACGTCGCCGAGGAATTCCAGGTCTCGCGCGCCGACCAGGATGCCTTCGCCATCCGCTCGCAGCAGCGCGCCGGTCAGGCGATCGCAGCCGGCTATTTCGCCGAAGAGATCATCCCGATCACCATTCCCGGCGGCAAGGCTGGGCCTGTTACCGTCGACAAGGACGAGCATCCGCGTCCCGAGACCACGCTGGAAGGTCTCGCCAAGCTGAAGCCGATCGTGCGCAATCCCGGCACGGTGACGGCCGGCAATGCGTCGGGCGTCAACGACGGCGCGGCCGCGCTGATCCTGGCCTCGGAAGCTGCCGTGAAGAAGCATGGCCTCACGCCGCGCGCCCGCATTCTCGGCCTCGCCTCGGCCGGCGTGCCGCCGCGCATCATGGGCATCGGCCCCGTGCCCGCGACCCGCAAGCTGATGGAGCGTCTGGGCAAGAAGATCACCGACTTCGACCTGATCGAGCTCAACGAAGCTTTCGCCTCGCAGGGCATCGCCTGCATGCGCCAGCTCGGCGTCGCCGACGATGCCGATTTCGTCAATCCGCATGGCGGCGCCATCGCGCTCGGCCATCCGCTGGGCATGAGCGGCGCGCGCCTCGCGCTCACCGCCGTCCACGGCATGGAGAAGCGCGGCGGCAAGCTTGCGCTGGCCACCATGTGCGTCGGCGTCGGCCAGGGTGTTGCCGTTGCGATCGAGAAGCTGAACTGACGTCATCCCGGGGCCGGGGCCACAGTCGTCATGCCCGGGCTTGTCCCGGGCATCCACGTTCTTGGTGCCGCGAGAAGAAGGTCGTGGATGGCCGGGACAAGCCCGGCCATGACGCAAGGTGAAAGGATCATGCCATGATCATCGAGCGCGAGCAGGACGTCACGGCCGCCGCACTGGCGGTGATGGAGCGGACGTCCGATCCGCGGGTGCGGCAGATCATGGTCTCGCTGGTCAAGCACCTGCACGGCTTCGTCCGTGACGTGCGCCTGACCGAGAAGGAATTCCGCGACGCCACCGCAGTCATCGCCGAACTCGGCAAGCTGACCACCGATACGCATAACGAAGTCGTGCTGATGGCGGGCTCGCTCGGCGTCTCGCCGCTGGTCTGCCTGCTCAACAACGGCGATCAGGGCAACACCGAAACTGACCAGTCGCTGCTCGGACCTTTCTGGCGGCTGAACTCGCCGCGGGTGGAGAATGGCGGATCGATCGTCCGCTCCGAAACGCCTGGTGCGCCGTTGTTCGTCAACGGCCGTGTCGTCGACAAGGACGGCCGCCCCGTCGCCGGCGCCGAGGTCGATGTCTGGCACGCCTCGCCGGTCGGGCTCTATGAGAACCAGGATTCCGAGCAGGCCGACATGAATCTGCGCGGCAAGTTCACGACCGATGTCGACGGGCGCTTCGCCTTTCGCTCGGTGATGATGGTCGGCTATCCCATTCCGACCGACGGTGTCGTCGGCCGACTACTGAAGGCGCAAAGCCGGCACCCTTATCGCCCCGCGCATCTGCACGCCCTGATCTTCAAGCCGGGATTCAAGGTGCTGATCTCGCAGGTCTACGATCCCAACGACCCCCATATCGACAGCGACGTGCAGTTCGGCGTGACACAAGCGCTGATCGGCAAGTTCGTGCGCCACGACACGCCGCATCCGGCCGCGCCTGACGTTGCGACGCCATGGTATGCGCTCGACCACACCTATCGGCTCGAGGCCGGGGAGGCCGTGCTGCCGCGGGCGCCGATCAAGTAAGGCCTCGTGACGGATGATGTCGGTTTGGCGGGAGGCCGCTAAACCCGCTTCCCTAGATTAGTTATATTCTATAATGATTGGCATAAGCGTTGACCGGCTGAACTAAAATGGCCGGGGAGGAGTTCGCCAATGACATTCATCTATCCCGTCGACAGCAACAAGGCGCATCCGCTGCCGCTGTCGCCCGAATACAAGAGCTCGATCAAGCGCGCGCCGAGCAAGCCCTTGATCCCGATGCGCCACACGCTGTCGGAACTGACCGGCCCGGTCTACGGCCACGAGACAGTGCGCGACGGCGACAACGACCTCACCACCCAGCACAAGGGCGAGCCGCTCGGCGAGCGCATCATCGTGCACGGCCATGTCCGCGACGAGGACGGTCGCGGCGTCCCGAACTCGCTGGTCGAGATCTGGCAGGCCAATGCCTGCGGCCGCTACGTCCATGTCCGCGATCAGCATCCTGCGCCGCTCGATCCCAACTTCACCGGCGCGGGCCGCACCGTGAGCGATGCCGCTGGCTATTACCGCTTCGTGAGCATCAAGCCGGGCGCCTATCCCTGGGGCAATCACCACAACGCTTGGCGTCCCGCCCATATCCATCTGTCGGTGTTCGGCCATTCCTTCGTCACCCGCCTGGTGACGCAGATGTATTTCCCGGGTGACCCGCTGTTCCCGTTCGATCCGATCTTCAACTCGGTGCCGGACGAGAAGGCGCGGATGCGCATGGTCTCGTCGTTCGACCTGGAGAATACCAAGCCGGAATGGGCGCTGTGCTATCGCTTCGACATCGTGCTGCGCGGCAAGGATGCCACCCCCATGGAGACCCACTAACGTGCAGGATTCTGCGAAGCCCAATGGGATCACGCCATCGCAAACGGTCGGCCCGTTCTTCAAATACGGCCTGACGCCGACCGGCGACTACGCCTGGAACGACGCGTTCACCAATTCGACGCTGACGCCCGATGTCACCGGTGACCGTGTCCGCATCGAGGGCCAGGTGTTTGACGGCGACGGTGTCGTCGTGCCGGATGCCATGCTGGAGATCTGGCAGGCCGATGCACAGGGCCGCTTTGCCGATCCGCAGGACAAGCGCGCATTGCCGAACGCCAGCTTCCGCGGCTTCGCCCGCTGCGGCACCGACAAGGACGGCAATTACTCCTTCGACACCATCAAGCCGGGCGTCGTGCCCGATCCCGACGGCAAGCCGCAGGCGCCGCACATCGTTCTGGCGGTGTTCGCGCGCGGCATGCTGCGGCATCTCTATACCCGCATCTATTTCAGCGACGAGGCCGGCAACGCCGCCGATCCCGTGCTGGCATTGGTGCCGGCCGACCGCCGCGTCACGCTGATCGCGGTGCGTGAGGCCGGCAAGCCGGTCTATCGCCTCGACCTGCGCCTGCAGGGCGACAACGAGACGGTGTTCTTCGACGTGTGAGGCCGGGCCGCCGCGTCAGGCGGCCGATGCGGCTGGCGCTTCCCCGAGTGATCATGCAGTATGGCTGCATGCACCGGGGGGCGCTTCATGACATCCACGCAACTGCCGGCGGTCGCTGAGCCCAGCTACCTGACCGCTGCACTGCGCAAGGCCGGCGCGCTGGACGCCGGCGCCGTGCGCGAGGTGAAGGTGCTGCATGAGCGCGACACCGTCGTGTCGCACATCGCCCGGCTCGGCCTGCGCTATGTCGGCGAATCAGCCGGTGCACCGCAATCACTGATCCTCAAGACGTCGCATGCCGATTTTGCCAAGACGCTCGCCGATGGCGGTCGGCACGA
Organism: Bradyrhizobium sp. S3.12.5; assembly: GCF_040548225.1. Lineage (NCBI taxonomy): Bacteria > Pseudomonadati > Pseudomonadota > Alphaproteobacteria > Hyphomicrobiales > Nitrobacteraceae > Bradyrhizobium > Bradyrhizobium sp. S3.12.5. Next base: position 7,087 of record NZ_JBEPRF010000036.1, read on the forward strand.
GGTGGCCTTCTATACGATGCTGGCACCGAACACGCCGCCGGGGTTGGTGCCGCGCTGTTTCGACAGACGTTTCGACGAGGAGGGCCAGACCTGGCATCTCCTGCTCGAAGATCTCGCCGATAGCCATGAGATCGCAACCCAATGGCCGTTGCCGCCGTCGCGTGAGCAAACATTCGCGATCGTTTCCACGCTCGCGCGTTGGCATGCGGCCTGGTGGGACCATCCGAGCCTTGGTGACACCGTCGGCAGCTGGGCGAGCACTGAAGACAGCGCACACCACATCGAGACTTTTGCCGGCCATTACGACCGTTTCGCCGATCTGCTTGGCGATCGCCTTAGTGAAGAACGACGTATTCTCTATCGCCGCCTGATCGACCAGTCGGCCCGGCTATCCGAGCGCTACCATTCACGCCGTCATCTCAGCGTCACCCATGGCGATGCCCACACCTGGAATTTTTTCCTGCCGCGCACTGGCGTTGCCGATACCGTGCGCATCTTCGATTTCGACCTGTGGGGGATCAACGTACCGACCAACGACCTCGCTTACATGATGGCGGTTCATTGGTATCCGGAACGCCGGCAGGGGCTCGAACGCTCACTGCTCAATCTGTATCACGAGACGTTGCTCACAAGCGGCATCACGGGGTACACGCGCGGCACGCTCGATCGTGACTACCGCCTGTCGGTGCTCTGGCACATCACCAAGCCGGTCTGGCAATGGGCCATCAACATCCCGCCGGTGATCTGGTGGAACAATCTGGAGCGGGTGATGATGGCGGTCGAGGATCTGGGGTGCGAGGAGTTGTTGTAGAGGCTCGCGCTACTGATTCGCTGTCGTCGCCCGGGTTGACCGGGCGACCCAGTATTCCAGAGACGTTGGTGGGATACGGAGAAGCCGCGGCGTACTGGATGCCCCGGTCAAGCCGGCGCATGACACCTGTTGCTACTCCATCACCGCATGTTCCGGTCCCGACGCCTGCTTGCGCAGCGCGGCTTTGCTCGAGCCGATCATGAATGCGAGCGGAATGGTGCAGAGGATGAAGAACATCACGAGCTGATAGTCGCGCGCAAAGGCGATGATCTGCGCCTGGAGGCCGACGATCCGGTCGGCCATGGCGCGGCCGGAGTCGGTGGAGAGATTGATCATGCCGCTCACGTCGGGCATCTGGAGCGCGTGGTTGAACGGGTTGATGTGCTCGGACAGGATCGCGTAGGTCTTGCGCGTGCCCTGGGTCAGCTGGGCGATCACGATGGAGATGCCGACCGAGCTTGCGACGTTGCGCAAGAGCGTCAGCATCGAGGTGCCGTCGGTGCGCAAGCTGTTTGGCAGCGTCAGGAACGCGACCGTCGAAAGCGGCACGAAGACGAGGCCGAAGCCGAAGCCCTGGATCACGCTGACGATGACGATCTCCGGCACTTGGGTCTGGTCGGTCCATCCGGTCATCTGGAACAGTGAGGCCGCGGTCAGCGTCAGGCCGGAGATAATCAGCGTGCGCGCCTCGATGTAGCGCATGATGCGGCCGACCATCATCATCGCGAAGAAGGTGCCGAAGCCGCGGCTCGCCAAAAGGCCGCCGGCGGTGATGATGGGATAGCCGATGACGTTTTGCAGATAGGGCGAGGCCAGCGCCATGGTCGAGTACAGCACCAGCCCCATCACCGTCATGAAGATGCAGCCGGTGAGGAAGTTGCGGTCCTTGAATAGCGCGAATTGGATGAACGGGCGCGAGGTCGTGAACGAGTGGGCGAAGAAATAATAGAAGGCAATGCCCGAGATCACGAACTCGGACACAATCTCGACCGATTCGAACCAGTCGAGCTGCTCGCCGCGATCGAGTGCAAGTTGAAGTGCGCCGATCCCGATCGCCAGCGCGCCGAAGCCGAACCAGTCGAATTTGAGGCTGAGGTTCTTCTCGGTCTCGTCCATGAAAACGGCGAGCCCGAGCACGGTGATTGCGCCGAACGGCAGATTGACGAAGAACACCCAGTGCCAGGAATAGGTCTCGGTCAGCCAGGCGCCGAGCGACGGGCCCATGATCGGCCCCATCATCACGCCCATGCCCCAGATCGACATCGCCTTGGCGCGTTCCTGGAGCGTGTAATAGTCGAGCATCACCGACTGCGACAGCGGCACCAGGGCTGCGCCGAACACGCCTTGCAGCAGGCGGAACAGCACCATCTGGTTGATGTCCTGCGCGAGGCCGCACAGCACGGAGGCGAAGGTGAAGCCGGCGGCGCAGATGATGAAGATGCGCTTGCGGCCGAAGCGGTTGGAGATCCAGCCGACCGGCGCCGTCATGATCGCAGCGGCGACGATGTAGGAGGTCAGCACCCAGTTGATCTGGTCCTGGGACGCCGACAGCGTGCCCTGCATGTAGGGCAGGGCGACGTTGGCGATCGTGGTGTCCAGCGCCTGCATGATGGTCGCGGTCATGGCGCAGATCGTCACCATGTTCCGGCGCAGGCCGGGGACCATCAGGGCGGGATTGGACTCCGCCATAGGGTCAGTCCTTGTCTTTATCTTGGCTCGCGGTCGCCGACAGGCCGAGCAGGCCGGCGAGCGAGCGCTGGTGGCCGGTGTCGATGGTGGCATAGACGCTCATGCCGGCCTTCAGCTTCTTCACGTAGTTGTCGCTCGCGTCGAAATAGATCCGGACCGGCACGCGCTGCACCACCTTGACGAAGTTGCCGGTGGCATTCTGCGGCGGCAGGATCGCGAATTGCGCGCCGGTGCCGGGCGAGAGCGAGCCGATCTTGCCCTTGAAGACGTGGTTCGGGAACGCGTCGACCTCGAGGGTGACCGGCTGGCCTTCGGTGACGTGGGTGAGGTCGCTCTCCTTCGGATTGGCGTCGACCCAGGGATGGGCGACGTCGATGATGGAGAACACCGCCATGCCGGCGGAGACGTAGCGGCCGAGCTGGATCTGCTCCACCTGCGTCGCCACGCCGCCCATCGGCGCCCGCACCACGGCGTGGTCGAGATTGCGCTCGGCATTGTCGAGCTTGGATTTGGCCTGCGCGTAAGGCGGGAATTTCTCCAGCGGCAAATCGGCGTCGCCGAGCAGTTGGGTCTTGGCGGTCGATATCTGCTGCTTGACGTATTGCGCGATCGAGCCCGACGTGACCAGCGCGTTCGAGGCGTTGTCGAGGTCGAGCTGCGAGCCAAAGCTGTTCTTGACCAGCGCCTGCTTGCGCTCGACGTCGCGCTGCTTCAGGTCGACGCCCTGCTGCGCGAGGTTGAGCATATCGCCGTAGATCTTGATGTTGGCGCGGAGGTTGTCATAGGTCGACTGCGCCTGCATGACCTGCGCCCTGGCCTCGTCCACCGCGAGGCGGAACGGCACCGGATCGATCTCGAACAACACGTCGCCCTGCTTGACGAGTTGGCCCTCTTTCACGACGACCTTCTCGATCTTGCCGGAAATGTCGGGCGTCACCAGCACCTTCTGCGCGCCGACATAGGCATCATCGGTGCCGACATAGCGGCCGCCATTGAGATAGAAGGTCAGGCCGGCGATAACAGCCACGATCGGCAGCACCACCATCAGCAGGAAGCGGCGATAGCGGCGGAGGCCTGCGACCAGGCGACGGCGCGGGTTGGTGCCGGCCTTCTTGGTCGGCTTACCGCTGTCGATCTTCTGCTCGGGCTGGAATTTGAGAACCTGATCAGCCATAGCGCTGCTCCTTACGCGCTTGTTCCGCTCCGGACGTCTGGATCGCGGCACGCACGTTTTCCTTGATGGTTTCGAGTTGGGTGAGGAGACGGTGAGCGTCCGCGGGGCTGATGCCGTCGAGCGCGTTCGCCGTGAGTTCCGATTTCAGGCCGCTCATCTTGCCGAGCAGGGTGCGGCCGGCCTTCTTCAGATAGAGGCGCTTGACGCGGCGGTCCGAGGCGTCGTTGCGGCGCTCGATCCAGTCGCTGTCGCAGAGCTTGTCGATCAGCCGCGTCAGCGTGATCGGCTGCATCTCCAGGAGTTCGGCGAGTTCCGACTGCTTCATGCCCTCGCTGCGCTCGACCTTGGCCAGCACGGCCCATTGCGCGCGGGTGATGCCGAAGCGCGAGGCCTCCTTGTCGGCATAGACGCGCAAGAGGCGGTAGAGCTCGCCGAGCGTGAACAGGAAGTTCTGGTCGACAGACCCGCGGGTCATGAGCTTGGTCTCCAATAAGCTTGAATATAATAAGCAAGCTTATGATTATTTCATGGCGGAGGAAAGCGATGCTGTCCCGCAATAAAAGCATGGCTGGCCGCCGCGGCGTCGGTCGTGCTTTGGGTTCCGCGGCCGAAATGCTAGAAGGCGGGCCGAATGACCCTCGCAAAACCGGCCTTTCCGACGCCCGACCACGATCACGGCCGCTGCACCGCGGACGCGCTGGCGCATGCGGAAGCCGTTTGCGAGCAGCGGGCACAGAAATTCACGCCGATACGCCGTCAGGTGCTGGGCGCGCTGCTTTCCAGCCATCGCCCGCTTGGGGCCTATGAGGTGATCGACGAGCTCGCCAAATCGATGGCACGACCGGCGCCGATCACGGTCTACCGTGCTCTCGAATTTTTGATGGCGAACGGCCTCGTGCACCGCATCGAGAGCCGCAACGCCTATCTCGCCTGCGCCGCCCACGACCATGACGCGACCTCGGCGGTCGCGTTCCTGATCTGCGAGCGCTGCGGTCTCGTCGGCGAGATCCCGTCAGGGTCATTTGCCAGGGAGCTCAACGCCGCGGCGCGCGCGTCAGGCTTCGCGCCAAAGCTGTCCGTGGTCGAGATCACGGGCGTCTGCACCCATTGTCAGAAAACGTCTTGAAGCAACAACGGCGCAAAGCCGGATTCCAGGAAGATATGTCCTCACCTCAATCCAACCCGTCCGCCGCGCGCCCCCTCAGTGCCGGCGCCATCGCCCTCATGCTCATGCTGTGCCTGACCTGGGCCTTCAACCAGATCGCGGTGAAGCTGGTGCTGCCGGACATTCCGCCGATGCTGCAGGCGATGATCCGCTCGATCGGTGCGCTGCCGGTGCTGTTCATCATCGGCAGCCTGCGCGGCGTCAAATTCTTCGAGCGTGACGGCACGTGGAAGCCTGGCCTGATCGCCGGGCTGATGTTCGGCATCGAGTTCGTGCTGATCTTCCAGGGCCTGCGCTTGACCTCGGCCTCCCGCGCGGTCGTGTTCCTCTACACCGCACCGTTCTTTGTTGCGCTCGGCTCCTACCAGGTGCTCGGCGAGCGTCTCGGCAGCACGCAATGGCTCGGGTTGGCGATCAGCTTTGCCGGGGTGGCGCTCGCGATCGGCGTGCCGCAGGCCAATGTCGATTCACACATTCTGCTCGGGGACCTCATGATTGTCGCCGGTGCCTCGCTCTGGGCCGCGACCACGCTGGTCGCCAAGGGCACCCGGCTGCGCGTCGCCGCGCCGGAGAAGGCGCTCGGCTATCAGGTCGCGACCTCGATCCCGATCCTGGGCGCGGCTGCCCTGCTGTCCGGCGAGTCCATCACCCACACCCCGTCGCCGCTGTCGTTCGCCTTGATGGCTTTCCAGGCGATCTGGGTGGTGGGAACCACGTTCACGCTTTGGTTCGCGCTGGTGAAGGCCTATTCGGCCAGCAAATTGTCGGCCTTTACGTTCATCACCCCTTTGTTTGGCGTGGCGGGTAGCTATTTCATCATGCACGATCACCTGAGTCTGGCTTTCGGGGCTGCTGCCCTCCTTGTAATTGCTGGGCTTTTTCTGGTTAACCGTCCGAGCCGAGAGGCTGTGGCGCCGCGTGATGCATTGCTGAACGTCACCAAAACCTGATATTTGGACCTCATGAACAAGCTCGAAAACACCATCGATTCCGACGTCGCGGGCCCTGCGCCGCGCCATCGCACCACCCAGGTCAAGGTCGGCGATGTCGCCGTCGGCGGCGGTGCGCCGATCGTCGTGCAGTCGATGACCAACACCGACACCGCCGACATCGACGGCACCATTGCCCAGGTCGCAGCGCTCGCGCGCGCCGGCTCCGAAATGGTCCGCATCACCGTGGACCGCGAGGAGGCTGCCGCAGCCGTTCCGCATATCCGCGACGGCCTTCTCAAGCGTGGCATCACCACGCCCTTGATCGGCGACTTCCACTATATCGGCCACAAGCTGCTCGCGGCCTATCCGGCCTGCGCCGAGGCGCTCGCCAAGTACCGCATCAATCCCGGCAATGTCGGCTTCAAGGACAAGCGCGACACCCAGTTCGCCGACATCATCGAGATCGCGAACAAGAACAGCAAGCCGGTGCGCATCGGCGCCAATTGGGGCTCGCTCGACCAGGAGCTGCTGACCAAGCTGATGGACGAGAACGCCGCGTCCGCCAATCCGCGCGACGTGCGCGCGGTGACGCGCGAGGCGATGGTGCAGTCGGCGCTGCTCTCGGCCGCGCGCGCCGAAGAGCTCGGCATGCCCAAGGATCGCATCATCCTCTCCGCAAAGGTCTCGGCGGTGCAGGATCTCATCGCGGTCTATCAGGATCTCGCCAGCCGTTCCGACTACGCCATCCATCTCGGCCTGACCGAGGCCGGCATGGGCACCAAGGGCATCGTGGCGTCCTCGGCCGCGCTCGGCATCCTGCTGCAGCAGGGCATCGGCGATACCATCCGCATCTCGCTGACGCCGGAGCCCGGCGGCGACCGCACCCGCGAGGTGCAGGTCGGCCAGGAGCTCCTGCAGACCATGGGCTTCCGCACCTTCGTGCCGCTGGTTGCGGCCTGCCCCGGCTGCGGCCGCACCACCTCGACCACGTTCCAGGAGCTGGCGCGCTCGATCCAGGATTTCATCCGCGATGAGATGCCGGGCTGGAAGACGAAATATCCCGGCGTCGAGGAACTCAACGTCGCGGTGATGGGCTGCATCGTCAACGGCCCGGGCGAGTCCAAGCACGCCAATATCGGTATCTCCCTGCCCGGCACCGGCGAAGCGCCGGCCGCGCCGGTCTTCGTCGACGGCAAGAAGTTCCGCACGCTGCGTGGGCCCACGATCTCCGCCGACTTCAAGGCGCTGGTGATCGACTATATCGACCAGCGTTACGGCCAGGGCGCCAAGGCCCCGGTGACCGCGGCGGAGTGATTCAGCTCCGCTAGCGCTCCACACTCCGCCGTCGTCCCGGATCTGCGCTTACGCTTGTCCGGGACGACGAGTTGAATCTGTGGCGCAGATTGCGCTTCTGTCGCCAAGAGCTACCATGCTCCCAATCAAGACGATCGGGAGACACGCCATGAGCTCACTCGCCGGCAAGCAGGGCCCGCGTTATCGCCACACGGCTGATGACGGCGCACCTTACGAGACCATCGCGGTCGAAAAGCTCACCCCCATCGTCGGCGCGGAAATCTCCGGCGTCGATATCGGCAAGCTCGTCTCCGACGATGCCCGTTCCAACCGGCAGATCGACGAGATCCACCGCGCGCTCGCCGAAAACCTGGTCATCTTCTTCCGCGACCAGCACATCACGCCGCAGCAGCATCTCGGCTTCGGCCGCAAGTTCGGCGAGCTACATTTTCACCCGGCCGCGCCGCATGAGGACGAAGACCCCGCGCTGATGAAGATCTATGCGGACGCGAACTCGCCGCGCGCCAACGGCGAGGGCTGGCATTCCGACGTCTCCTGTGATCTCGAGCCGCCGATGGGCTCGATCCTCTACATCAAGCAGTGTCCGCCGCGCGGCGGCGACACGCTGTTCGCCAGCATGTACGCGGCCTATGAGGCGCTGTCGGATCGCATGAAGGCCTATCTCGACGGCCTGACCGCGCTGCATGACGGCGAGCCGATCTATCGCGGGCTCTATGCCAATTACGGCGTCGCCGATCGCCCGTCCTATCCGAACGCCGAGCACCCGGTGGTGCGCACGCATCCGGTCACGGGCAAGAAGGCGCTCTATGTCAACCGCGGCTTCACCCGCCACATCAACGGCGTCCCGCGCGACGAGAGCGACGCGATGCTCGCCTATCTCTACCAGCACGCCGAAAACCCGCTGTTCCAGTGCCGCTTCCGCTGGACCGAGAACGCCATCGCGTTCTGGGACAACCGCTGCACCCAGCACCGCGCCATGTGGGACTACTGGCCGCATACGCGATCAGGGACACGCGTGACGGTGAAGGGGGAACGGCCGGTGTGAGCATATCGTGGCGCATCACCGCCGCTATCGCTGTTGCGTTGATCCCGCTTCTGGTGTCTTCGGCTGATCATGGCGACGCAGCCGGAGCGCGAAGGTCCGCAAGGGCCAAGCTCAAGCCGCCTGCTCCGGAGACCTGCGAGCCGCGTAAATTCAAGATCATCCTCGATGTCGGGCACACCTCGGAATCGCAGGGCGCGACCAGCGCGCGCAACGATGTGGAATTCGGCTTCAACCTGCATCTGGCGCGGCTGATCGGAGAGCGCTTGACGTCGGCAGGCTTTGCCGCGACCCGCGTGCTGGTGACCGAAGGCAAGGCGCGGGCGAGCCTGCTCAAGCGTGTCGGCACCGCCAACGCCGCGCATGCCGATTTATTCCTGTCGATCCACCATGATTCCGTGCCGGACAAGATGCTCGAGGAATGGGAATTCGAGGGCGCCAGCAGCCATTTCAGCGACCGCTTCAGCGGTCATTCACTGTTCGTGTCCGAGCGCAATCCGCGCTTTGGCGCGAGCCTCGCCTTCGCCCGGTTGCTGGGCCGGGAGCTGAAGGAGAAGGGCCTGCAATACGCGACGCAATACAGCCTGCCGCTGATGGGGCGTTACCGGCATCCATTGCTGGACAAGGATGTCGGCGTCTACCGCTATGACGCCCTCGTCGTGCTCTCGCAGACCCGAAGCGCCGCGGTGCTGCTGGAAGCAGGCTCCATCATCAACCGCGACGAGGAGATGGCGATGAATTCGCCCGAGCGGCAGGAGCTGATTGCGACGGCCGTGGTGACCGCGATGCGGGCGTATTGCGAGAAACGGTAGCTTGCTCCGCCGTCATTGCGAGCGTAGCGAAGCAATCCAGAATCTTTCCGCGGCGGCAGTCTGGATTGCTTCGCTACGCTCGCAATGACGAGAAGCTACAGCGGCGCCCCCTGATACTCCCGGTTCGCCAGGCTCGCCTCTTCCAGGTCCAGGTCGCGCTCGATCCTCCGTCGCGTCTCGTCGGTGATCTGCCCGTCGCGCAAGAGGTCGTGGATGAATTTGCGCTCTGCGACGATCAGCTCGCGGGTCAGTGCGGTGCCGGCGGCGGAGACGTCGTGGCGGGTGGGATCGAGTGAATCAGGCAGCTGGTTGACGCGGATGTCGTGGCGCGCGCGCAGTAGCCGCATCACCTCGTCCGAGACCTCCTTCCCTTCGCTCAACGCATCCAGCGATTTCAGCGCGGCGTCGAGCGCCTGGCGCCGTGCCGCGATCTCGGCCTCGTGCGCGGCGACATGCTCGTTGCGGCCGGCTTCCGCGATGCCGAGCCAGCGAACCACCGGCGGCAGCGTCAGGCCGACGCCGATCAGGGTGATGAAGATGACGCCGAAGGCCACGAACAGGATCAGGTCGCGATACGGGAAGGCAGCGCCGTCGGGCAGCGTGAACGGCAGCGCCAGCGCGGCGGCCAGCGACACCGCACCGCGCACGCCGGTGAACGCGAGCGCGAACGGCCATTGCCAGGGCGGCGACGGGTCGCGCGCGCGCAGCGATTTGCTGAACATCCGCGGCAGATAGGTCGCGGGGTAGAGCCAGGCGAAACGCGCCAGAACGATGATGACCATGACCACGGCGGTCGCGATCATGATGTCGTCGAGCGGGAACGCTTTCGATTTCTCGTAGAGCGCGCGCATCTGGAAGCCGGTGAGCAGGAACAGCAAGCCCTCGATCAGATAGATGATGAGGTCCCAGAAGAAGATGCCTTGCAGGCGCGTCGACGCCGAAATCAGCAGCGGCCCGTTCCAGCTCACATAGAGGCCGCAGGCGACGGTGGCGATCACGCCGGAGCCGCCGACATGCTCGGGCAGCCAGTAGGACACGTAGGGCGTGATCAGCGACAGCGTCAGCTCGACCTGCGGATCGCAGGACCATTTGCGGAAGCGGAGGGAGAGCCAGCCGACGCCGATGCCGAAGGCGATCTCGCCGGCGACGATAAGGGCAAATTCGCCGGCCGCCAGCGGCAGCGAGAAATGCCCGACCACGATCGCAGCGAGCGCGAAGCGGTAGAGGATCAGCGCGGTTGCGTCGTTGGCGAGGCCTTCGCCCTCGAGGATGACCATCAGCCGGCGCGGCATGTTCAGCCGTCGCGCGATCGCGAGCGGCGCCACCACGTCGGGCGGCGCGACGATGGCGCCCAGGAGGAAGCCGATGCTCCAGGGCAGGCCGATCACGTAATGAGTGGCCGCCGCGACCATCGCCGCGGTGAAGATCACGGCGCCGACCGCGAGCAGCACGATCGGACGCAAATTGTTCCTGAACTCGCGCCAGCTCATCGCAACGCTCGCCGAGTAGATCAGCGGCGGCAGCACCATCAGCAGGACCAGTTCCGGCGGCAGCTCCACCGGCGGCATGCCCGGCACGAAAGCGAGGCCGACGCCGGAGAGCATCAGCAAAATGGCAGGCGCCATGTTGAAACGGCGGGCGACCAGCGCCGTGCCCGCCAGCACGGCGAGCAGGATCAGGAAGGTCTGGAATTGCGCTGCAATCATGCCCTGTCTTGGCCCGGAAGCGGCCAAGAGGTCAATGCGAGGCGGCTTACGCCAATCGCTCAGTCACCATGCGCCCGATGCGGGCGAACACCGCCTCGATCTGCGCCACGTTCGGCGTGCCGCCCTGGGTGTAGGCCGCGATCAGGATCGGCGTATCCGGTTTGGGCCAGGCGACCGCGATATCGCCCGACGCATCCTTGCCGTTGTTGCCGGTCTTGTCGCCGATCTTCCAGGCTGCCGGCAAGCCGCCGCGCAGCCGGTTCGCGCCGGTCTTGCAGCCCACCATCCAGTCGGTGAGCTGGGCCCGTGACGCCGGCGACAGCGCTTCGCCCGTCACCAGGCGCTTGAGATTGCCGGCCATCGCCGCCGGCGTCGTGGTGTCATGGGGATCGCCGGGCGGCGAGCGGTTCAGCTCGGGCTCGTTGTGGTCGAGCCGCGAAATGGTGTCGCCGATCGATCGCCAAAATGCCGTGAGTGCGGCGGGGCCGCCGATCCGCGCGAGCAGCAGATTGGCGCAGGTGTTGTCGCTGAGCTCGACGATCGCCTTGCACATGTCCGCGGCCGACATCGCGCCGGCCGGGAGGTTTTGCTTTGCGACCGGCGCGTACTCCAGCAGGTCGGTCTTGCCATAAGGGATCATCGCGGCGAGCTGTTCCTCGCCGCGATCGACCCGCGCCAGCACGCAAGCCGCGAGCGAAGCCTTGAACGTCGAGCACATCACGAAGCGCTCGTCGGCCCGCCAGGTGAGCTTTGCGCCAGTGGCGAGGTTCTCCGCATAGACCCCGATCCGTCCGCCGCTCTCGCGCTCATAGGATTCGAGCTCAGGCGGTGCGTCCGCGGCGAGAGCCGGAGCAGCGGCCATCCAGCAGAGCGAGGCGAGCAGGGAACGGCGGTCGAGCAGCATGCGGGACTTTCGAGCGGGGAGAGGTGGGAAGGATGCGACGTACGCGCTACCCGCGCCCGTCATTGCGAGCGCAGCGAAGCAATCCAGTCTGTCACCGCGGCGGGATTCTGGATTGCTTCGCTGCGCTCGCAATGACGGAGAAATGCGAGACGATTGTGCCTGATTTCAGGCAGTGAAAGCTTCACTCCTTCAGATCATACCGATAGGATTTCGACACGATCTGCCAGCCGTCGGCGAGCTTCATCGCCACCAGGTAATCCGTGAAGAAGCGCGGCGGCAACTGGCATTTGACCTTGATGAAGGCGGTCTTGTCGTCCGAGCGGTCGATGGTGACGATGAAATCCTCGCGCGGCTTGCCTTCCGCCTTGGCAGAGGGGCGCTTGCGTACCCATGCGAGCCAGTCCGGCACGGTCAGGATCTTCAACTCGCCCTTTTCCACCCAGCGCAGATCGGCAGATGGATGGAAGGCGTCGCCGAGCTTTTCGGCGTCGCCCTCGTAAAGCCCGTCGAAATAGGATTGCACGACGGCTTCGACGCTCGAATGATTTGGGCTCATGGGTCATCCCTCTGAATGATGGCGCGCCGCGAACTTAGTGGTACGCATCGAATTGCGCTATGGGTGTCTGCGCTATTTGAGCGAGGGCATCGTCATGACCGGATCAGAAAAACCGAACGCTCGCATCCTTGCCGGCGAATGCTATTGCCGCGCCGTCCGCTACGAGGTCGCGGATGCGTTCTCCTATGCGCTGAACTGCCACTGCTCGAACTGCCGCCGGACCACCGGTTCCGCCTTCAAGCCGTTCGCGGGCATCGAGTATAGCCGGCTCCGCCTCGTCGGGGGCGAGGACCAGCGGATGATCTACGGGGACGACACCACCCATGACGCGCACTGCGCCCGCTGCGGCTCCCTGCTTTATTCCCGGGTCCGCGAAGGCAAATGGGTCCATGTGGCCATGGGAACCCTGGTCGATGCCCCCTCGATCCGCCCGACCGCCCATATTTTCGTCGACTCCAAGGCTCCGTGGCACGAGATCACGGACGATCTGCCGCAGTACCGGCGGCATGTCGGGGATGCCCAGGGGTAACCCGGCTCGCACGGATTTGGCGGCGAACCGCCAACGCACTGGCGCGACTAACAAAAGGGAGGGCTCGGCCTGTCGCCGCCGCTGCCTTCGTGACCTCCATCACAAGCGCGCGTGGCGGAGCTTGCTAAGGCTATTCTTGAGGGTGTGAGCTGCCCCGAATTTTTGGAAGTGGTGTCATGCGCAATTTGTCCAGACTTTGCCCGCTTCTCCTCGCCGTCGCGCTGATGTTCGGCGCCGGGCCCGCCTTCGCCGGAAAGCGCGTCGCGCTGGTGCTCGCCAACTCGGCCTATCAGCACGCGCCCCCGCTCACGAACCCCGTCAATGACGGTGCGGTGATGGCCAAGACGCTGAAGGATGCCGGCTTCGATGTCGTCGATTCCCGCCACGATCTGACCGCGCTCGACACGCGGCGTGTGCTGCGCGAATTCGCTGATTCAACCCGCGATGCCGACATCGCCGTCGTCTACTATGCCGGCCATGGCATCGAGGTCGAAGGCTCCAATTATCTGATCCCGGTCGATGCCAGGCTCGAGCGCGACACCGACGTCTATGACGAGGCGCTCTCGCTCGATCGCGTTCTGGTCGCCGTCGAGCCGGCGAAGCAGCTTCGCCTGGTGATCCTCGATGCCTGCCGCGACAATCCGTTCGGCAGGACCATGAAGCGCACGCTCGCCTCGCGCGGCATCGGTCGTGGTCTGGCCCAGGTCGAGCCGACCAGCTCCAACACGCTGATCGCCTATTCGGCCAAGGCCGGCTTCACGGCGCAGGACGGCGATGGCGCCAACAGCCCGTTCACCATCGCGCTGTCGAAGCATCTGACGACGCCGGGCCTCGATGTTCGCCGCGCCTTCGGCTTCGTGCGCGACGACGTGCTCAAGTCGACCGGAAACAAGCAGGAGCCGTTCGTCTACGGTTCGCTCGGCGGCGAAGACGTGCCGCTGGTGCCGGTCAAGGCCACGCTCGTGACTGCGACGGCGCCCGCGCCCGTGGTGAATCCGCAGGCCGATATGCGCCGCGACTACGAGCTGGCGCTCCAGGTCGGCAACAAGCCGGCATGGGAGGCCTTCCTGGCCCAGCATCCGGACGGCTTCTATGCGAACCTTGCCAAGCTCCAGCTCGATAAGATCCAGGCCGACCAGGTTCATGCGGCGGCGATCGAGAAGACGAAGCAGGCCGATGCCGAACGCGACCGTCTCGCCGCGCTCGGCGCCCAGAAGGACGCCCAGACCAAGGCTGCGGCCGACGCGAAAGCAGCCGAGCAGGCCCAGCTTGCCGCCCAGAAGGCCAAGGAGCAGGCGCAGCAGCAGGCTGCGGCTGCCGAGCAGCAGCGCGTCAATCTCGCTTCTTCCGCGCCGGGCGCCGCGCCCGCCAGCGCGGCGAGCCCCGCCGGCACCAATGTCGCTTCGCTGACACCGGCGACCGCGCCGGCCGATCTCAGCCGCTCGGTCCAGACCGAGCTTGGCCGCGTCGGCTGTTTCTCCGGTCAGGCTGACGGCAACTGGAGCCCGTCCTCGCAGCGGTCGCTGTCGCAGTTCAACCGCTATGCCGGCACCAAGCTCGACGTGAAGGTGGCGAGCACCGATGCGCTCGACACGGTCAAGTCCAAGCAGTCGCGCGTTTGCCCGCTGCTCTGCGATCACGGCTTCAAGGCCGACGGCGACAAGTGCACCAGGATCGTCTGCGGCGACGGTTATGCGCTGAACGACGACAATGAGTGCGAGAAGCAGCGTGCCGGCAAGCCGGCCAAGCCTGCAACCGCCAAGCGCGACGACGGCGATGATCGTCCGGCACGGCAGCGTCGCCAGTCCGGCGGCGCGGCCGCTGGAGCGGCGGGCGGCATCGCGGCGGCCGGCGCCGGTCGCGCCTCAGGTGGCAGCGGCCAGATTTTCTGCAACGATCTCCTCTGCCGTCCTGTCAGGCCCGGCTGCCACCTCGTCTATCGCGGCGGCGGCGGCCCTCACGTTGATGCCAATGCCGAGGTCTGCAATTGAGGAGGCTGCTTCCCGCGACATTGTTCCGGCAATCGCATATGGCATTTTGCACGAGCTGAGTGCGCGCCTCGTCCTTCGAGACGACCGCTTCGCGGTCTCCTCAGGATGAGGCTAAGCGGCATCGGTGCTCGTCAAAACTACGGCCGCACGCTCGGTCCTCATCCTGAGGGCCCGCCAACGGCGGGCGTCTCGAAGGATGGCCACAGAGAAATCGCTCCCATATGCGATAGCCCTGCGGTGAAGCCGGGACCCTGTCGCGGGGATCAAGTCGCGATCGCGCTCGCTGCGATGTTCACCGTCAGCGCCAGCAGGGCCGTGTTGTAGACAAAGGACACGATGCCGTGCGCCGTCGCGGTGCGGCGGATGGTCTTGTCGGTGATGCCGACGTCGGAGACCTGCGCGGTCATGCCGATCACGAACGAGAAATAGACGAAGTCCCAATAGTCGGCGTGGTCTTCCTTGTCGCCGCTCGGGAACTGCAAGCCGCCCGGCGGATGGCGGTAATAGTCGTGGGCATAATGCAGCGCGAAGGTCGTGTGCACGGCGGCCCAGGATAGCGCGATGGTGCTGATGGCGATGGTCAGCTCCGCAGCGCCGCGGTGGGCGCCGAGCTCCGCGACGATCGCCGCGATACTGGCAAACGCGCCAATCGCCGTCACCAGCAGGATCACGAAGCGGCCGTCGTCCTGCATCGCGGCGCTACGGCGGATGTGCTGGTGGTCGTTGCACAGCATCATGCTGTAGACCAGCACGAGATACACCGCGATCAGCGCATCCCAGCCGAGCACAAGCCGCGTCGTCAGCCGGAGCGAGCCCGGCAACAGCAGGCAGACGAGGATGCCGATACCAAGCGAGATAAACGTCCGCGGCCGGGCGTAGATGAGCCGCATCGGCCGCGACATCTGGCGGAAGCGGACGAGGACGGGATCTTCTTTGCCCTCGGCCGCCATCGATGCGCGTCAGCTCTTGCGTTCGGCGACGAAGCGGGCGGCGGCTTGCAGCACGGCGGCGCGATCGCCGAAGATCGACACGGCGCTGTCGGCGCGCGCGAGCAGGTCGCGCACACGCTGCTTGGCGCCTTCAATGCCGAGCTGGGTGACGAAAGTGGTCTTGCCGAGCGCTGCGTCCTGGCCCGAGGGCTTGCCGAGCGCTGCCGCATCGCCCTCGACGTCGAGCAGATCGTCGGCGATCTGGAACGCTTCCCCGAGCGCGCGGCCGTAATCGTCGAGCGCCTGATATTCCGCCTTCGAGGCCTGACCGAGAATCGCGCCGGCGATGCAGCCGTAGCGCAGCAGCGCGCCGGTCTTCATCTGCTGGATGCGCGCGACATCGACCGGTTCACGATCGCCAAAGCGGCCTTCACCGGCGAGATCGAGGATCTGGCCGCCGACCATGCCGCCGATGCCGGCGCAGCGTGCCAGCGCCCGCGTCAGCAGCAGCCGCACATTGGCATCGCGATGGATCTCGTCGCGGGTGACGATGTCGAAGGCGATGGTCAGAAGGCCGTCGCCGGCGAGGATCGCGGTGGCATCATCGGTCTGCTTGTGCAGGGTGGGGCGGCCACGGCGCAGGTCCGAATTGTCCATCGCCGGCAGATCGTCATGGATCAGCGAATAGCAGTGGATGCATTCGAGCGCGGCGCCCACGAGCAGCGCCGCTTCGCGGGGAACGCCGAACACGGCCGCGCTCTCGACCACCAGGAACGGCCGCAGGCGCTTGCCGCCATTCAGGCTCGAATAGCGCATTGCGTCCATCAGTCGCTTGGGACGGGCGATCTCATCGTGCAGGATGTCGTCCGACAGCAGGCGCCCGAGCAGGGCTTCGGTGTCATCAGCGGTCTTGTCCAGACGTTTGGCGAAATCGGACGGGGACGTGCCGGTCATCAAGAAAGGCTCCAGAACCAAAATTCGGCGGGACAATCCTTTATGAGCCGGCCCCAGTCAATCGTTTGGAAGGCCTAAAAAGTGCTGGAAAACGCCCGAATTATCACAGACTTAATGCCGAGGCCGCGAGCCGCGTTTCATTTTGCGCCGGAAAGGTCGATTTGCGCATCGTCAAAATCCTGCTGCTGGCGCTCGCGGTCGTGGCTTTCGCGCCCTATGTGGTCGCGCCGTTCTACCGCAGCGGCCATCCGGTCTCGACGCTGATGGCCTGGCGCTCCCTGACGGGCGCGCCGATGCATCGGGAATGGATCGATCTGGCGGCGATGTCGCCGTATTTGCCGCGCGCGGTGGTGGCGGCCGAGGACGCCCATTTCTGCAAGCACCACGGCATCGACTGGGGCGCGCTGCGCGAGGCCATCGACGACGCCAAGGAGGACGGTACGCCGTTCCGCGGCGCCTCCACCATCACCCAGCAGGTCGCGAAAAACCTGTTCCTTTGGCAGGGGCGGGATTTCGTCCGCAAGGCGCTGGAATTCCCGCTGGCGCTCTGGATCGATTTCGTCCTGCCCAAGCACCGGATCCTGGAAATTTACCTCAACATCGCCGAGTTCGGCCCGCAGGGCCAGTTTGGGGTCGAGACGGGCAGCGCCTATGCTTTCGGCAAATCGGCCGGCAATCTCTCCCCCCGGGAAGCGGCCCTTTTGGCCTCGATCCTGCCGAATCCGGTCAAACGCAGCGCCAGGACCCCGGGACCGGGCGTCCGGCGGCTGGCCGGGACCTACGTGGCAAGGGGACAGGCCTCCTCGCTTTTGACCTGCTGGCGGGAAAATCGCTGATTTCGGGCCCTTTTCGGGCGTATTTTCCGTCCCAGAACCCTAGCTTTACGGCCAGCCTTCCTCTATAAGCCCGGCCTTGATCGGCATTTCGCTCGCCCCGTTTGGATGCTGAGCCGTCCCCCAGCGGACGATGCCCTGATGACACCAATCCCTAGAGGATATTGAAATGGCCGTTCCGAGACGAAAAACTTCGCCGTCGCGCCGTGGCATGCGCCGCTCGGCAGACGCCATCAAGAAGCCGACCTATGTGGAAGACAAGGACTCCGGTGAGCTCCGTCGTCCGCATCATCTCGACCTCAAGACCGGAATGTACAAGGGCCGTCAGGTCCTGAAGAAGAAAGAGTCCTAAAGACTCTTCTCGGGCAGGGTTATCCTCGATCAGGATGACGTGACCTGCCTGATTTCGGCCAATCCATGAGATATGACGGTGTCGGCGGCGGAGCGTATGCTGCGCCGTCGCGTTGTCTTGCCCGGACATCTTGATCGAGAAGGCGCTTTGCCGATGGTCGGTTTCCCGCTGCTTCTGATTCCGCTCGCGGTCTACAACATCATCGCCTTCCTGATGCCCAGCGTGTCCTTTTCGGACGTGCTGTTCAAGGTGCCGATGATCACCGGCGAGACCTGGTCGGTCACGCTTGCCGATCTGCTGCTGGCGCTTGGCGTGTTGCTGCTGCTGCTCGAAGTGGTCAAGGGCGCTCGGCCCGGCGCGAAATTCCTGATGGATCATCTGCTGTCGCTGATCCTGTTCGGCGCGGCGGCGGCCGAATTCGTGATGTGGCCCAAATTCGGCAATTCCACTTACTTCCTGCTGGTGCTGCTTGCGATGGCCGATTTCCTCGGCGGCATCGCCCAACGCGCGCGCCGTCGCATCACCTATGTTGCCGCCGAGGCGGTAGCGGTGCCGCGCAAGGCCAAACGCCAGGCCGAGGCGCCGCCGCCGGCGACGGTGTTCGAGCCGAAGCTCAATCCCGTGCCTGAACCGCCGCCCGCGCCCTCGGCGCAATCGGTCGCCGAATCCGTCTTGATGGATCACCCCGCGCCGAAGCCGGGCATCGTATCGTCGCCGGAAATTCCCTCGCCGCATTTGCAGCCGGGCAACGGTACGCCGCCCTCACCCGAAGAGCCGCGCTGATTTCTCTGGATTCGCCCGCATCTCACTGCGGCGGCAGTGTGCTCCCTCGCCCCGTTCTTACGGGGAGAGGGTTGGGGTGAGGGGCCTCTCTCCACGCATGAGATCGCCGTGAGACCTGTACCCCCTCACCCGGATCGCAAGAGCGATCCGACCTCTCCCCGCAAGCGGGGAGAGGTAAGAAGGGCCGTCTCACTTCAAATCGATCTCAAGCCACCTGACGCGTGCGTGAGGTGACGCTGGGAAGCGGGCGTTTGCCATAGGCCATGCGGGCGTCCTCGGAGGAGCCGCGGCGCAGCCGGCTTGCCTGGGGCAGGTGCTCGGCATTGGCGATCAGCTGGGTGACGAAGCTCGGATCGGGGCGCGTCAGCGGGATGACTTTGTGGACCCATTCCAGCGTCGGGGTCAGCGGCACCACTGCGGTGCCCACCGTCCGCTCCGCTTCGTCCGATCTATCAGTCGTCACCATCGTAACACCGTCAGGCCGGTCAATTGTCGCGTTTCGGGACGAAGCGCGCTGTGCCTGTGATGGTCTCGCAAGGCCTATGCCGGTCGAGCCTATATGGTTCCGGGGGCCCGCAGAACGTGGTTTCCAAATTGTTTATCAACTTTGCCTAGGGTCGGAGACGAATCTGGCCGTATTCTGTGCCGGCTCAGGACTCCCCGCTGTCCCGAAACGAGGCGCTTTTGACTCCAGCATTGCCGCAAGCCTCTGAAATCCTGGCCGCTCTCGGTCAGGCCGTGTTCGTCTGGGATATCGCGAGCGACGCCATCGTCTGGGGCGAGCAGGCCGACGCCATCTTCCCCGGCATTCCCCCCGAGCGGCTCGCGACCGGCGCCGAGTTCGCCAAGCTGATCGAGCCTGCGCAGACGCTGCGGAGCGCGGCGCTGGCGCAGACTTCCGCCGTGCACGGCACCGACGGCACGCCCTACCGGGTCGAATATGGCGTGCGCCTGAGCGCCTCCGATCCCGTGGTCTGGATCGAGGAGACCGGCCGCTGGTTCGCCGGTGCCGACGGCCGCCCGATGCGCGCGATCGGCTCTGTCCGCATCAACAATGAGCAGCACGCCCGTGACGAGGAGCTGACCAAGCTTGCCCGGCTTGATCCCCTGACCGGCGAGCTCAACCGCTCTCACCTGATCGCGGCGCTGGCCGAGGCGATCGAGGAGACGAGCCGCTTCCGCTCGACCGCAGCCTTCATGCTGGTCGGCATCGATCATCTTGCCCGCGTCAACGACGCCTTCGGCTTCGACGTTGCCGATGCCGTGATCCTCGACGTCGCCAAGCGCATTCGCACGCGCTTGCGCGGTGGTGACGTGCTCGGCCGCTTCTCCGGCAACAAGTTCGGCCTGATCCTGAAGAACTGCACCGTCGACGACATGAACGTTGCCGCGGAGCGCTTCCTCGCCGGCGTCCGTGATGAGGTGGTGCCGACCAAGTCCGGCCCGGTCTCGGTCACCGTCTCGATCGGCGCGGTCAGCCTGCCGCGCTATGCCCGCAATACCGACGAGGCCATCAACCGCGCCCACGAGACGCTGGATGCCGCCAAGCGCCGCCGCGTCGGCTCGTTCGCCGCCTGGCGTCCGAATGCCGAGCGCGACGCGCAGCGCCGCGTCAACATTCGCGTCACCGACGAGATCGTCACCGCGCTCAACGAGCGCCGCATCAAGCTCGCGTACGAGCCGGTGGTGTCGGCTGCGACGCGCGAAGGCGCGTTCCACGAATGCCTGGTGCGGATGGATCAGGGCGGCGGCCAGGTGCTGCTCGCGCCCGACATCGTTCCGGTCGCCGAGCGGCTCGGCCTTATTCGCCTGGTCGATCACCGCGTGCTCGAGCTCGTGGTCGCCGAGCTCGCGGCCGCGCCCGACATCCGCCTCAGCCTCAACATTTCGCCGGATACCACGATGGACCCCGATTGGTGGGCGGGAATCGAATCGCTGATGCACGCCCATCCCGGCGTCGCCGAGCGGCTGATCGTCGAGATCACCGAGACGGTGGCGATCCAGGACATCGACGACGTCCGCGGCTTCGTCACGCGGCTGAAGAATTTCGGCAGCCGCATCGCCATCGACGATTTCGGCGCCGGCTACACCTCGTTCCGCAATCTGCGCAAGCTCGGCGTCGACATCGTCAAGATCGACGGCGCCTTCGTCCAGAACATCACGCATTCCGCCGACGACCGCGCCTTCGTGCAGACCTTGATCGACCTCGCCCGCCGCCTCGACATCAAGACCGTCGCCGAATGGGTGCAGGACGAGGAGGCCGCCAACATGCTGCGCGACTGGGGCTGCGACTACATCCAGGGCCGCCTGATCGGGCTGGCCTCCGCTGACCGCCCGTGGGGTGCGCCGCCGGACAGCGCGCTGCCGGCGGCGGGGTGAGATATCGTGGGCGGATCGGGGTAGCGTCGCGAACGCCACGATTTCCCCTTTGAAATCAATGCCGTTCTACTTTGCATGGGGTTGTTTTCGCGATGTTCGCGAGAGGAATAGGCAGGCTCACGCCACGCGGCGGACTGCGTTCAGCGTCTCGATGGTAAGCCCCACCTCAGCCGCCGGGCAGGGCTTGCCGAAGTAATAGCCCTGCACCGCCGTGCAGCCGCATTCGCGGACGAAGTCGAGCTGCTCGATCGTCTCGACCCCTTCCGCCGTCGTCTCGACGCCGAGCACGGCGCCGAGGCTCGCGATAGTGCGGACGATGGCGGCGCTTTCCGGACTCTCGCCGAGCGTGCCGACGAAGGAGCGGTCGATCTTGATGCGGTCGAACGGAAATTTGCGCAAGTAACTCAGCGAGGAATAGCCGACGCCGAAATCGTCGAGGCTGACGCGCACGCCGAGGGTGCGGAGCTGGTGCAGGATCCCGATCGTCGCTTCGCTGTCATCGAGCAGCGCCGTCTCGGTGACCTCGAGCTCGAGCCGCCGCGGCGGCAGGCCGGCTTCTGCAAGCGCGCTCGTCACCATCGCCACCAGTCCACGCGAGCGGAACTGCACCGGCGACAGATTGACCGCGACCGTGACATCCGGCCATGAGGCCGCAGTGGCGCAAGCGGTACGCAGCACCCATTCGCCGATCGGAACGATCAGCCCGTTCTCTTCGGCGATCGGAATGAACTCGGCCGGCGAGACGAAGCCGCGCGAGGGATGGTTCCAGCGCAGCAGCGCCTCGAAACCGGTCAGCTCGGTGGTGTCGAGCCGCACCTGCGGCTGGAACACCAGATGGAACTGGTTGGCTTCCAGCGCGCCGCGCAGATCGTGCTCCAGTGCGTGCCGGCTGCGCGCCTCTTCTTCCATTTCGGGCTCGAACAGCTGATAGGCGCCGCGGCCCTTGGCCTTGGCCTGGTACAGCGCGAGATCGGCGCATTTCATCAGCTCGTCCGCGTCGAGGCCGTGGTCGGGCGCGATCGCGATGCCGACGGAGACGCCGACATGGATCGACTGGCTCCCCAGCGGCGGCGGATGACCGATGATCTCGACCAGGCGGCGTGCCAGCCGCTCCGCCGATTGCGGTTGCGGTCCGCGCTGGAGCACGGCGAACTCGTCGCCGCCGAGACGGGCGACGGTGTCGTGCTCGCCGACATTCTCCTTCAGCTGCGCCGCGACCCAGCGCAGCAACCGGTCGCCGGCGGCGTGGCCGAGCCGGTCGTTGACGGTCTTGAAATTGTCGAGGTCGAAGCACAGCACGGCCATGGCGCCGCCGGCGATCGCGACCTGGTTCAGCCCCTCGCCCATCTTCTCGCGGAACAGCGTGCGGTTGGGCAAGTCAGTCAGGGAGTCGTGCTGCGCCATGTGCGCGACCCGGGCCTGGGCCTTATGACGCTCGGTGACGTCCTCATAGGTGACGACCCAGCCGCCGTGCTCCATCCGCTTGTGGTTGAGCTTGATAATGCGGCCGTCGCTCAAATGGCGGTGCAGCGTGTGCTCGCCCTCGCGCAGCCGCTCGACATAGTCGGCATAGATCTTGGCGGCGGTGGTGTTCGGATGGATGCCGAGATCGCAGCTGTGCTCCATGATCTCGCGCATCGAGACGCCGGGCTTCACAATGTCGGGCGACAGGCCGTACATCTCGATGTAGCGGCGGTTGCAGACGATGACGTGGAGGCTCGCATCGAGCATGCACAGGCCCTGGCTCATGTTGTTCAGCGCCGCATCGAAGCGGCGATACTGCTCACTCAGCTCCTCGACCGCGCGTTCGCGCTCGGTGATGTCCTCGTAGGTGGCGACGAAGCCGCCCTCGGGCAGCGCGCAATAGCGAACCGAGATCACGGTGCCGTTCGACATGCTCCGCCGTATCGGAGAGGAATCGCGGTTCGCGATGCGCGCGCTGGCGGCTTCAACGAGCTGTTGCGGGCTGTATTCGGAAGCGAAGGCGCCGTTCGCCATCGAGCGCTCGATCAGCGCGGCGAGATGGGTGCCGGGCTTGCTCTCCTCCGGCGACAGCCGATAGATCTGCTGGTAGGTGGAGTTGCAGATGCGCAGGCGCATGTCGCTGTCGTAGAACGCGAGGCCATGCGCCATGTTTTCGAGCGCCGCATCCAGCATGAGATTTTGCTGCTTCAGCGTCTCTTCGTGCTGCAGCCGCTCGGTGACGTCCTCATGCACGGTGACCCAGCCGCCGTCTGGCATGAACCGCGATACCGCCTGTACCCTGCGGCCGTCATGGCGCGTCACGAGAACGGTTTTCGGGCTCCTGGTCCGGACGTCGTTGATCCGGGTCTCGCGGAACTCGTCTGCGGACATATCCGCCGTGTTGCCGCGCGACAGCCAGTGCTCGATGGCCGTGCTATGCGAGATGCCCGGTTTCACGAGCTCGGGGTCTAGGTTGTAGAATTGCAGGAAGCGTTCGTTGCAGACGACGACGCGGCTGTCGGCGTCATACATGATGAGGCCGTGCGACATGTTGGCGAGCGCGTGCTGGCTGCGCTCGGTCTGAAGTTGCAGCTCGACCTCGAGCCGGGCGAGGCGGCTGACATCGTCACAGATCGTCATCCAGCCGCCGTCGGGAAGCGGCTTCAGCTCGAGCGTGATGACCAGGCCGCTGGCGAGTGTCTGCCGCGTATGGAACGGCTTGCCGGCCGCGATCAATGCGATCCGCGCAGCGTAGAGCGCGTCAAGGTCACTTGCCCGGATATTGCCGAGCGCCACGCTGTGGGCGAGCACGTCGCGGTAGCGCGTTCCGAGCCGGACAATGTCGGCCGACATGCCGAACAGCTCGATATACCGGCGGTTGACCAGCACGATCCGGTTGTCGGCATCGTAAACGCAGACGCCTTGTTCCATGCCGTCGAGCGCAAGCTGGCTCAGCGAGAGCAGGGCCTGCTGGCCTTGCTCGCGGCGCGCACCGAGTTCGTTGTCGCGGGTCGACGTCATGGGACCAGTGGATCTCGGTGGCAATAGACTTAGCGCAACGTAATTCAGCCACTGAGCGTATCGAAGAGGCGGGAAAATTCCCTTAAGCGCCGTAGTTTACGGAGGGTGACTACCAATGCGAAGTGAGCGCATACCGGCGTCTAAGCGCAGCACCCTGTGCTACGGCCCGTACAGCACGAGTTCCGTATCCGTGAGGTCGGCCAGCCGCGGGCGGTGCGGACCCCTAAAATATTTGCGGCCACGGCGCTCGGTATAAACACCGACAAGGCCGGGGATGGGCTCGTTCGAATCGACGATCACCGAGATCTTGCCAAGCCGCAGCAGCAGCCGGCCAATGCGGCCGGCGCAGGCGGCATATTCGGCGGCACTGCGGCAGTAGATCAGCTGCATCGCCGGCGGTGCGATGAAACCGCGGCGGATGCGCACCGGTTGCAGGATGAAGGGGAAGACTCCTTTCGGCGTGCGGCAGACCAGGCTGAGGCAATTGTAGCGCGCGTGCCGGGTCAGCAGCTCGGTCTCCTCGTCGGAGAGCCCTTCGATCTGCTTGATGTGCTGCGAGATGACCTCGATCTTGCTCCAGCGCGGGGCGCGCGACAACGCCGGCACCGAGAAGAACAGGCCGCGGCAATAGGCGCGAAAGCCCTGCGTCTCGATGATCGGCCAGGTCCAGACGGCCGGGCTGATGTTGAGATAGGTCACGTGCTTGTGCCGCTGCGCGATCTTGGTCAGCAGCGGCGCGTAATTGCGGTAGGCCGGCTCGACATACCAGCTCGATAGATTGCAGTGGATGGCGATCTCCTCGCCATCCTTCCGCGTCGTGTATATCAGCAACAGCACGCCGACCGGCGTGCCGTCATTGTCGAGCATGTAGCCGAAGCGCGGATAGCCGTCCGGCACCGGCCGGAAGGCCTGCCGGCGCAGTCCCTGGATCCAGTAATTGCGCGAGCGGCCGACGAAGCCACGCGTCAACAGGTCCGCGACCGCATCGACGTCGGCTTCGGTGATCTCGCGACATCGGACCTTGGTGTGGATCACGCTCGTCTTACCCGTGGAAATGATCGGCCTCTTGCCTTAGCGCCAGCCTTCGCCGTGGGCATCCGCCGCGACCCGCGACTGCATGCCCAGAATGTCCCGCACCTTGGCGGGCCACGCGGAGAGATCGGTGCCGTGGGTGTGGAACATCGCGACCGCGAGCCGGTCCATGCCGAAGGCGACGCAACCGGTGTGCGCGGGCTCGCCATTGGTGTCCTGGATGTCCCAGGTCGTGCCGAAATGTTCGCGGTGATAGTTGAAGCTCATGCAGGCGGTTGGTTGCTCTTCGGAGCGCAGCGGGATGAGCAGCTCGAACTTGAGTTGCTGCTGTTTCTGGCTCACCGCCTTCATCTGGCCGACGCGGCCGAAGAAGGGGTCGCTGGCATAGTCGACGCGGAAGGTCAGGCCGAGATCGGTCGCGATTGCCTGCGCGCGCACCATCCAGCGCTCGCGGAAATCGGCGACGTCATCGGGGGTGCCGATGCAGACATATTCGCGCATCCGGAACGATTGCAGCCGGTCGAGATGCTTTGACGGTTCGCGGCGGAAGCAGTCGGCCGCGACGTCGAAGCGCAGGCCGCCCTTCGGCAGCTGGCCGCGGCTTGCTGCGATCGGATACACGGGATAGCAGGCCGCGGGCGACAGCACGAGGTCGGCCGGCGAGAGCGACGAAGTCCAGTCACCACCGGCATCGAAGCGGCTCACCGCGGCGTTGATCTCGCGTTCGGTGCCATGCAGGCCGCAGACGCAGCCGAGCAGGTTCGGAAAGCTCTTGAGGTAGCCGGATTTCTCCAGCTGGGCGCGGCTCATCACCGGCGGGAAGCGCATCACCTCGGTGCCGGCTTCGCGATTGCTGGTGATCAGCGCGGCGAGCTTCTCGACGATACCCTCATAGAGCGCGGTACGGGCGTAGACGCCGTCCGAGCCCATGCGATGGAACAGCTTTTCGGCGAGATGATCGAGCGGATCGACGATCTGCGGTGCAGTTTCGGGCGAGTTGGGGAGAACAGCAATGTTCATGTTCGACTTCCTGTTATCGGCAATTATTCTTGTTGGTCTCGAAAGCACGTCAGTCGGGAAGATTTGTCAGAAGGCTTGTTAGTCACGAAGGCTTGCCGGAATGCCGCTCATCAGGGTCGAGGTGGCGGCATTGGCGAGAATACGGTCGTTGTTGATCATGATCGGCGACGACAGCACGTCGCGCAGGTGGCGACCCATGGTGAACTCGCCGTCGTTACGGTAGCCGGACAGGCCCGCGGTGCGCATCGCATGCATCACGGTTTCGACCGCGAGCTCTGAGGCCTGCACCTTCAACAGCGTGATCGAGGACTGGAAATCCAGCGAGCCGAGCGCGCGCTCGTCATGCTCGGCGCGGGCGAAGGCGTCGAGGTTGGCCGATATCAATGCGCGCAGTTTGGCCAGCGACATTTTCGCGGCGGTGAAGTGCGCGGCCGCGGGCGGCATCTGACCGCCGGAGCTGCGGGCCGCCTTGCGAACGAACGCCTGCGCACGCGTGACCGAAGCAGCGGCAATGCCGGCCCAGGCCGACGACCAGCACAGATGCGCGAACGGCGTCATGGTCTGGGCATGGATCTTGTCATAGGCTTCCGGGAATACGCGGTCGGCGGAGCAGTCGACCTTCAGCTCGAAGCCGGTCGAGCAGGTGCCGCGCATGCCGAGCGTTTCCCAGCCCTGCGTCTGCTTCAGCGAATAGTCGTCCTTGGCGAGCGCCAGCAGCACCTGGTCGGAAGCAGCGGCCTCGGTGGCGCGGCGGGCGATGGTGACGAGGCCGTCGGCCTGGGCGCCGTAGGAGATCACGGTGGCGTCGCGCACCAGCGAGACGGTGTCGCCGGCGTGGTCGACCGCGGCCGCGCTGGCGCGGATGTTGCCGCCATTCTGGCCTTCGGTGGTGGAGGAGGCCAGCAGCCACTGGTCTCGGGCGACCCGGCGCATCATGGTTTCCATCCAGGGAATGCCGTGACCGTGGCGGATCACGCAGGCGACCTTGGTCGTATGCATCGCGTAGATCATCGCTGTCGAAGCGCACGCGCGTCCGAGCGTGTAGCAGATGTCGGTGACGTCGTAGATCGAGGCGCCGAAGCCACCGAATTCGACCGGGATCATAACGCCCAGCAGCTTCTGCTCGCGCGCGGCATCGAAAGCGTTGTGAGGAAAGCGGGCGTCGCGATCGACGCCGTCGGCGTCGGCCGCTGCCACGGTGGCGGTGCGAGCCGCACGCTCGATCAAGGAGGGGCCTTCGAGAAGGCTCGCTTGGGTCTCGTCGACAGTCAGGACTGCTTCACGCACGTTCATGCTCGTCCGCCTCCGTTTCGTCGTTCGAGACCGCAGGCATCATTTGCGATGCCGTTCGCAATCATCCGACCATCTTTGCTTGTGATTGGAGGCTACGGATTTAATTCAAATTCGTCGATGAAATAGAAGGTAAACGAACTGCAATTCCGAACGAACAGTTAAGGCCCGGTTGTTTGCATCGCCGAAAGTCCGGGTGTCGTGTTAGGGTTTTGGAAGGAGCCGGAATTTCGGACAATCTGACTCATCGTTTACTAAGAAACGCGAAGTAATGGTGACGCCCATTGCGGGGCCGGCCCGTCGTGCCCATCGTACCCGGCAACCGGTCCGACCTTTTATAGACAGATGGGAATTTGCCGATGCAGGCCTTCGATACCGATTTGCGCAATCGCATCACCAAGCTGGTGAAGGGCATCCTCGCGCAGAACGCGCTCACCGCCAATGTCACGCCGTCGACGAAACTCGTCGATGCCGGCCTGACCTCGATGGACATGGTCAATCTGATGCTCGGCGTCGAAGCCGAGTTCGACTTCACGATTCCGCAAACCGAGATTACGCCGGAGAATTTCCAGTCCGTCGAGACGCTGGAACGCATGGTCGCCACCCAGCTGCAGCCGGCGACGGCGGCCTAAGTTCGGCGCAGGCTTCTTTCGGCCCGGCAAGACCACAGCACCCGTTCCAAAACTGCCGCAAAACTGGCATAGCTTAACCATGTCGCGGGTCGCGAACGGGGTGGAGCAGGCATGACGCAGGCGGTATTGGGCATCATCGGCGGCTCCGGCATCTACGATTTGCCGGGTCTCGAGGGCGCGCACGAAGAGGTGATCAAGAGCCCTTGGGGCGAGCCGTCGGCGCCCGTGCGGCGCGGTACCATCGCAGGCCTGCCGATCGTGTTCCTGCCGCGTCATGACAAGGGCCACCGCCTGTCGCCCTCCGACATCAACTACCGCGCCAATATCGACGTGCTGAAGCGCGCCGGCGTCACCGACCTGATCTCACTGTCGGCCTGCGGCTCCTTCAAGGAGGAGATGCCACCCGGCACCTTCGTTCTCGTCGACCAGTTCGTCGATCGCACCCACAAGCGCGAGAGCTCGTTCTTCGGCAAGGGCTGCGTCGCGCATGTCTCGATGGCGCATCCGGTCTCGCCGCGGCTGCGCATCCATCTGGTCGCGGCGGCTGAGGCCGAGGGCATCGCGATCGCGCGCAGCGGCACCTATGTCTGCATGGAAGGGCCGCAATTCTCCACCTATGCGGAAAGCATGACCTACAAGACGCTGGGCTATTCCGTGATCGGTATGACCAACATGCCCGAGGCAAAGCTCGCCCGCGAGGCCGAGATTTGCTACGCGACCGTCGCGATGGTGACGGATTTCGATTGCTGGCATCCGGATCACGACGCTGTCACCGTGCAGGATATCATCCGCGTGCTGACATCCAACGCCGATAAGGCCAAGGCGCTGGTGGCCCGCCTCGCCAAGGATTTTCCGCGCGAGCACGAGCCATGCCCGATCGGTTCGGACCGTGCGCTCGACACCGCGCTGATCACCGCGCCTGAGGCGCGCGATCCCGAGATTCTGAAGAAGCTCGATGCGGTGGCGGGGCGCATCCTGCGCGGTTGAGACGAAAGGCAGAATGCCATGAAGGTCGACGGCAAGCATTTCCGCAGCATCTGGCGCGAGCGCGACGGCTGGTCGGTCGGCGCGATCGACCAGCGCCGGCTGCCACATGAGTTCATCATTGCGAAGCTGACCTCATGCGGAGACGCGGCAGTTGCGATCCGCGATATGCTGGTGCGTGGTGCGCCGCTGATCGGCGCGACGGCGGCTTACGGCATGGCGCTTGCGATGCGCGAAGACGCCTCCGACGCCGGCCTGGCGCGCGCTTACGAGACGCTGGTCGTGGCGCGGCCGACCGCGATCAATCTGAAATGGGCGCTGGACGAGATGCGCGCGACCCTCGCGCCGATCGACCCGGTGGAACGTGCGGAAGCAGCCTACGCCCGCGCCGACGAGATCGTCGAGCAGGATGTCGAGATCAACCGCGGCATTGCCGCCAACGGTTTTGCATTGATCGAGGCGATCGTCGCGAAGAAGAAGCCGGGCGAAGTGGTGAACGTGCTGACCCATTGCAATGCCGGCTGGCTCGCTACCGTCGACTGGGGCACCGCGACCGCACCGATCTATCTCGCACATGAGCGCGGCATCAAGATCCATGTCTGGGTCGACGAGACCCGGCCGCGCAACCAGGGCGCCTCGCTTACCGCCTGGGAGCTCGGGCATCATGGCGTGCCGCACACGGTGATCCCCGACAATACCGGCGGACATCTGATGCAGCACGGCATGGTCGATCTCGCCATCGTCGGCACCGACCGCGTCGCCGCCAATGGCGACGTCTGCAACAAGATCGGCACCTATCTGAAAGCGCTCGCCGCGCATGACAACGACGTGCCGTTCTATGTCGCGCTGCCGTCGCCGACGATCGACTTCACCGTCAATGACGGCATTCGCGACATTCCGATCGAGCAGCGCAGCGGCGCTGAGGTCACCGACATGACCGGCCGCACGGCCGATGGCCGGCTGGAGACAGTGCGCATCGTGCCGGAGGGCTCGCCCGTCGCGAACTACGCCTTCGACGTGACCCCGGCGCGTCTCGTCACCGGCCTCATCACCGAGCGCGGCGTGCTGAAGCCGGATCGTGCTTCGCTCGCCGCCGCCTTCCCCGAGCGGATCGCCGCCGCGGCGGAGTAGGTTTGGTTAGGTGACCTCTCGCCACAGTCGTCATTGCGAGCGCAGCGAAGCAATCCAGACCGTCTCCGCGGAAAGACTCTGGATTGCTTCGCTGCGCTCGCAATGACGGAGAATGACGCGCTAGCTCAGGTTCAATCCGGTTGCGGCTTCAAGGTCTTTGATCGCCTGCGCGCCGCTCGTGACCTTGATCGTGGTCATGCCCATCTCGCGCGCGGGCTTTAAATTGACGCCGAGGTCGTCCAGATAAACGCATGTCTCCGGATCGATCTTCAGCGTCTCGACCATCAGCTGGTAAATGCGTGGGTCGGGCTTGCGCAGGCCGATCTTGGCGGATTCGACGACGTGGTCGAACAGCACCATGACCTCGGCGACGTAGAGTGAACGCCCGGTCATGCTGCCGATAGCGTTGGCCGGCAGATTGTTGGTGATGCAGCCGGTCTTGAACTGTGCCTTGATGCGCTTCAGCGCCTCGACCATTTCTGGACGCAGATCGCCCTGGAGCAGCGGCAGCACGTCGCGCCCGCGCACCTCGGCGCCGAGTGCACGCGACTCCGTGGCAAACAGCTTGTCGAAGGTATCGATATCGACTTCGGCGCGCTCGAACTTGGCCCAGGCGTTCTCCAGATGATTGGCGGCATTGGTGCGCCGGATGATGTCGAGGGGCAGGCCGCGCTCGGTCTCGTATCGCGCGAACGCCTCGAACGGCGAGCTCGTCAACACGCCGCCAAAATCGAAGATCACAGCCTCGATCGCCACTATCCTGCCCTCGTCAGTTCCTTTCCAAGAGGGCTAGCATGCGCTATCGGCAAGGGCCAGTCCGAAGCAATCCCGCGCCTGCACCCATGCTGACGCCAAGGCGTGTTCCCATGAAGAAGCTTGTCATTCTCACCGTAGCCGCGCTGACGCTCGCGACGCCGGCTCATGCCATCGTCGGTGGCGGCACGCCGCAAGCCGACGGCG
This sequence comes from Bradyrhizobium sp. S3.12.5, assembly GCF_040548225.1. NCBI lineage: Bacteria > Pseudomonadati > Pseudomonadota > Alphaproteobacteria > Hyphomicrobiales > Nitrobacteraceae > Bradyrhizobium > Bradyrhizobium sp. S3.12.5. The sequence continues at coordinate 37,976 of NZ_JBEPRF010000036.1, forward strand.
TCGCGCGCGCAGTCGTTACCATCGTGGGCTCGCGCGGCAATTTCTGCACCGGCAGTCTGATTGCGCCGAAACTGGTGCTCACCGTCGCGCACTGCGTGCAGCCCGGCGCCGACTACAAGATCGTTGATCATGGCCCCGATGGCGCGCCACAGCTGCTGAATGTGCGAACTGTCGCGATCCATCCCAGCTTCAACATGCAGGCGATGCAGACGCATCGCGCCACCGCAGACGTTGCATTGCTGCAACTGGAAATTCCACTCAAGGGAAAATCGACGGTGCCGGTCGGTATGCCGAATATTCCAATCCCGGTTGGCAGCCGCTTCACCATCGCCGGTATCGGCGTCACCGTGCGCGGCGATGGCAAGAGCGGCGGCACGACGCGGGTTGCTGCGCTCATTGCCACGGGCCAGCCCGGCACGCTCCAGATCCGCCTGGTCGATCCCGTAACCAACGGTGTTCGCGACGGAATCGGCGCCTGCACCGGCGATTCCGGTGGCCCCGTGTTCGAGGACAAGCCGAGCGGTGCCGTGCTGGTCGGTGTCATCAGCTGGTCGACGGGCCCGAATGGTGCCGCCGGCTGCGGCGGATTAACCGGGGTCACCCCGCTGACGCTCTACCGCGACTGGATCTTGCAGACCGCGCGGAGCTGGGGCGCGGCGTTGTAGTTTGATCGCGACTTGATCTATGCCATTTTGCGGAGGAAGCGCGGTTGGGGACCATGCCCGTCGCGGAGGAAACGCGTTGCCCATCAAGGGCGACCTGAAAAAGACAAGGCATAGAAGCAACAATGAATGTCGCTGTTCGCAGTCACGCCACGGCCAAACAGGCTTCAGAACATTTCGACGTGCTGATCGTCGGTGCCGGCATCTCCGGCATCGGAAGCGCCTATCACGTCACGAAGCAGCTTCCCGGCACGAGCTACGTCATCCTGGAGACGCAGGCGACGTTCGGCGGGACCTGGAGCACGCATCGCTATCCCGGCATTCGCTCGGATAGTGATCTCCATACTTTCGGCTACAGCTTCAAGCCCTGGGTCGGGCCGCCGATTGCAACCGCCGAGGAGATCCTCGCTTATATGAACGAGGTGATCGACGACAACGATATCGCCCGCCACATCCGCTACAAGCACAAGATCAACTCGGCGAGCTGGTCGAGCGAGCAGAACCTCTGGACCATCGAGGCGGTGACGACCGACACCGGCGAGACAAAGACCTTCACCGCCAATTTCCTCTGGATGTGTCAGGGCTATTATCGCCATTCCGAAGGTTACACGCCGGAATGGAAGGGCGTGGACCGCTTCAAGGGGCGCATTGTCCATCCGCAGACCTGGCCGGATGATATCGATCTCAAGGCCAAGAAGGTCGTCGTGATCGGCTCGGGCGCGACCGCTGCGACGCTGGTGCCGAACATCGCAGATACATGCGCGCATGTCACCATGCTGCAGCGTTCGCCGACCTATTTCCGCCTGGGCCGCAACGCCATCGAGATCGCGGAGGAATTGCGGCGGCTCCAGGTCGACGAAGCCTGGATTCACGAGATCGTCCGCCGCAAGATTCTGTTCGAGCAGGATGCGTTCACAAAACTCTGCTTGTCCAAGCCGGAGCAGGTGAAGAAGGAGCTGATCGGCCAGATCAGCGCGGTCCTCGGCCCGGACTACGACGTCGAGACGCATTTTACGCCGAGCTATCGGCCGTGGCGGCAGCGCATCGCCTTCGTTCCCGATGCCGATCTGTTCAAGGGCATTGCCAGCGGCAAGGCCTCGGTCGTCACCGACGAGATCGAATGCTTCGTCGAGAACGGCATCCAGCTCAAATCCGGCAAGCTGCTGGCGGCCGACGTCATCGTCACCGCGACCGGCTTCAACCTCTCGGCACTCGGCGACATCGCCTTCGAGATCGACGGCAAGCCGCTCGCCTTCGGCGACACCGTGACCTATCGCGGCATGATGTTCACAGGCGTGCCGAATATGGTCTGGGTGTTCGGCTATTTCCGCGCGAGCTGGACGCTGCGTGTGGATCTCGTTGCGGACTTCGTCTGCCGGCTGCTCGGCCACATGAAGGCGAAGGGCAGCAAGAAGGTCGAGGTGAGCTTGCGCGCCGAAGACCACAACATGCCGATACTGCCGTGGATCGATCCGGAAAACTTCAACCCCGGCTATATCATGCGCGACATGAAGCTGTTGCCGAAGCGCGGGGACAAGCCGGAATGGCAGCACAGCCAGGACTACTGGACCGAGAAGGACGAGATCCCGAAGACAGATCTGGATGACGGGGCGTTTGTTTATGGGTGAGGGGACGGTTCGTGTAAGGCGTTTGCGCTTCTACGCGCTCAACTGTCGTCCCAGGGCGCGAAGCGAGCCCGGGACCCATACTCCCACGGAGAGGTTATGACACGGTTGGTTGAGTGTACGGCGTCTCAACTCATCCGCAGTGCGCTCACGAATTCCTTCGCGTCGCATTCGTGGCAATCGCTGCCGCCGCGGTCCGGTTCTCTACGCCTAGCTTGGAGTAGATCTGCTCCAGATGCTTGTCCACGGTGCGCGGGCTGAGGCCCAAGATCTGCGCGATGTCGCGATTGGTCTTGCCTTTGCTGAGCCAGACCAGCACCTCACCCTCACGGGTGGTGAGGCCGAGCTCGCTGGTGAACTCCGGCGGCAGCGCGGTGCCGGACTCCTTCGACAGCCGCAGCAGGAACTCGTTCGGCGCGGTCTCGCCCATGTAATAGAACCGGAGTTGCGGATTGTCGGGCAGGGAAGCGGCCTGCGACTTCGCGCTGCCCTTGCCTTTCGCCTGCTCCAACCATTGCAGCATTGACGCCGGCAGGACGAAGTCGTCGGCCTGCGCGCCGTGATGATCGGCCAGCAGCTTTTGCGCTTGCGGCGTCGCCCACAGGATGTGGCCCAGGCGGTTGGCCGCGAACAGGAAACGGCCGGAGACGTCGAGTGCAGTGCGCGCGCTCTGGGTCAGCCGCGCATTGCCGAGATGGACGCGGATGCGGGCCAGCATCTCCTCGATCACGATCGGCTTGGTCACGTAGTCGACGCCGCCGGCGTCCAGCCCGCGCACGATATGCTCGGTCTCGGCGAGGCCCGTCATGAAGATCACGGGGACATTGGCAAGGCCCGCGTCGCGCTTGAGTCGCCGGCAGGTTTCGAAGCCATCCAGGCCGGGCATCACGGCGTCGAGCAGCACGATATCGGGCGTGATCTGGTCCACGATGCGCATCGCGCTCGCGCCGTCGAGCGCAACCATCACCGTCATCCCGGCGCCGTCGAGCGCATCGGTGAGAAGCCGCAGCGTTTCGGGAGAGTCGTCGACAACGAGCGCGATGTCGCGCTTTTTCGTCTCAATGCTCATAAGCATGCAGTGTTTTCAATGTTGTCATGTACTGGTCGAGATCGAAGCGATCGACCAGCGATCGCATCTGGGCGACGAAGTCGGCATGTTCCGGATGCTCGCCGCCGATCTCGTCGAGCTTCAGCTGGATGCCCTTGACGTAGCCGATCTGGCCGAGCCCGATCAGCGCTTCGATGTGCCTGACCGGTGGCCGTGAGCCGCTTTCGGGGTGCCACAACGGCACGACGATCTCGTCGGAGCCATATTGCCATTCGATCTTGAGGAGTTGGCGGATAGTTTCCAGCAGCCGCGGGATGTCGATCGGCTTCATCAGATAGCCGTCGTGGAAGGGCTGTGCGAGCGGTGCGCCATGCGCCTCCAGCGCGCTCGCCGACACCATCAGGATCCGCGCCTGATGATGTCCGTTTGCGCGCAGTTGCTCCGCAACGGTCCAGCCATCCATGCCCGGCATCGAGATGTCGAGCAGGAACAGATCGGGCCGGCAATGCTGCGCCAGCGCAAGGCAGCCCGGTCCGTCGGCGGCGCTGAGCAGGATGAAGCCGAGCGGCGTCAGCACTTCGCGCAGGAGGTCGCGATGCACGGGGTCGTCGTCGGTGATGAGGATGGTCTTGCGCTGGCCGTGATAGCCGGAGACCGGGGCCTCCACCGGCGCGATGCGCCTGGGGTTGGTCACCTCCGACAGCAGCATCTTCACCTTGAAGGTGCTGCCGCGGCCGACCGTGCTCGCAACCTTGATGTCGCCGCCCATCACGCCGGCGAGCAACCGGCTGATGGTGAGCCCCAGTCCTGTGCCCGTCTGCGGTTGCGAGACTCCAAGCGCGCCGCGCTCGAACGGTGCGAAGATGCGTTCGAGATCGTCGCCCTGGATACCGGGGCCGGTATCGGTCACCTCGAATTCGGCAACAGGACTGCGGTAGTGCACGATAAACTGCACGCTGCCGATCTGGGTGAATTTGATGGCGTTGGAGAGGAGGTTGATCAGCACCTGGCGCAGCCGCTTCTCGTCGGCATAGACCACCGTCGGCAATGTCGCCGGCCGCCTGAACACGAAGTCGATGCCTTTGGCGCCGGCTTGAAGCCGGAACATGCCGACGAGCTGGTCGAGGAACTCGCTGAGCCGCACCTCGTCGCGGGACAGATAAAGCCGTCCCGCCTCGATCTTGGAGATGTCCAGGATGCCGTCGATCAGGCCGGAGAGGTGATCGGCGCTGCGGCGGACGACGCGGACCTGGTCGCGCGGCTTGGTGTTGAGCGTTGAATCCTGCTCCAGCAGCTGGGCATAGCCGCTGATCGCATTCAGTGGCGAGCGCAGCTCATGGCTCAGCCCCACCACATAGCGGCTCTTGGCGAGATTGGCGGATTCGGCGACCTCCTTGGCGCGCTGGAGCTCGGCATCGGTGCGCTTGTGCGCGTCGATCTCCTGGATCAGCAGCGCCGTCTGCCGCCGCGTCTCGGCCTCCGCGGCGCGGCGGCTCTGTTGCGCCAGCACGAACAGCCAGGCCACGACGCCGATGATGATGCTGAGCGAGAAAAACACCTTCCACAGCACGTTGGAGACAAGCAGGTTCTCGCCATGCACGCTCGCCGAGGTCTGCAGATAGATCAGCCCGAGCACCAGCGCGACGAGACCCGCCGAGACCACGAAGACGCCGATATAGTGGCCGAACTGCGAGTTGATGCGCGCATAGATCGGCTGCGGCAGGATCTTGCTGAGCGCGTCCGCAAATTGCACCTGCGCCCGCGCGTGCGGTTTGCAGAGGTCGTGGCAGCGTGCATCGAGCGAGCAGCACAAGGAGCAGATCGGGCCGGCGTAAGCAGGGCAGGACGTCATGTCCTCCGGTTCAAAACTGTGCTCGCAGATACAGCACTGGATCGACTCGATATTGGCCCAGCTCCGCTTCGGCTTGCGCGCGATGTAGAACTTTCCCTCGGTCAGCCAGGCGATGATCGGTGCGGCGACGAAGGCCACCGTCAGCGCGACGAAGGCGGCGAGCGCCTTCATGGTCGGCCCGAACAGGCCGTAGAACGCCGCGATCGAGACGATGATCGCGAGCGTCATCGCGCCGACACCGACCGGATTGATGTCGTAGAGATGCGCCCGCTTGAACTCCATCTGCGGCGGGCGCAGGCCGAGCGGCTTGTTGATGACGAGATCGGACACCAGCGCGCCGACCCAGGCAATCGCAACGTTGGAGTAGAGCGCGAGCGTCTGCTCCAGCGCCTTGTAGACGCCGATCTCCATCAGCAGCAGCGCCACCATCACGTTGAACACCAGCCAGACCACGCGTCCGGGATGGCTGTGCGTCAGACGGGAGAAGAAATTCGACCAGGCGATCGAGCCGGCATAGGCGTTGGTGACGTTGATCTTGATCTGCGACAGCACCACGAAGAAGCCGGTCAAGGCCAGCGCGAGATCCGGGTCCGACAGGACGTAGCGAAAGGCCACGACATACATATGTGCGGGCTCGGCCGCCTCTTCGGGTGGCACGCCGTGGCTCAGCGCGAAGAATGCGAGGAACGAGCCCGCCAGGAGTTTCAGCGCGCCGAGCACGATCCAGCCCGGCCCCGCGCTCATCAGCGCGATCCACCACGATGCCCTGGAGGTGCGGCGGTCGCGCGGCAGAAATCGCAGGAAGTCGACCTGCTCGCCGATCTGCGCCACCAGCGAGAACACCACGGAGGATGCGACGCCGAACAGCAACAGATCGAAATGGCCGCCGAGGTCGCCGTGCTCGCCGGCGAATTTGTGCCATTCCGTGAAGGAGTGCGGGCTGGCCCATGCAATCGCGGCGAAAGGCAGGATGTGCAGGACGACCCAGAGCGGCTGCGTCCAGAGCTGGAAGCGGCTGATCAGCGTGATGCCGTAGGTCACGAGCGGAATGATCGCGACGGCGCTGATGAGGTAGCCGATCGGGCGGGGGATGCCTAAGCACATCTCCAGCGCGGTTGCCAGGATCACCGCCTCGATCGCGAAGAAGATGAAGGTGAAGGAGGCGTAGATCAGCGAGGTGATTGTCGAGCCGATATAGCCAAAGCCGGCGCCGCGCGTGAGCAGGTCAATGTCGATGCCGCACTTGGCTGCATAATAGGCAATCGGCACGCCGCAGAAGAAGATGATGGTGGAGACGACGAGGATTGCGGCTGCGGCGTTGGTAACGCCGTAGTTGAGGGTGATGGTGCCGCCGATTGCCTCCAGCACCAGGAAGGAGATCGCACCAATCGCGGTGTTGGCGACGCGAGCGGCGGACCAGCGTCGTGCGCTTTTGGCGGTGAAGCGCAGCGCGTAGTCTTCCAGCGTCTGGTTGGCGACCCACTGATTGTACTGGCGCCTGACGCGGTCTATTCGCTGCCGCCCTGCCACTTATACCCCACTCCCGAACTCGTCCGAACCTCTCGTGAACTCGCAAATCCCGTACCAAAAGCCTACGTCGCTATTTTGCGGTGCAGTATACGCGATCTTGCGTATGCTTGCAGTGCACAAATTCGAGCCATCCTCACGGCACCAATCGCGTGTCCTCGAACAAACAGTGGGGTGCTCATGTCAGACGAAGAAACCAAGGGCCTTTTATCGCCGCTCCGGCGCAAACTATTGATGGGAATCGCTGCCGTCCCGGCCATCACGATGCTGCCGCGGGCGTCCTTTGCGCAGACCCCGGCGACCTCGGCGATCAACACCACCGGCCTCGCGGTGACCGATACCGAGGTGACGGTGGGTATCCTACACTCCGCTACCGGCACCATGGCCATCTCCGAAACCGGCTCGATCGAAGCCGAAAAGCTCGCCATCGAGCAGATCAACGCCGCCGGCGGCGTGCTCGGCCGCAAGATCAAGTTCATCCAGGAAGACGGCGCCAGCGACTGGCCGACCTTCGCGGAAAAGGCCAAGAAGCTGCTCGTCAACGACAAGGTCGCGGCGATCATGGGCTGCTGGACCTCGGCTTCGCGCAAGGCTGTGCTGCCGGTCGTCGAGCAGTATAACGGCATGCTCTACTACCCGACCTTCTACGAAGGCCTCGAGCAGTCCAAGAACGTGATCTATACCGGCCAGGAAGCGACCCAGCAGATTCTCGCCGGCCTGAACTGGATCGCCAAGGAGAAGGGCGCGAAGTCGTTCTTCTTCGTCGGCTCCGACTACATCTGGCCGCGCACCTCGAACAAGATCGCGCGCAAGCACGTCGAGAACGTGCTGAAGGGCAAGGTTGTCGGCGAGGAGTACTATCCGCTCGGCAACACCCAGTTCAACTCGGTCATCAACAAGATCAAGCTGACCAAGCCCGACGTGATCTTCACCGACGTGGTCGGCGGCTCCAACGTCGCCTTCTACAAGCAGCTCAAGGCCGCCGGCATCGACCTCTCCAAGCAGGCGCTGCTGACGATCTCGGTGACCGAGGACGAAATCGACGGCATCGGCGGCGAGAACATCGCGGGCGCCTATGCCTGCATGAAGTACTTCCAGTCGCTCGACAATCCGAACAACAAGGCCTTCGTGCCCGCGTTCAAGAAGATGTGGGGCGAGAAGACCGTGATCGGAGACGTCACCCAGGCTGCCTATCTCGGCCCGTGGCTGTGGAAGTTGACGGTCGAGAAGGCCGGCTCCTTCGACGTCGACAAGATCGCGGCGGCTTCGCCCGGCGTCGAGTTCAAGGGTGCGCCGGAAGGCTACGTGCGCATCCACGAGAACCATCATCTCTGGTCGAAGACCCGGGTGGGCCGCGCCAAGCTCGATGGCCAGTTCGAACTGATCTACGAGACCGCCGATCTCGTCGAGCCGGATCCGTTCCCCAAGGGCTACCAGTAAGAGACGCGGCGACCGCCGCGGTTTCCCCAAGCTCGAGCCGCTCCCTGGCATGGATTGCAAGTCTATGCCCAAGACCCCCGCGTCGCGAATCTGCTCGCGACGCGGGACCTCATCCCTGACGGAGGACATCGATGTTCGGCGACTACTCGCTTGGTGACCTTGGCTCCATTTTCGTCATGCAGGGCTTTGCAGGACTGATCCTGTTCTCTGTCTATGTGCTGATGGCGCTCGGTCTTGCGATCATCTTCGGCCAGATGGGCGTCATCAACATGGCCCACGGCGAGTTCATGATCCTCGGGGCCTACGTCACCTGGATGACATCGAATTTCTTCCAGGCCTATTTGCCGAGCCTGTTCAGCGGCTACTTCTTCCTCGCGATGATCCTCGCCTTTGTTGCATCCGGCGCGTTGGGAATGCTGGTGGAATGGGTGCTGATACGGCATCTCTACAAGCGCCCGCTCGATACGCTGCTTGCGACCTGGGGCCTCAGCCTGATGTTGCAGCAGGCCTATCGCTCCGTATTCGGTGCGCGTGAGGTCGGCGTCGAGTTGCCGCAATGGATGCTCGGATCGCTGCACGTCACCGACAGCATCGAAGTGCCGATCAACGGCGTCTTCGTGATGTGCCTGACCCTGCTGATCACGATCAGCGTCGCCTATGTAATGTACAAATCGCGCTGGGGGCGCCAGGTCCGCGCGGTGGTGCAGAACCGCATCATGGCCGGCGCCGTCGGCATCAACACCGAGAAAGTGGACCGCTATACCTACGGCCTCGGCTGCGGCATCGCCGGCGTCGCCGGCAGCGCCTTCACCATGATCGGCTCGACCGGGCCGACCTCCGGACAGCTCTACATCGTCGACACGTTCCTGGTGGTCGTGTTCGGCGGCGCTGCGAGCCTGCTCGGCACCATCGCCTCGGCCTTCTCGATCTCGCAGACGCAATCCACCCTCGAGTTCTTCATGTCGGGCTCGATGGCCAAGGTGCTGACGCTGCTCGCCGTTGTCGGAATCCTGATGCTGCGTCCGCAGGGGCTGTTCGCCCTCAAGGTCCGCAAGTGAGAAACAGAGGCTGATGCAATGACCGACAATCGGTTCTTCAATCGATCGGAGCTCATCGGAATTCTGGTGCTCGCAGTCTTCCTGGTGGTGGTGCTGCCGCTCACGCTCGACGTCTTCAGGCTCAACCTGGTCGCGAAATACCTGACCTATGCCTTCGTCGCGCTGGGGTTGGTGGTCTGCTGGGGCTATGGCGGCATTCTCAGCCTCGGCCAGGGCGTGTTCTTCGGGCTCGGCGGCTACTGCATGGCGATGTTCCTCAAGCTCGAGGCATCGAGCGTGGAGAACACCAAGATCCAGTCGACCCCCGGCATTCCCGATTTCATGGACTGGAATCAGATCACGGCGCTGCCGCTGTTCTGGAAGCCCTTCAACAGCCTCACCTTCACCATCGCCGCCATCATCCTGGTGCCTGGCATCTTCGCGCTGATCATCGGCACCGCGATGTTCAAGCGCCGCGTCGGCGGCACTTACTTCGCGATCATCACCCAGGCGGTCGCGGCCATCCTCACTATCCTGATCGTGGGCCAGCAAGGCTACACCGGCGGCATCAACGGCATGACCGATCTGCGGACGCTGAAGGGATGGGACATCCGGCCCGATCACGCCAAGGTCGTGCTGTACTTCTTCGAGGTCGGATGCCTGTTCGTCTGCATCATGATCGCGCAGTTCATCCGGCACTCCAAGCTCGGGCGCATCCTGGTCGCGATGCGGGAGAAGGAGGATCGGGTCCGGTTCTCCGGCTACAGCGTCGCGAACTTCAAGATATTCGCCTTCTGCATCGCCGCCGTATTCGCCGCGATCGGCGGCGCGATGTTTGCACTCAATGTCGGCTTCATGTCACCGTCCTTCGTCGGCATCGTGCCATCGATCGAAATGGTGATCTACACAGCGGTCGGTGGCCGGCTGTCGATCCTCGGCGCGGTCTACGGCACGCTACTGGTCAATTTCGCCAAGACCAGCCTGTCGGAAACGTTCCCCGAATTGTGGCTGTTTGGTCTCGGCGGCCTGTTCATCGCCGTGGTTCTCGCATTCCCGAACGGTCTTGCCGGAATCTGGGGCGACTATGTGCAGCCGCGCATCGACCGCCTGATCTCGCCGCGCAAACCCAAGCCTGAAGGCTGGACCGACAGCTCGGTCGCCGACGGCGCCCCGGCCGAGTGAGGAGATCATCATGCTCGTAGGTCATCACGATGCCGATGCCACGCTGGCAGTGAGGAGATAGATCATGCTCGTCGGTCATCAGCCCAAGGAATTCCTGCTCGCCGTCGAAGCCCTGACCGTCTCCTTCGACGGGTTCAAGGCGGTCAACGATCTCTCCTTCTATGTCGACGAGAACGAGATCCGCGTCATCATCGGTCCGAACGGCGCCGGCAAGACCACGGTGCTCGACCTGATCTGCGGCAAGACCAAAGCGACGTCGGGCTCGATCCAGTTCCGCGGCAAGGAGCTGACGCGGATGAAGGAGAACGAGATCGTCAAGACTGGCGTCGGACGCAAATTCCAGAACCCGTCGATCTACGACGATCTCACGGTGTTCGAGAACCTGGAGATCTCCTATCCGCGCGGGCGCTCTGTGTTCGGTGCGCTGACCTTTACCCGAGACGCCGCCGTGCGCGACCGGGTGCATGAAGTTGCCGAGATGATCTTCCTGAAGGATCGGCTGAACATGAGCGCCGATCTGCTCAGCCACGGCCAGAAGCAATGGCTCGAGATCGGCATGCTGCTGATCCAGGATCCGGACCTCCTGATGCTCGACGAGCCCGTCGCCGGGATGAGCGTGTCCGAGCGGGCCAAGACCGCCGAGCTCCTCAACCGCATCATCAAGAACCGGTCGGTGCTGGTGATCGAGCACGACATGAAGTTCGTCGAGGACATCGCGCACAAGGTCACCGTGCTGCACCAAGGCCAGATCCTCTCCGAGGGGACCATGGAGAAGGTGCAGAACGATCCCAAGGTCATCGAAGTCTATCTCGGCCACTAAGGAGGCGTGACGATGCTCGCTATTTCAGATCTCCACGTCGCCTACGGCCAGAGCGAGGTGCTGCACGGGCTCAACGTCAAGGTCGCTCCCAATGAGATCGTCGCGATCATGGGCCGCAACGGCATGGGCAAGACCACGCTGATGAAATCGCTGATGGGTATCCTTCCGGCGAAAAGCGGCTCGGTGACCATGGACGGTGCCGAGCTCGGCGGGTTGCCGAGCTACGAGCGCGTGGCCAAAGGCCTCGCCTATGTGCCGCAGGGCCGCATGATCTTCTCCACCATGACGGTGAAGGAGAACATCGAGACCGGGCTCGTCGTCTCCGGCGGGACCGAGGTGCCTAGCGACATCTATGAGCTGTTTCCGGTTCTGCTGGAGATGAAGGATCGTCGCGGTGGCAATCTCTCCGGCGGGCAACAACAACAATTGGCGATTGCCCGCGCGCTCGCAACCAAGCCGAAGGTGTTGCTGCTGGACGAGCCCACTGAAGGCATTCAGCCGTCAATCATCAAGGAGATGGCGCGAACGCTCAAGCGCATCCGCGATGAAAAGGGCCTGTCGATCGTGGTGTCCGAGCAGGTCCTGAGCTTTGCGCTCGATATCGCCGACCGCGTGCTGGTGATCGAGAACGGCGCCATCGTGCGCGACGACCCGCGCGACAGCGTCGATGCTGCGCAGGTCTCGAAATATCTGTCCGTCTAACCAACCGTGTAAAAGGGGAGCTTCTCGATGCCAGAGACACTGATCAAGGTCGATCTCACCAAGTCGGCTTACGAAAATGACATGGTGCACAACCGCTGGCACCCCGACATTCCAATGGTGTCCTGGGTCAATCCCGGCGACGATTTCATCATCGAGACCTATGACTGGACCGGCGGATTCATCAAGAACAACGATTCCGCCGACGACGTGCGCGATATCGATCTCTCGATCGTGCACTTCCTCTCCGGTCCGATCGGCGTCAAGGGCGCGGAGCCCGGCGACCTCCTCGTGGTGGACTTGCTCGACGTCGGCCCGATGAAGGAGAGCCTGTGGGGCTTCAACGGCTTCTTCTCCAAGCAGAATGGCGGCGGCTTCCTCACCGACCACTTCCCGCTGGCGCAGAAGTCGATCTGGGACATCAAGGGTCTCTACACCTCGTCGCGCCACGTGCCTGGCGTGAATTTCGCAGGCCTGATCCATCCCGGCCTGATCGGCTGTCTGCCCGATCCCAAGATGCTGGAGACCTGGAACAAGCGCGAGGCCGAGCTGATCTCGACCGACCCCACCCGCGTGCCCGGTTTGGCCAATCCGCCGTTCGCGGCGACGGCCCATGGCGGTCGTGCCAAGGGAGACGTCAAGGCCAAGATCGGCGCCGAAGGTGCGCGCACGGTGCCGCCGCGCGAGCACGGCGGCAATTGCGACATCAAGGATCTCTCCCGCGGCTCGAAAATCTACTTCCCGGTCTATGTGCCCGGCGCCGGTCTCTCGATGGGCGACCTGCACTTCAGCCAGGGCGATGGCGAGATCACCTTCTGCGGCGCGATCGAGATGGCCGGATGGCTGCATCTGAAGGTCGAGGTGATCAAGGACGGCATGTCGAAATACGGCATCAAGAACCCGATCTTCAAGCCGTCGCCGATCACGCCGAACTACAAGGACTATCTGATCTTCGAAGGCATCTCGGTCGACGAGCAGGGCAAGCAGCACTATCTCGACGTCACCATCGCCTATCGTCAGGCCTGCCTCAACGCGATCGAATATCTGAAGAAGTTCGGCTACTCCGGCGCCCAGGCCTATTCGATCCTTGGCACCGCACCGGTTCAGGGCCACATCTCCGGCGTGGTCGACGTCCCCAATGCCTGCGCCACGCTATGGCTGCCGACGGAGATATTCGACTTCGACGTGATGCCGTCGGCGGCTGGTCCCATCAAGCACATCACCGGCGATATCCAGATGCCGATCTCGCCGGACAAATGATCACTGCGCCCCCTCTCCCCGTTCTTACGGGGAGAGGGTTGGGGTGAGGGGCTGTCTCCGCACGAACGGTAGCAGTGAGTTTGCGGAGACTGCCCCTCACCCGGAACGCATCTTGCGATGCGTTCCGACCTCTCCCCCGCAAGCGGGGCGAGGTGAAGCGGACATCACCGAGCGCGAAGGGATACAAGATGCCGGTCTATGAATATCTCTGTGACGATTGCGGTCCCTTCAAGGACCTTCGACCGATGGCGGAATGCGACGATCCGCAAAACTGTCCGCATTGCGAGGTGTCGGCGCCGCGGGTGATCCTGACTGCACCGAATTTCTTCTGCATGCCGGCGGAGAAGCGAAAAGCCCACGCCGTCAATGAACGCAGCTCGCACGCGCCGCAGACGCTCGCGCAGTACAAGGCCTCGCACGGCCCCGGTTGCGGTTGCTGCTCCTCGGGCAAGACCGTGAAGGACAAGAACGGGTCTGACAAGAAGAAACCGGCGCGGCTGGTGACCAAGACTAAAAGCGGCGCCAAGGGCTTTCCGACCGCGCGGCCCTGGATGATCAGCCACTAACGCACGCGATGACCTCAAACGAATAAAAGACAGGAGCGCTCAACATGCTTCACGGCGATATTTCCAGCAGCAACGACACCGTCGGCGTCGCAGTCGTCAACTACAAGATGCCCCGCCTGCACACCAAGGCGGAGGTGCTCGACAACGCCCGCAAGATTGCCGACATGCTGGTGGGCATGAAGGCCGGCCTGCCCGGCATGGACCTTGTCATCTTCCCGGAATATTCCACGCAAGGCATCATGTACGACTCCAAGGAGATGTACGAGACCGCCTCGGCCGTGCCCGGTGAGGAGACCGCGATTTTCGCCGAGGCTTGCCGCAAGGCAAAAGTGTGGGGCGTGTTCTCGCTGACCGGCGAGCGCCATGAGGAGCATCCGCACAAGGCGCCCTACAACACGCTGATCCTGATGAACGACCAGGGCGAGATCGTGCAGAAGTATCGCAAGATCATGCCCTGGGTGCCGATCGAGGGCTGGTATCCCGGCAATTGCACCTATGTCTCCGATGGCCCGAAGGGCATGAAGGTTAGCCTGATTATCTGCGATGACGGCAATTTTCCTGAGATCTGGCGCGACTGCGCCATGAAGGGCGCCGAGTTGATCGTGCGCTGCCAGGGCTACATGTATCCGGCCAAGGAGCAGCAGATCCTGATCTCCAAGGCGATGGCGTGGGCCAACAATGTCTATGTCGCGGTTGCCAACGCCGCCGGCTTCGACGGCGTCTATTCCTATTTCGGCCACTCCGCGATCATCGGCTTCGACGGTCGCACGCTCGGCGAGTGCGGTGAGGAGGACTACGGCATCCAGTATGCGCAGCTCTCGAAGCATCTGATCCGTGATGCCCGCCGCAACGGCCAGTCGCAGAACCATCTCTACAAGCTGGTCCACCGCGGCTACACCGGCATGATCAATTCGGGCGAGAGCCCGCGCGGCGTCGCGGCCTGTCCCTATGATTTCTACAAGAACTGGATCGCGGATCCGGAAGGCACGCGGGACATGGTCGAGGCGATGACGCGCTCGACGCCGGGCACGGCCGAATGCCCGATCGACGGCATCCCGAACGAGGCCGCGCCGAGCAATTACTAGGTCACGACGGCCGATATCCGGGTCGGTGGGCAACCGTATCTTGCGCGGAATGGTAAGTTTGCCGGCAAAACCGTGGCGCGGTTGCAACATAGCTGTCGGATTCTGCCCTGGTTGTACGCCAAACGGACGCATTCCGACCCGACCGTAGTTCTACGGAACGTTCTCATGCCCTAAGTTCACTGGCGGAACAGCTGGGGCTGGGGGAGTGTGACGTGAGGGGCGTGGGGCTATGGAGGCCGCAGGGTGAACTGCGCCGGTATGGCGCCGTGTCATGCGCTGGCGCATCGGCCATCCTGACGCTCGTGTTCGGTCTCGGCATTTCGACCACGCCGGCCACTGCGCAATGCGTGCCTGATCCGGTCTCGAGCGGCCAGACCGTCACCTGTAGCGGCACTGATACCGACGGCTTTCAGGCCGGCGCTGGCGTTAACAGCCTCACCGTGAACGTGCTGTCGGGCGCGACCGTGAATGACAACGGCTCAGTCTCGATCGGCCTCAACGACTCCAACACCGTCACCAACAGCGGGGCGCTCTCGGCAGGTTCGGGCCTGACCGGCGTCAGCGCGGGAAATTCGAATACCGTGACCAACAACGGCATCATCACGGTGCTTGACAACGGCCTCGGCATCTCCGCGCTCGATCACAACGTCATTGCCAATGCCGGAACGATAACGACCGGCGACAGCGGTGCCGCGATCTCGGTAGGTGACAACAACACCGTCACCAACAGCGGTGCGCTGTCCGTCGGGGCGTCGGGCGTAGGCATCTTCGCGGGACAGGCCAACACAATCACCAATGCCGCGACAGGCACGATCACCGGCACCAACGATTCGATCGGGATCTTCGCGTTTGGCGGTGCGACCGTGACGAACGCCGGCGCGATCACCGCCGGCGATTCCACCGGATTCTCCGGCGGCATTCTCGCGATCAACAACAACAACACGGTCGTCAACACGGCCTCCGGCACGATCTCGGTCGGGCAGAATGCCGCCGGCATCTTCATGCAGGGAAACTTTCAAACCGTCAGCAATTTTGGCGCTATCACGGCAGCCGACTTCGGCGTCGGTATTGCCCTATTTGGCGATGACGCCAAGGTCACCAATAGCGGTTTGATCACGACGGGCGACAGCGGGTCGGCAGGCATTTCGGTGCAGGGTGATCGGGCCGTCATCAGTCAGAGCGGGACGATCAGTGTTGGCCTAGGCGGTGCGGGCATCGCCTATTCCGGCCTGTCCTCCGCGATCACCAACAGCGGGCGGATCACGGGGACCGATTTCGCCGAGGGTATCGTGGTGTTCGGTGATTCCAATATTGTCACCAACAATGGCACGATCTCGGTCGGGGCAGCTGGCGTCGGCATCGACGTGACGACACTGAGTACGACCAACCAGGTCGTCAATACCGGCACCATCACAGTCGGGGCCAGCGGTGTCGGCATCAGCGTGAGTGGTGGGGCGAGCGTCTTCAACTCGGGAACCATCAACGCCGCGACCGGTTTTGCTGCTATCGAGTTCTGTAGCTGTGGCCCGAACACGCTTACGCTCGGGCCCGGCAGCATCATCAACGGATTCGTGCTTGGCGCCGGCACCGACACCTTCCAGCTCGGCGGCACCGGCAAGGATACGTTCGATCTCAGCCTGATCGGCACCGGCCTCCAGTACGACGGCTTCTCGACCTTCAACAAGGTCGACAGCTCGACCTGGACGGTGACGGGCACCGGCAATCAGGACTGGAACGTGCTCGGCGGCACGCTGATGCTCGCCGGCACCATCAACGGCAATGTGAGCGTCGCGGCGGGCGGCACGTTTGGCGGGGTCGGCACGGTCGGAAGCTCCATCTCCATCAATGGCGGCGCGCTGGCGCCGGGCAGCCCAACCGGCACGCTCACCGTGTCAGGTGGTCTCTCGTTCACACCGACGTCGAGCTACGTGGTGCAGGTGTCTGGCACGAGCAATGGCATCGCGGTCGTGGTGGGAACGGCAACGCTCGGCGGCGCCACGGTCGTGGTCGTCCCGACCGGATCGATCGCGAAGCATTACACAATCCTGACCGCGGGCACGTTGCCCGACAGGTTCAACCCGGTCGTGGCGGGGCTCTCGCCGAATCTCCAGGCTAGCCTGGGCTACGACCCGAACAATGTGTTCCTCGATCTCGCGCTGAATTATGGCGGCGGTCTCAATATCAATCAGCAGAACGTCGCCAATGCTTTGACACGCTACTTCAACACCACAGGTGGCCTTCCCCTGACGCTGGCGAACCTCTCGCCATCCGGCCTGACTCAGGCCTCGGGCGAATCCGCAACCGGATCGCAGCAGACGACGTTCAATGCGATGAACCTGTTCATGAGCCTGTTGACCGACGTGTTCGGCTCGGGGCGCGGCGGCACGCCCGGCGCGACGCCTTATGCCGATGAGACCAGCGCGACTGCCTACGCCGCATCAGGCAAGCGCCCGAGCGACGCCTTTGCCTCGATCCAGCGCAAGGTGCCATCGCCGACATTCGAGCAGCGCTGGGATGCTTGGGCGGCCGGCTTCGGCGGCTCGCAGACCACCGACGGTCGCGCGGCACTCGGCTCCAACAACACAACCAGCAGCGTCTACGGAACCGCGGTCGGTCTCGACTATCGCTTCTCGCCTGCGACAGTCGCGGGCTTCGCGCTCGCCGGCGGCGGCACCGGTTTCGGCGTCAACGGACTGGGCTGGGGCCATTCGGATCTGTTCCAGGCCGGCGCGTTCGTTCGCCACAATGCCGGGCCTGCCTATGTCACGGCCGCACTGGCCTATGGCTGGCAGGATGTCACCACCAACCGCATCGTCACGGCCGCCGGCACCGATCAGCTGCGTGCGCAGTTCAATGCCAACGCCGTTTCAGGCCGTATCGAGGGCGGCTATCGCCAGGCGATGCCGTGGATCGGGCTGACGCCCTATGCCGCGCTCCAGGCCACGATGTTCAGCCTGCCGAGCTATTCGGAATTCGCCGTGGTCGGCAACAACGCCTTTGCGCTCAACTATGCCGCCAAGGACGTGACCAGCACCCGCACCGAGCTCGGCCTGCGCGCCGACAGATCGTTTGCCACCGCCGGCGGTGTGCTGACGTTGCGCGGCCGCGCCGCATGGGCGCATGATTTCAGTCCGGATCGCACGGTCGGCGCGGTGTTCCAGACGCTGCCTGGATCGGCCTTCGTCGTGAACGGTGCCGCGCTGGCGCGCGATTCCGCACTGACCACGGCGTCGGTGCAGATGAACTGGATGAACGGCTGGTCCGCGTCGGCAACCTTCGAGGGCGAGTTCTCGAATGTCACGCGCTCCTACGCCGGCAAGGGCGTCGTGCGTTACACCTGGTAGGCTCTACCGCTTCTGCTGCGTTGGCTTGCGCGGCGGACGCGGGGCGGCGGCAGGCGCGGGCGTCCCGCTCATCTTGTTGGCGGCTTCACTGACATCGAGCAGCGAGCGGCGCGTGTCCTCAAGGAAGCTTACCGATTTCTTCCTCATGGTGTCGGCGAGCTCGTGCAGCCCCGTCACCTTTTCGAACAGCTCGTCGGCCTTGCCGTCGACGAAGCCGGGGACCACGCCCTCAATCTTCGTGACGGCCTTGTCGAAGCCCGCAAATGCATTGTCGACCTTGAGCATCACCGCGTCGATCTGGTCGCCCTTGCCTCTAAGGTCGGCGGTATAGTCTTCGAACGTACGCAGGCCGTCCTTGATCGCCGGCGCGTTGATGACGATCGTGCGATCGACGCTGTGCAGCGTGTCGACGATGGATTCAGCGTCGCTGAGATCGGCGGTCAGCACGGGAATGCCGTCCAGATCCAGCGGCACCGGCGGCGCGGACGGCGCGCCGCCGATCAGCGAGACCGCAGCGACGCCGGTCAGGCCCTGGAACTCGATGCCGGCGACCGTGTCCTTGCGGATCGGCGCGGTGTTGTCGAGCGACACCAGCGCCACGACCTTGCGCGGACTGTCCAGTTTGATCGACAGGATCTGGCCGGCCGGCACGCCGTCGAAATTGACCGGGCCGCCGCGGCGCAGGCCGCTCGCGGAACCGCCTTCGAACACGACGCGCAACTGGCTGCGGCTTTGGATCGTGCGCCATTTCTGCACGCCGAGCAGGCCGCCGAACGCCAGGGCGATCACCGCCAGCGTCGCCGTTCCGATCACCAGATTGCTCGCGCGTGCCATGCGGCTGAGTCTACGGCCAAAGCAGGGAAGTTGGAAGAAGCCCGCAATGTTAAGTAGGGTGGATTATCGAGGCGTAACCCGCCATTTTTTCCTATTGTCCCGATCGGCGGATTACGCTGCGCTAATCCGCCCTACGCGACAATTAGTGTCCGGCAGCGCGTTCGGCGGTCGCATTGTTCAGCACGATCAAGGCGTCGACCGCCACGCCCGTCTTGCTGTTGATCAGGAATGGATTGACGTCGATCGAGGCGATGCGATCGCCGGCATCCGCGATCAGGTTGGACAGGCCGACCAGCGCCTTCACGGCGGAGGCCTCGTGCAGCGCCGGCTTGCCGCGATAGCCGCGCATCTTGATGCCGGCCTTGGTGCGGCCGATCAGGAGCCGCGCCTCGGCCTCGTCCAGCGGCGCGCCGGCAAGGGCCACGTCCTTCATCAGCTCGATATCGATGCCGCCGGTGCCGAACAGCACGACCGGTCCCATCTCGGCATCGAGCGAGGCGCCGACCACGAGCTCGAGATCGGCCTTGACCTGCTGCGCGATCAGGATGCCGTCGAGCTTTGGCTTGCCCTTCAGCTTCTTCTTCACCCGCGCGGTGATGTCGGAAAAAGCTTTCTTCACTTCAGTCGTGCTGTTGAGGTTCAGCACGACGCCGCCGATGTCGGATTTGTGCAGTATCTCGGCGCTCACGACTTTGGCCACGACCGGAAAGCCGATCTGCTTGGCGATCTTCACCGCTTCCGCCGCCGTCTGTGCGATTCCCTCCTTCGAGACCGGGATGCCATAGGCCTTCAGCAGCCTCTTCGAGGCGACCTCGTCGAGCGCGGCGCCGCTCGCCGCTGCCAGCGCTTTCTCCAGCATGGCGCGCGCGGCGGGATTCGAGCTCGAGATGATGTCGGGAACTTCCTTGCGCAGTCTCGCATAGGCGAGCAGCGATTTGATCGCAGTCACCGCGCGGTCCATGCCCTGCATCACTGCGAGATGCGGCAGCGATTTGCGCAGGCCCTTGGTGAACTCGGTGAAGCCGATCGACATCGCGCTGATATAGATCACGGGCTTTGCGGCCCGGCTCGCCATCTCGTCGACGATGCGCAAATTGCGCTCGCGCTGCTCGTGCGGCGCTTTTGGAAACTCGGCGTCGATGATGACGATGTCGATATCGGGATCGTCGATCATCAGCTTGATCGACCTCATGTAGACAGAGGGATCGACCACCGCGGCAAAGCCGGCATCGAGCGGATTGCCGACGATCGAGCCGGGGCCGAGCATCTTCGCCAGCTCGCTGCTGACATGTGGACTGAGCGGCGCGAAATTCAGGCCTTCTGCATAGAAGGCATCGATTAGCATGCCGCGCTTGCCGCCGGACAATGTGACTGCGGCGAGCCGGTCGCCCTTCGGCACGGCGGCATGGACGAAGCATTCGGTGGTCTCGATCAATTCGTCGAGCCCACGCACGCGGATCACGCCTTCGCGGGTTGCGATCGCGTCGAATGTCTCGATCGAGCCCGCCAGCGCACCGGTGTGCGCCATCGCGGCGGCGCGGCCGCCTTCCGATGATCCGAGCTTGAGCGCGATCACCGGTTTGCTCGCGGCGCGCGCGGCCTTGCAGGCGTCGCGAAACGCCTTGGTGTTACGCACGCCTTCGAGATAGACCACGATCACCTTGACGCTCGGATCCTCGGCGAAATAGCGCATCAGGTCGGGTGTCTCGAGCCCGGTCTCGTTGCCTGTTGTCACCATGTAGCCGACACCGACGCCGCGATCCTCCAGGGCCTGCCGGATGGCCATGACAATGGCGCCGGATTGGCCGGCGATCGCCACCGCGCCCTGCTCCATGGTGACGATGCGGTCGTCGATGTTGGTGAAGAGCTTCTCGCCGGCGCTCAAATTGCCGAGGCAGTTCGGGCCGGTGACGGCTAGTCCCGTCTCGTGCACAGCCTGTTGCAGCTCCGAGGCGAGCTTCCGGCTCTCCTCATCCTGCAACTCGCTGAAGCCCGAAGTGACGATGGTGGCGGACCGCGCGCCGGCAGCAGCAGCGTCGCGGATCACCTGCACGGCAAAGCGTGCGGGCACCAGCACCAGAACGTGATCAGGCTTCTCGGGGAGGCTCGTAAAATCCTTGTAGCAGGGCACGCCCCAGATGGTTTCGCGCCTGGCGTTGACAGGATAGAGCCCGCCCTGGAAGCCATATCTGGCCAGATTGTTCCAGATGCGCTCGGCGTAATTGCCCGGCTTGTCGGTCGCGCCCACCAGCACGATGTTGCGCGGATGCAGCATGGCGTGGATGCCCTTGACGATGTCACTGGCATCGGGCGGCGGCGACCATGAGCGGGCAGGAACCGATGCAGCAGAGACCTGCGCTTTAAAGACCTGCGCTTTAGAGGCTTCCATGGTTTGACCTCACCTTTTGTTCTTCTTGGTGGCGCGTAACGTTGTTCTATGGCGAGTTCGGTGGAGTGGCAACCGGTGGAGCTGCATGCCGCACGGCGGAATGCGTGGCGGATCGCAAGCGACGACTTCAATCGCGCGCGCCAAGCCCGGTTTTCGAGAGCTCGATCGATCCCGGACGGGGTCGATTGCGAACGGCTAGTCCCTCTCATCGATCAGGATGGCATGCAGGAGGTAACGTTCGGGGCCGGACGTAACGGCGTCGAACGGCCAGCAGGTCGCAAGGACAAGCTCGAAATCCTGCGTCGCGGGATCGATGCCCGATGCGTCGAAACGGACTACGCTTGAGGAATCCGCGCGATAGCGAAAGCGTTCACCGTCACTGCGCGTGACATCGATCACGTCACCAATGGCAACATCCCGCAGGAAGCGGAAATGGGTATCGCGATGGGCGGCATAGACGGCAACGCCGCGCTCGCCGGCATCAACCGTTTCGTTGATGTGACCGGGGCCGAAGGCGAGCGCCTGCCCGCTCGTTCCGGAGAGCACGATGGCACTGGCGCCGATCCGTTTCACCTCGATCCGCGCCACCGGCCAGGTATCGGCCCAGGACCATGGCTTGACCGGCCGGCCGGTCGCAACGCTCCGGTCGAACGCGCGCTCCAGGAGCACCTGCGCGAGCCACGCCTTGGCGTGGATGTAGGCGCCGTCGCCGAACAGGATCGTTCCGATGACGGCGAGAGCGAGAGGAAAGATGAGGCGGGGCATCGTGTCTACCGTCCGAAGAAAAAGGGCGCGCGCGGCCGTTGGTATCGGGACGGGCAGCCGCGCGCGCCAAGCAAGAGGAGTTGGGGCGCTCCTCTCTCAAGCGGCGTCAGTGAGCAAGTGCTGACGCCGGTTGAACACGAACAGGATCAGGGCGAGAACGATCATGATCAGGCCTGCGATCATCTTCAGCGCGGCCGCAGTCGCGGTCTTGGGCAGGCGGATCGCATCGGGTGCGACAGGAGCCGGACGCCTTGCCGCAGGCTGGCCTGCATCGGCGCGGCGCTCGCGCAACTGTGTCGGCGTCAGCTGCGGCCGTTCGCCAAACATTTTCGCGAAATCCCAGCCGGCCGGCAGGTTGATCGGAAGCTCGCTGAGCTTGAGCGGCTGGCCTTCGGGACGGCTCGGCGTCTTGTCGACCGCGACGAGACTGGTCAGTCGCGTGACGATCTGATGGTCGAGCGCCAGCGCAAGGATCGTCTTGTCCGTGTCCTCCGGCGTCATCTCGCGGAGCGTCCGCGCCACCTCGGCATCGCCGATCTTGCGCCTGGCCCGGAGTTTTGACAGGCCCTTGCCTTCGGCAGCATTTTGCAGCGGCAGCGTCACCGACCACGGCCGGTCGCCGACGCGGCCCTTGATCTCCAGCGAGCCCGCAAGCTTGTCGAGCTTTGCCGCGAGCACCAGCGGCTCGTCGCGATAGATATCGGGAATGATCGCGGGCGTGACGTCGGCTTTGGCTTCCGAGAATTTTGCGGTGAGGCCGGTCACGGCAGGATTCTCCAACTTTGCGAACAGGCCGCGCATGCGCTCCTCGACCTGCTCGACCGAGCCGATATGGGTGAAGGCGCCGCGGCCGAGCTCGGAAGCCCGCGTCATCAGATAGGTGTTGGGCGCGGAGCCGATGCCGACCATGAAGATGCGCGAGCGGCCGCGCATCGCGGTGATCGTCTCGAACAATTGCTGCTCGTTACCGATCGCGCCGTCGGTCAGGAACACGATTTGCCGGACCATGTTGGTGTCACCGATCTTGTCGGTCAGTGCCGCACGCATCGCCGGCACCATCTCGGTGCCGCCGCGCGCCTGCAATGTGCTGACGAATGACGTCGCTTCACCGATATGCGCGATATCGGCTGGCACCGACGTCGGAAACAGCGCGTCCATGGTGTCGTCGAAGCGGATCACGTTGAAGCGGTCGTTCGGCTGGAGGCGGCCGAGGGCATAAAGAAGGCTCGCCTTGGCCTGCTCGATCGAGGTGCCGCCCATCGAGCCGGAATTGTCGATCACGAACACCACCTCGCGCGGCAGCGGCTTCTGCGTTGTTTGCTCGGCGGACGGCGGCGTAACGAAGGCGAGCAGATAGTCGGCATCGCCGACATGTTCGCGGAAC
Organism: Bradyrhizobium sp. S3.12.5; assembly: GCF_040548225.1. Taxonomy (NCBI): domain Bacteria; kingdom Pseudomonadati; phylum Pseudomonadota; class Alphaproteobacteria; order Hyphomicrobiales; family Nitrobacteraceae; genus Bradyrhizobium; species Bradyrhizobium sp. S3.12.5. The sequence continues at coordinate 61,495 of NZ_JBEPRF010000036.1, forward strand.
AGCCCGACCGACGGTGCCTTTTCTGCCACAGGCTTCCAGGTCAGCTCGAAGTCGCGGTCGGCCGGCACGGTGCCGTCGGCAAGCGTCACGACGCGCGTCGTGTTGTCCGGGTTCTCGATCTTGACGTTGTGATGGTGGCTCTTGACTTCGCCAAGCGCAAAGCCAGCCTTGAGGTGCACCGTGATGCTGGTTGGATTGATCGGCGCGCTGTTCGGAGAAGTGTTGGCGGGATCGAGAACCGGCGGCGAGATGCGGTCACGGTCGGGCACAGGGTCTGAACTGGTCGCGCCCCAGCCGGAGCCGTCCTTGCGAAAGTCGACACTCTGCACGATCGGCGCCGGATTGTAGCGCGGCCCGACTACGAGCGGCACGCGCAGCGAATATTCGTTGCCGGATTGATGCACCGGCTCCTGATATTCGATCTGCACCAGCACTATTTCGCCGGGACCGATATTGGCGACCGAGTTGGTGAAGATGTTGGGCCGCTCCTGCTCGGTGAGCGCAGCCTTCTGTCCGTTACGGCGGGCCTGCTCGTAGATCACGCGTGCCTGCTGACGCTCCCTGATGTCGCCGACGATGACGCGGTCGCCGACCACCATCTTGAGCGTGTCGACGGCGCCGTCGGTGGCCAGCGGATAGACATAGGTCGCCTCGACCCAGTCCTTGGTCGGGTTGCGGAAGACCTGCGTGACGCGCGTGCGCAGCGTCGGGCCTGATACCGTGATGTCGACGTCGATCCCGAGGCGGATGGCTTCGGTGTAAGCGCCGTCCTCCTTCAGGAGGAGGCTGCCGGACTTGGCATCGCCGGGCTGGAGCAGGCTTGCCTGCTCGGTCGTCGCCGACCAGCCAGGTGCGAAGCTCACCAGCAGGGCCACGAAGCTGACCAGGAGCACGGCAATGCCCTGCGCCAGGAGGAACAGTCCGACCTTGACCAGCCTGCCGAGCCAGGGGTGCCCGTTGCTGTCGACCGTATCGCAATTGTCCATTTGGCCTGCTCCCGAAAGGTGGTTGACGACGCCGAGCATCGGCCGGGAGGGGGCGATTTCGCGAGCAGAATGATCGGCATTGTTCTGCCGCGGCTGGCCCGGGCAGGCCGCCGCTTTGGCGGCGATGTCCGGTTTTGTGCTGATTTGTCCGCCCTGCTAGAATGATGCCCGTGGGAAGCAGGGCTAACGATGCAGACGCCGGATAAACTCAACGACGGGCAGCTTTCGGACGAGCAGAGCCGCGAGGTCGCGGAGACGATCCGCGAGGAGATCGCGAGGCGCAGGATTTCGCGGCAGGCGCTGGCCGAGCAAGCCAAGCTCAGCCTGTCGACGTTGGAGAAGGCGCTCGGCGGCCGCCGCCCGTTCACGCTGGCAACCACGGTCCGGCTCGAGCAGGCGCTGGGCGTGTCCTTGCGCAAGAGCAGCACGGTTGCGCCGTCGCCCCCGGCCGGCAACGATGTCGCGCCCGACAGTCTCGGCTCCTATTCGCATCGCGCGGTGACCTGGATCGAGGACGTCTACATCACGCTGCGGCCGTCCTTTGGCGACAAGGACGCGATCTTCGCCTATCGCACCGAGATCGTCTGGGAGCCCAGAGTCTCCTCGCTGGTCTTCCGCGAGGGCGAGCGGACCGATGCCGCCTATGAGCACACCGGCGAAGTCGCGGTGCCGCATCAGTCGGGGTTCATCTACCTCGTCATCAACAAGCATGGCCAGCATCGGGTGATCACGGTATCGCGCCCGACGGTGAACGGCGAGATGTATGGCATCATCTCGTCGCTGCGCGCCGGCCCCGGCTCGCAATTGACGCCGATCGCTGCGCCCATCGCCTATGTTCCGCTGAAGAACGTCCGAGAGCCGACGCTGGGGCGGATCGCACCGGATAACCCCAACCATGCATTGTATCGCAGTCACCTGCGTCGCACGGTGGAAGAGCCGTTTGCTCTGTTCCTGCCGGGGTAGTTACGCTCCCTAGCCGCTCGGCTCGGCACTGATGATGGGGCCGAACAGCTCCCACTGGCCGCTCTTGAAACGCCACATCTTGAGCTGCTCGATCGGCGCGAAGTCGGTGGCCGAGGTGTTGATCGTGATCCCCGGGATCAGCGTGTCGGGGGTGAAGTCCTTCAGGCTGGCGGCCTGCCTCATCACGTTCTCGCGGGTGAGATTGTCGCCCGCCTGCTTCAGTACCTGCACCATGGTCTGGGCCGCGGCATAGGCGTAAACCAGATTGGCGTCCGAGATGTTCGCGCCGGGCACGTACTTCTCGATGAAAGCCATGAACTTTTTCATGCCGGCATCATCCTTCCACTGCGGATCCGACGCGTCCTTGAGGTAGCCGGCCGAGAGCACGCCCTCGGAGGCCTCGAGGCCGGCCGGCTTCATCACCGCGCCGATCGACACCGAGACGTCGGTCATCAGATGCATCGGCTTCCAGCCGAGCTCGGCGATCTTCTTGATCGCCTGCGCCGCGAATTTCGGGGTCGAAATGTTCACGAAGACATCGGCGCCGGTGTCCTTGAGCTTGACGATATGAGCGTCGATCGACGGCTCGGACGTCTCGTAACTTTCTTCCGCCACGATCAGCTTCGAAGCCTTGTCGCCGAACACGTCCTTGATGCCGGCAAGGTAGTCCTTGCCGAAATCGTCGTTGGCATAGAAGATCGCGACCTTCGCGTCCGGCTTCTCCTTCAGAATGTATTTTGCGAAGATCCGCGCCTCGACCCGGTAGCTCGGCTGGAAGCCCATCGTCCAGGGGAAGTTGTGCGGATCGTTCCACTTGCTGGCGCCGGTGGCGAGGAAGAGCTGCGGCACCTTCTTGGAGTTGTGATATTTCTGCACGGCGGTCTGGGTCGGCGTGCCGAGCGCGTTGAACACCAGGAAGACCTCGTCGCTCTCGATCAGCTTGCGGATCTGCTCCACCGTCTTCGGCGGCGAGTAGCCGTCGTCATAGGAGATCCAGCTGATCTTGCGGCCGTTGATGCCGCCCTGGTCGTTGATCATCTTGAAATAGGCTTCCTCGGTCTTGCCGATGACGCCGTAGGCGGAAGCAGGTCCCGAATAGGCCTCGACATTGCCGATCTTGATCTCGGTGTCGGTGACTCCGGTGTCGTACGCCTTCTGGGCGGAAGCGTCCTGGATCGTGACCAGCGTCAACGCGGTTGCTGCGGCAAGCAGGGAGAGTTTCTTGTTCATGAAAATTCCTTGCGATTCTTCTGGGTTGGAGCAGGCACGTCGAAAACAAGAAGCGCCCGCGAGAGGGGCGCTTTGATCAGGCATTGGCGACCTTCTTGTCGATCTCGGAGGCGGCCGGGAATTGCTTGCGCAAGGTCGGCTTGTGGATCTTGCCGGTGGCGTTGCGTGGTAGCGCTTCGACGAAGCGAACCTGGCGCGGACATTTGAAGCGCGCGAGATTGGCCGCGCAATGCGCAAAGACATCGGCCTCGGTCAGTCGCTGGCCTTGCTTGACCGCAACGATGGCGAGGCCGACCTCGCCCCATTGCGGATCGGGAATGCCGAGCACGGCCGCTTCGGCGATCGCGGTGAGCTGGTGCAGGACGTTCTCGACCTCGGCCGGATAGACGTTCTCGCCGCCGGATATGTACATGTCCTTCCAGCGGTCGACGATATAATAGAAGCCTTCCTCGTCCACGCGCGTCGCATCGCCCGTGTGCAGCCAGCCGTCGGTGAAGGACGTCTTGTTCGCCTCCGGCCTGTTCCAGTAGCCCGGCGTGATGTTCGGTCCCTTGACCCAGAGCTCACCGAGCTCGCCGACATCGGCATCGCTGCCGTCGGGGCGGACGATGCGGACCTCGGTGTGCAGCACCGGCTTGCCGGCGGAGCCGGCCTTGCGTGCCGCGTCCTCGCGATCGAGCACCAGCACGGCTGGCGACGTCTCGGTCATGCCGTAGCCCTGCTGGAGCGCGACGCCGCGTGCCTCCCACACCTTTAGCAGCGGCACCGGCATCGGGGCGCCGCCGCCGCCGCAGACGATCAATCGGGAAAGATCAGTTGTCGCGAAGGCCGGCTGCTGCGCCATGAACTGGTAGATCGCGGGCACGCCGAAGAACACGTTGATGCCCTGCACGGGATCGTTGATCAGGCCGAGCGCGGCACCGGGATCGAACGCGCGCATGATCATCACGGTGCCGCCGGCATGCAGCACGGGATTGGTGTAGCAGTTGAGCCCGCCGGTGTGGAACAGCGGCAGCACGGTGAGCAGCACCGAAGAGGGTCCGATGCAGGCGGGACCGCCGAGATTGACGCAATTCCAGAACGTCATGCCATGCGTGATGGTCGCGCCCTTCGGGTATCCCGTGGTGCCCGAGGTGTACATGATGGTCGAGACGTCATCGAGCGTGATGTCTTCGGCTCGCTCCAGCGGCTTGGCCGCAGCGATGCCGGCCTCGTAGGCGCCGCCGGGGCCGAGCAGCAGGCTAGTGGTGACGTTGCAGAGTTTTGCGACTGCGAGCGCCGTCTCGGCCAGATCGGCGTCGTGGATCATCACCTTCGGAGCACAATCGCCGGTGATGAACTGAAGCTCGGGAACGGTGAGGCGGGTGTTCAGCGGCACGAACACGGCACCTAACCGTCCACAGGCGAACTGGACCTCCAGCGTATCGGTGGTGTTCAGCGCCAGCACCGCGACGCGGTCGCCGCGCGAAATCTTCAGCGTGTGGCGCAAGAACGAGGCGAGGCGCGAGACGCGGGCGTCGAGCTGCGCATACGTGAAGCGGCGCTCGCTCGCGAGGTCGATCGCCGCAAGCTTGCCAGGCGCGCGGCGCGCATGATGAGCGATCCAGTCGTAGTAACGAACGGCCAACAATCCCTCCCTCGGCGGTGTTGTGCCGCCTGTCCTCTTATTGCTGTGCACCATGCCGGCGTGGCCCTGGGAGGCCAGCCGGAGTTTTTGTGCAGCAGTCTTTTTTGATCTGGAGTTGGCCTGCGAGGGACGAAAACCGTCTTGCGTTGAGTTGCTAGGTCCTGGGCCTGCGACGTGCCACACCCCACTCAGCCACTCGGCGCAAGTGAGCCGCCAATGTTCCGGCCATGGTGGAAACGAGAAGGGAGCCGTCGAAGGCGCGAATGCAATGAAGAGCCCGTTCTATACCGCCGAGCACGACGCTTTCCGCGACGTGATGCGCCGCTTCGTCGACAGGGAGATCGCGCCGTTCGCCCATGAGTGGGACGAAGCCGGCGAATTCCCCCGTGCGCTCTATCGGAAGGCGGCCGGGATCGGCCTGTTGGGGCTCGGATTCCCCGAGGAATATGGCGGGATCGCCGCCGACCAGTTCATGAAGATCGTGGCCAGCCAGGAGCTGGCGCGGGCCGGCGCCGGCGGCGTCAGCGCCAGCCTGATGAGCCACACCATCGGCTCGCCGCCGATCGCGCGTGCGGCGCGCCCCGAAGTCAAGGCGCGCGTGCTGCCTCAGGTGCTCTCCGGCGACAAGATCTCCGCGCTCGCCATCACCGAGCCGGGTGGCGGTTCGGACGTCGCAAACCTCCGCACCAGGGCGCGGCGCGAGGGCAATCACTACGTCGTGAGCGGCGAAAAGACCTTCATCACCTCAGGGATGCGCGCCGATTATTTGACCGTTGCGGTGCGTACCGGCGGCGAGGGTGCCGGCGGCGTCAGCCTGCTCCTGATCGAGGGCGATACGCCCGGCCTGTCGCGCACCAGGCTGAAGAAGATGGGCTGGTGGGCCTCCGACACTGCAACGCTGCATTTCGACGATTGCCGCGTGCCGGCCGCAAACCTGATCGGCGAGGAGGGCCAGGGTTTCAAGATCATCATGCAGAACTTCAACAGCGAACGCATGGGCATGGCCGCGGGCTGCACCGCCTTTGCGCGCGTCTGCCTCGATGAAGCGATCGCCTATGCCAGGGAACGCAAGACCTTTGGCAAGCCGCTTGCCCAGCACCAGGTCATCCGCCACAAGATCGTCGACATGGCGCAGAAGGTCGCAGCATCGCAAGCGATGCTGGAGATGCTGGCCTGGCGGCTGGAGCAGGGCGAGAGCCCTGTCGCTGAAATCTGCATGATGAAGAACCAGGCGACGCAGACCATGGCATTCTGCGCCTCGGAAGCCGTGCAGATTTTTGGCGGCGCCGGCTTCATGCGAGGCATCAAGGCCGAGCGCATCTACCGCGAAGTCAAGGTCAACGCCATCGGCGGCGGCACCGAAGAGATCATGAAGGATCTGGCCAGCCGGCAGATGGGGCTATGAACGTCTCCTCCGTCATGCCCGGGCTTGTCCCGGGCATCCACGTTCTTGCTGCCGATGACGAAGGCGTGGATGGCCGGGACAAGCCCGGCCATGACGAGCACATCAGAAATACCGAGAGTTGAGCCGACAAAAATGCTGTTTACCGCCGACCACGACGACATCCGCCGTTCCTTACAAAAATTCATTTCCAACCGCCTGACCTCGATCGGCGGTGGCGCTAACGAGGTATGCTGATGGTTCTGTGCAAGACAATGGGTCCGCTGCCCGGCACCAAAGGAAACTCCCGATGATCACGCTCTACCACTGCGACGCCGCGCGCTCGTTCCGCCCGCTCTGGATGCTGGAGGAGATGGGGCTGCCGTATGAGCTGAAGATGCTGCCGTTCCCGCCGCGGGTTTTCGCCAAGGAATATCTTGCGCTCAATCCGCTGGGCACGATTCCTTTCATGGTCGACGGCGAGACGAAGATGACGGAGTCCTCCGGCATCTGCCACTATCTCGGCGTCAAGTACGGCCCGACGCCACTGATGGTCGGCCCCGAGGATCCCGCCTATGGCGCGTTCCTGAACTGGATGTATTTCAGCGACGCCACCTTAACCTTCCCGCAAACGCTGGTGCTCCGATACACCCAGCTCGAGCCGGAGGAGCGCCGCAACCCGCAGGTCGCCACCGACTATGCCAAGTGGTTCCTGGGGCGGCTGCGCGCCGTCGAGGCCGCGACCGCGAATACTGAGGCCTTGTGCGCCGGCCGTTTCACCGCGGCTGACATTGTCATTGGTTACGCGCTGCGGTTGGCCGGTAGTGTCGGTCTCGCCAAGGATTTCGGGCCGAATGTCGCAGCCTATTGGGCGCGCCTGCAGCAGCGCGATGGTTTCAAGCGCGCGGTTGCTGCGGAGCAGAAGGCCGGCGCCGAGCAGAATGTTGCGCCAAGGGAGAGGGCGTAAGCCCTCCGCAGGTTGCGGACTGCGATCTCATCGCCATCCGGGAAGACTGATCGTCATCTCGGAACGGCAATCTTTTGCGCTCCATGACAGCGCTACCGCGTCGTGACAGCGCCCAAATTTGCGCTAATGTGACCGCCGTCCGCAGCGGCCAAAGAGCCGTGCGAGGAGGATACGCAATGGAAGACAAGGGTCGCGAATCCGACCATCTGATGCTGATCACGCCGGAGCGGGTCTTCTATGCGGGCTTGCTCGGCAGGCCACGCAAGCGAACCCCGGGCTGCTGCCACGTCTATGTCGCGGTGAAAGGCAGCCTGCATCTGACCATCGACGACGTCCTCGCGACCGCCGAACTGTTCGTCACCCTGCCGAACCAGCGGCATTCCATTGCCAGCGACTACCGCACCGCAATCAGCGTGACGCTCGAGCCGGAAAGCATGCCGGATGGCGTGATCGAGGCTTTGGCCCAGCGACTGATGGGACCGGACCGCGCGGTCTATGCCCGAAAGATCCTCGCTGCCTACGCGCTGCTGCGCCAGCGCCGGTATGGCGACATCAACACCGCTGAATTCGACGAGATGTGCTTTGGCGAGGCGCTGCCGCGGCGCGTGCTCGACCCGCGCGTGACGCGCGCCGTCGCCCGCATCGAGCGTTTTTCGGGCGAGCCCGTCACCGCAGATACCTGCGCGGCCGAAGCTGGTCTTTCAGCCTCGCGCTTCCTGCATCTGTTCAAGGAAGAGACCGGCATCTCGTTCCGCTCCTTCCGGGCCTGGAAGCGTGCGCGGCATTTGCTGCACTTCGCCAACCAGGATCTCAACCTGGCTCATCTCGCACAGGACATCGGTTATCCCGATAGCACTCATTTCAGCCATTCGATCCGCCGCTTCTACGGATTGAAGCCGCGCGCGATCTTCGTCGGCTCGCGCGATCTCGCGATCTATCGCAGCAGCGAGACGGTGCGGCTGGCGGAGGCGAGCTGACAACGCTCTCGTAGGGCGGGCAAAGCGAAGAGACTGGGCAAGAATTGTTCTCGCCCGAATCCGGATCGATGTACGATTCTATTCATGACGAATCGCACTTATAAGACTGGTCCGCGGCGGGAG
>NZ_JBEPRF010000037.1:0-57460 GCF_040548225.1 Bradyrhizobium sp. S3.12.5
AAAAGACATCGCAGGCCCTCCGTCCCAGACAGGTCGAAAGGCCTTGAATCACATCCATAAACTCCGGGGAATCACTTTCGGGCATCCCATAGCCCCTTGTGGGAGAGGGTGGATCGCCGCGATAGCGGCGAGACGGGTGAGGGGTCTCTATCCGCGGAGGCAGACCCCTCATCCGGCGCTTCGCGCCACCTTCTCCCACAAGGGGAGAAGGAAGAACCACTATTCCCGCGTCGCCACCACCGCCGCCAGCGTCACCGCCAGCCAGCTCAAGATCATCAGCGTTCCGCCGGTCGGCGCCGCGAATGGAAACAGCGAATGGCCGGCATATTGCAGCACAGTGAGGTCGCCGGCGAACAGCGCGGCGCCGATCACGAAGCCGGTCGCGGCGATCAGGCCAATTCCGCCGTGCAGAAGGCCGCGCGCGAGCAGGGCGACGCAGGCCAATATGGCCGTTGCATGAAACAGCAGCATGGCGCTGGCGGAGGCAAGCCGGCTGGCGTCGGCGCCGTGGGCGGAGGCGGCGGCCAGCGCGACGCCGGCGGCGCCCATCAATCCGGCAAGGGCGATCAGCAGACGAGCCGTCACTTGGTCCGCTCTTCCAAGAGCTTTGCCATCGCGGCGCGCAGCTCGGCCATGCCGGCCGATTCGCGTGAAGACGTCGCGAGCACGTTCGGGAACGCGGCCGGATGCTTGGCCACCGCGGCCTCGGTCTCGGCGATGCGCGTCTGAAGCTCGGAGGCCTTCACCTGGTCGGCCTTGGTCAGCACGATCTGGTAGCTGACGGCCGAGCGGTCGAGCGTCCCAAGGACTTCAAGATCGACGTCCTTCAGCCCGTGGCGGGCATCGACCAGCACGTAGACGCGCGCGAGCGAGGTGCGTCCGAGCAGGAATTTGTGGATCAGCTCGGTCCAGGACGCGACCTGGCTCTTCGGTGCCTTGGCATAGCCATAGCCTGGCATGTCGACCAGGCGCAGGTCGGTTTTCCCGGGGACCTCGAAGAAGATCAGCTCCTGGGTACGGCCCGGCGTATGCGAGGTGCGCGCCAGCGCGTTGCGCCCCGTAAGCGCGTTGATCAGGCTCGACTTGCCGACATTGGAGCGGCCCGCAAAGGCGATCTCCAGCCCCGCCATCGGCGGCAGCGTTTGAATCGAGGGCGAGGCCCAGATGAACTGCCAGTCGCGGGCGAACAGCTTTCGCCCGGCCTCGATCAGCTTCGCATCTTTGTCGTCGGTCATGCGAAAGCCTCACCCTTCGTCATGGCCGGGCTTGTCCCGGCCATCCACGTCCATCCACACAGTACCCTCCAAAACGTGGATGCCCGGGACAAGCCCGGGCATGACGATGTGGAGGCATTTGCGCCCGGCAATGACGACGACTACGTCGCCTTCCTCGCGAACGTCGCCTTGAGATTGTCGAACAGCTCCACCTTCACGCCGTTGCGGCGCATGATGAAACTCTGCTGGAGCACGGAGAGCGTGTTGTTCCAGGCCCAGTAGATCACGAGGCCCGCCGGGAAGCCGGCCAGCATGAAGGTGAAGATCAGCGGCATCCAGTTGAAGATGAGCTGCTGCGTCGGATCCGGCGGCGTCGGGTTCAGCTTCATCTGGAACCACATCGTGATGCCCATGATGATCGGCCAGATCCCGAGCGCGAGATAGTGGCCGAACACCGGCAGCGTGGTCGGATCGAACGGGATCAGCCCGAACAGCGTGAACAGATTGGTCGGGTCGGGCGCGGAGAGGTCCTTGATCCAGCCGAAGAACGGCGCGTGCCGCATCTCGATGGTGACGAACAGCACCTTGTAGAGCGAGAAGAACACCGGGATCTGGATCACCACGGGAAGACAGCCGGCGACCGGATTGATCTTCTCCTTGCGGTAGATCTCCATCATCTCCTGCTGCTGCTTCACCTTGTCGTCGGGATAGCGCTCCTTCAGTGCCTGAAGCTGCGGCTGGACCGACTTCATCTTTGCCATCGAGGCGTAGGACTTGTTCGCCAGCGGGAAGAACAAGAGCTTCACGATCACGGTCACGAGCAGGATCGAGATGCCGAAATTGCCGAAGAAGCGGTAGAAGAAGTCGAGGCCGAGGAACATCGGCTTGGTGATGAAGTAGAACCAGCCCCAGTCGATCAACAGATCGAAATGGTTCAGCCCGAGCTCCTTGTTGTAGCCGCCGAGCCCTGCGAACGGGAACACGCCGACCACGCCGGCTTCCTTGGCACCGGCGAACAGCCGTGCGTTCGCCGTCGTCGTGCCGCCGATCGCGACGGTGACGGGATCGAGCAGATAGTCGGTCTGGTAAGTATGGACGTTGCCGTTGAGGTTCGAGGAGAACCGCGCCTGAAGCTGTGCGCTGGTGTCGGGCAACAGCGCCGAGGCCCAGTACTTGTCGGTCATGCCGAGCCAGCCATTGGTGGCCTTGAAGCTCACCGACTTGGCTTCGTCGATCTTCTTGTAGGCGTATTCCTGCAGGCCATCGAGATAGCCGATCAGGCCTTCGTGCAGGATGTAATAGCCCGACACCTGCGGCGTGCCGTGGCGCGAGATCAGCGCGAACGGATAGAGCGTGACCGGCGCGTTGCCGACATTGCTCACGTCGTCCTTGATGGTGAAGAGATAGTGATCGTCGACCGAGATGGTGCGGCGGAAGGTGAGGCCTTCGCCATTATCCCACTTCAGCACCGCCGGCGAATTCGGCGTCAGGCTGCCGCTGCCCTCCTGCTGCCAGACGGTCTGGGCATCAGGCATCTTCGACGTCACGCCTGTTGCCGCCACCCAGCCGAACTCGGCGTAATAGGGCTCTGCCGTGCCGGAAGGCGAATAGAGAATGATCGGCGGCGATTTCGGGTCGACGGTCTCGCGGAACTGCAGCAGCGCGAGGTCGTCGATGCGGCCGCCCTTCAGCGAGATGCTGCCGGCGAGGCGCGGCGTATCGATCTTGACGCGCGGGCTCGCGGCAATCGCGGCGTCGCGGCTGACGGCCGGCTGGGCCTGCTGGTTCGCGCCCGGCGCGGTGGTCGGCGCAGGCGCGCTGCCTGATTGCGGCGTGGCGCCCGGCGTTGCAGACGCCGTCGGCTGCGGCGCGGTCTTCTGGAGCTCGGCCTGCGTCTGTTGCTGGGCGCGCTGCTTCTCCATTGCCGGCACGTTGTAGAAATATTGCCAGGCGATCAGCACCAGGCCGGAGAGAATGACGGCGAGGATGGTATTGCGATTGTCAGTCATCACTGTGGTCTCGTCATCAATCCGGTTTGCGGCTGGCGGCTGGGCCAGAGCTTGGATCAGGGCTTGGATCAAGGCTTGGATCAGGCTTTGGCCCGCGTCCCGTTACCTGTCCCTTGTTAGGTCCTTTGGCCGTATGCCGCGCGGGCTTCGTGAACGCTATGCGCAGATCGTCGAGCATGGTCGTGAAGTCGCGCGAGAGCGCGTCTCTGCGGCCGACCAGCACGTAATCATGATGGGGTTGCATCGACACCGGATCGAGCCGCTTCACCAGTTCGCGAAGCCGGCGCCGGATGCGATTGCGCTCGGGGGCGTTGCCGTTCTTTTTGGTAACGGTGAAGCCGATCCGGATCGGGCCAGAGTCGTCGCGACCACGGCTTTGCAGGACGAACGCGGGACTATTCACCCGCGCGCCATTGGCAACGGCGAGGAAATCCGCCCGCTGCCTCAGCCGATCCATAATGAAATCCCAAAAAGGGGGTCCGGCTCAGGCGCTCAGACGCTTGCGGCCGCGAGCGCGGCGCGCGGCCAGAACCTTGCGACCGCCGGCGGTCGCGAGACGGGCCCGGAAGCCGTGGCGGCGCTTGCGCACCAGTTTGCTGGGTTGATAAGTCCGCTTCACGGGTTTTTCTCCGCTGACCGGGCAATTTGCCTGTAGAATTGATGATAAAGTCCGGAAGATGCGGCCCAAAATGAGCCATTTCCGGCCCCAGAAGAGCCGCTCCCGGTGTCGCACCGGGCCATCGCGGACAATTTGGCCGGCTTATAAGGGAGCGTCTTGTTTTCGTCAACGTCGCAGGACCGCACAGTTCCGGTGAATATCGCTGTTTCCTTGGGGTTTTTAACCCATGAGGTGGCGAGTAGCGGTATCAGCGCCTACATCCGACCTTGGCAGATTAGCGATCTGTAATTTGACCTCCCCGGGGGGCGGGTCGCATCCTCCATCAGTCGAGCTCTATCAGAAGGCCAGCAGGGGCGAATTTCGTGATAGCGACAGACCTCCAGCAGCCGACCCAACAGACCCAAGATCTGGATCGAGTTAGGGACCAGGATCCGGATCGGCCAGCGGATCAGCCGGTGACGCGATCCCGCGGACCGGATGGGCTTGGCCTGTCCGGCAAGCTGTTGCTGCTGACCGTCCCCCTGGTGATGATCGCGGCCGTCCTGCTCTATGTGCCGGCGATCGCCAACTTCTGGGTCAACCGGCTCAACGACCGCGTCGCCGCGGCCAACACGGCGGCGCTGGTGCTCGATGCCGCGCCGCTCGGCATGGTGCCGGATTCGCTGTCGCGGGAAATCCTCAAGAGCATCAATGCGCGCGGGGTCGCGATCAAGATGGGCCAGCAGCGCCGCCTGCTCGCCAGTGACAATCTGCCCGCCACGATCGAGCACGACATCGACCTGCGCGACATGACGGTGTGGCAGGCCATCACCGGCTCGTTCCAGATGATGCTGGAGACCGGCAACCAGCCGATCCGCGTCGTCGGCCCCGGCGTCGGCAACGCCCAGTTCATCGAGATCGTGACCGACGATCTGCCGCTGCGGCAGTCGATGTACCGCTTCTCCCGCAACGTCGTGGTGGTCGCACTGATCATCGGCGTCCTGACCGCGGGCCTCGTCTATCTCGCGCTCCATTATCTCTTCGTGCGGCCGATGCGGCGGCTGACCGCGAGCCTGGTCGGCTTCCACGAGAACCCCGAAAGCTCGGCGCGGATCATCGTGCCGAGCCAGCGCAGCGACGAGATCGGCGTCGCCGAGCGCGAGTTGTCGGACATGCAGCGCGACCTGATGTCGATGCTGCATCAGAAGAGCCGGCTCGCCGCGCTTGGCCTCGCCGTCTCCAAGATCAACCACGATTTGCGCAATCTGCTGGCCTCGGCGCAGCTGCTGTCGGACCAGCTCGCCAGCGTGCCCGATCCGCGGGTGCAGCGTTTTGCGCCAAAGCTCGTGCGTTCGCTCGAGCGCGCCATCGCCTTCTGCCAGTCGACGCTGTCCTACGGCCGCGCCCAGGAGGCCGCGCCCGACCGCCGCATGATGCTGATCGAGCCTGTGGTCGTCGAGGTGCGCGAGACCGCGGGTCTTGCCAACGACGTCTCGATTGCCTGGGTCGCCGCGATCGAGCGCGGGCTCGCGGTCGATGCCGATCCCGACCAGCTGTTTCGCGTGCTGCTCAACCTCGTGCGCAACGCCGCCCAGGCGCTGGAGAGCCATTCCTCCGGCGACGGCGGCCCGCAACAGATCCGGATCACCGGCAAGCGCGAGGGCGCGGTCGCCATCCTGGAGGTCTCAGATACCGGCCCGGGCGTGCCCCAGAGGACCCGGGAGCATCTGTTCGAGGCGTTCCAGACCTCCGGCCGCCCCGGCGGCAGCGGGCTCGGCCTCGCCATTGCCGCCGAGCTCGTCCGCGCCCATGGCGGCGACATCCATCTGGTCGAAGGCACCATCGGGGCCACCTTCCGGATCGTCATCCCCGACCGCCCCGTGGAACTCCTCTCCATCCGCAACGAGCGGGCGCGGGCCTGATCGGCCAGCGGCCGATAGTCTTCTGTCATTCCGGGACGGCCCAAAGGGCCGGGCCCGGAATCCATAACCCAGGCTGGTGGTTATGGATTCCGGGCTCGCGACTTCGTCGCGCCCCGGAATGACAGTAAGAGGTGTGAAAATACGCGAAAATCTCCCCATCCCGGACCTTGCCAACCGGGGCAAGAGCGGTTAGTCAGAGCGCTCTTTCGCACCCCTCCGGCGCTCGCTGGAGGCTGCGTGCGGGCCCAGCCCGCACACTTGTTTGCGAAACACGCGCCCGTAGCTCAGCTGGATAGAGCATCAGACTACGAATCTGAGGGTCGGACGTTCGAATCGTTCCGGGCGCGCCATTTCGGTACAAAACTGTGAACGGCCCCTGCCGCTACCCTCGGCCAGCGATCGCCTATATGAAGGCCGCCTTGTCGCCGATGATACGTATCGCGTCATCGGCTACTTCAATCCGGTCCACAATCACCTGAGTAGCCGCAGCGCGTACGCGACATTACCGGCCTTCATCCCTGTGTACAGAATCCAGGCGACGATCTAGCAAGAAAGAAGTCGTCTAGCATCGTGCTTGGGTTGAACCGGGTCTATCCGACAATTCCCCCGCTGCGGGATCAGCGGCAAGCTATTTGCTTATTGATCGCTGGAACGCTTCCTTTGGGGATCGGATGGATAGTCTTCGAATTGCCACCGGTGCATTGCCGGCCGCGCAGCGGTTGGAGGCATTTCGCGAAGTCTTCGGGCGAAAGCTTCTCAAGATCGAGATCGAGCCCGAGCGTGGTACCGAATTCGATGTCGACATGACATTGCAGGCATTGCCGGGGCTCGGCATGGCATCCGGTTCTCTCTCTCCCATGCGCAATCGGCTCACCCGTGCATTGATCGACAACGATGATCTTGTTTTCGTCATTCTGCAGGAGGGCGTCGGTACGGCCGGGCAACGTGGCAGACAAGCGACTATCAGCAATGGCCAGGCGATCTTGACGACGAACGACGCGCCGGGAAGCTTTGCCGGGCATACGCGTACGCAACTCATCAACCTTCGTTTCGAGCGTAAGAGGCTTGCTCCGCAGCTTGCGGATGCTGACGATTTCCTCCTGCGGCCGATGTCAGTGAACAATCCGGCATTGCGGCTGCTGACGTCTTACCTGCAGATTGTCGGTAGCGAACTGACGCGATCGCCCTCCGTTCTGCAGCGGAGCGCGGCCGACCACATCCATGACCTCGCAGCTCTCGCCTTGGGCGCCACCCGGGACGCTGCTGAGATCGCGACCGGTCGCGGGGTGCGAATTGCGCGTCTGCAGGCAATCAAGGCGGACGCGGCCGCGAACGCCGCCTCAAGCTGGCTTTCGCTTGACGCGATCGCCGCGCGCCATGGTCTTTCTCCGCGCTATATCCGTTCGCTCTTTCAGAGCGAGGAGACGACCTTCACAGATTTCGTGCTGAGCCAAAGGCTGGCCCGAGCCCATGCGCTCCTGGTCGATCCGCGATACGGCGATCGTCTGATTAGTGCGATTGCGTTCGAAACTGGTTTTGGCGATCTTTCCTATTTCAATCACCGCTTTCGCCGACGCTATGGAGCGACCCCATCCGACATACGGGCCGCAGCCCGGCGCAACGATGGATGGCGGAACGCCGCCGACTAAGCCAACCACAGGCTGACAGTTGAGTTCGGCTGTTCCTCACAGCCCAAGACGATATGTCATCCAGCCCAAGCGGCCGTCTGCTTCTTCTCGGTACCTTGTCTCGATGTCGCTAAAGAGGCGGCCGGAGGGGCTGCTGTGCAGGAGGGTGCGGGATTCTTCCGCTTTTCGACCGACGAGTTGCCAGAGCGCGATCGGCTTTCGGTGTGGCGGGAAGTTTTTGGGCGCACCGTCGTCAAGATGGAAATGGAGTCGATCGGCAGTGGGCCGTTTCGAAGCGAAGCTCAGATCTATGCAATGCCGAACCTGACGGTCGCATCGGTTTCCAGTTCTCCCAACCGGATTGCCCGGACGCGGGCCCTCGCCGCCGACGGTAGCGACGACCTTGTGCTCGGCATTCTTCTCAGCGGACAAGCCGTTACGCATCAAGGAAAACGAGAGGTTTCGTTTCAGAAGTCGGAAGCTGTTCTGTGGTCGAACGCTGCGCCCGGAGGCGCGCTTTACAACTCGTCGATCGATTTTCTCACGATTGCCATGTCGCGAACCGTCCTCACGCAGGTCGTTGCAAATATAGACGATGTCCTGATGCAGCTTATCTCGCGTGACAACGAGGCGCTTCGGCTTTTGACCAGCTACGTCAGGTTACTGCAACGCGAGTTTAGTTCCATGTCGTTGGAATTGCAGGCGGTGACAAGTTCGCACGTGCAGGATCTCGTGGCGCTGGCACTTGGAGCAACAAGGGATGCCACCGAAGTTGCCAAGGGGCGCGGCGTTCGCGCCGCACGGCTGCTCGCGGTCCAGGCCGATATCCTTGCCAATCTCACCCGGCACGATCTGTCGATCGAAGCCCTTGCCTCGCGGCACGGTATATCGCCACGCTACATCAGGACGCTCTTCCAGAGCGAGGAGACGACGTTCACCGATTTCGTGCTGGGTCAGCGCCTCGCCAGGGTCCATCGTTGCCTCGTTGATCCGCGCTTTGCCGGCTACATGATCAGCACCATCGCCTTCGAAGCGGGGTTCGGGGATCTGTCCTATTTCAATCATGCGTTTCGGCGGCGTTACCGTGCGACCCCATCCGATATACGCGCTGCGGGCCGCCGGCCCGACGATGCCGCGGGCTGAGAGCATTTCCCTGGTCTAGCCGTTAGGTGTCCGTCACGTGGCGCGGGTCGGATGACCAAGTCAGTACAGTTGCCGATCAGCAACATTGGCTCGGCGATGGCCGACTTTGCCGTCTAGCCCAACTCATCACGTCATTCAGACCAAGCGCCGTGCCGAGTCGGCCCGCTACGGTTTGCCCGCCTACTTTCCTCGGCATCCGTCGGCGTTCATTTGAAAGTCTTTTTGCCATGACGACATCGCTCCCCAGCTGCCCCCGCTTCCATCTGCAGCAGCACGCGCGACGGTTCGCCGCATTGCTGCTGGCTGGAACGGCACTTGCTGGCCTGCCACTCGCATCGCCGGCGCAGGCCCAGACATGGACCGGCGCGACATCCACCGACTGGTTTGCGAGCAGCAACTGGAGCGCGAACACGGTGCCGACGGCCGCAACTACGGTTGTCATCGACACGATCGCACCCAATCCGACGGTGATCGGCGCAGCAGGCGCCGCCGGCAACAGCGTTATTGTAGGTCAAGTGGCGACCGGCGCTCTTACGATATCGGGTGGTGGTGTCCTCAGCGCTTTCGGTGTCGCGGCCGGCAACACCTCCGCAGCCACTGGCGCGGTGACCGTGACGGGATCGGGATCGACTCTCACCGCAGTGGGTGCCGGCAGTCAGGTCGTGATTGGTAACCTGGGCACAGGTACGCTTCAGATTTTGAACGGCGGCGTCGTCAGCGATGCGTCCGGTTTCGTTGGTAGCAATGTTGCCGGCACCGGAGTGGTGACCGTGGATGGTCTGGGTTCGGCCTGGACGAACAGCGCAATTCTCGGAATTGGTGAACTTCAATCGACCGGAACGCTGACGATTTCGAACCAAGGCCAGGTCACCGCCGTCACGGCCTACATTGGTGTCGCGGATGGCACAGGTACGGTCAACGTCACCGATCTCAATTCGGCATTGTCGACCAGCGGGGCTCTCAACGTCGGCCAATCTGGCACTGGCGCGTTGACGGTCTCGAATGGCGCGAAGGTCATCAGCAATATTGGTATGATCGGTAATTTTGCCGGCGGTAATGGCACTGTCACGGTTGACGGCGCGGGATCGACCTGGACCAACAACCAGGGTGTTACGATCGGCAGCTCGAGCACTGGCACGCTGACCGTATCCAACGGCGGCGCCGTCAGCGCCGCAAGCGTCACGGCCGGCGATCAGGCCGGTTCGACTGGCACGGTGACCGTGGCAGGAACAGGCTCGATCTTGACCACAACAGGAATCGGCAACCAGGTCGTGATCGGAAACTTCGGCACCGCCTCGCTTCAGATCTTGAGCGGCGGCGCGGTCAGCGATGCAAACGGCGTAGTTGGTCAGAATACCGGCGGCGTCGGCACGGTGACGGTGGATGGTCTGGGCTCTACCTGGACCAATACTTCAACCCTGACCGTTGGCACTCAGGGGACCGGCACGTTGGCTCTTTCGAACCAAGGCCAGGCGACGGCCGCCGGCGTCCTCATTGGCGTTGCCGGCGGCACCGGCACCGTGAGCCTCACCGGTCATTCTGGAGTATCGACAGCGGGGGCGGTCAACGTCGGCTTTACCGGCACCGGCACGTTGACGGTCGCGAGCAATTCATCGCTCGTCAGTAGCGGCGGTGCGATCGGCAACCTCGCCGGTGCCCAAGGCGCGGTCACGGTGACGGGCGCCGGTTCAGCCTGGTCTTTCGGCGCTTTCGATTTGACCATTGGTGCAAACGGCACCGGCTCGCTTCTGGTTTCGAATGGCGGCGCGATGAGCAGCAGCAACGGCGCCGGTATCCTGGGCCAAGCCGCGGGATCGAGCGGCACCGTGACGGTCGACGGCACTGGGTCGTCGTGGACGACGCCCGCTTTTCTGTTCGTCGGCGTTGGCGGCACGGGCGCGATGACGATTTCGAACGGGGGCACCGTCATCACGGGCGACGGTTATTTAGGTGTTGCGGCCGGCGGGGCCGGGACTATGACGGTTACCGGTGCCAATTCGATCTGGACGAGTACCGGTGGCGTCTTTGTCGGCTTCGGTGGCAGCGGCGCGCTCACGGTTTCAAATGGCGGCGCCATATCGGCGCCAAGCGGCATGGCTATCGCAGCCTCGGCCGGGTCGGTCGGCACACTCAACATCGGAGCCGATGCGGCTAGCGCCGCCGCCGCGCCCGGAACGTTGAACACCCCAACCGTCGGATTTGGGTTGGGTGCCGGTAGCATCAACTTCAATCACACCAGCGCGGGCTATGACTTTACGCCGGTCATTGGCGGCAACGGCACGATCAACCAGGTCGCCGGCACCACGATCCTCACCGCCGATTCCAGCGGGTTCACCGGCGCCACCAACGTCACGGGCGGCCGGCTGGCCGTGAACGGTTCGCTCGCCGGCTCTGCCGTTACGGTGTCGGGCAGCGGCGTCCTCGGCGGCACCGGCACAGTCGGCAACACCACCATCAATGGTGGCACGCTGTCGCCCGGCAATTCGATCGGCACGCTGACCGTGCAGGGCAGCCTCGCGTTCACCTCGGCTGCACACTACCTTGTGGAGGTCTCGCCGACGGCGGCTGACCTCACAAATGTTACGGGCACGGCGACGCTCGGCGGCGCCACGGTGAATGCGTCGTTTGCTCCGGGTAGTTACGTCGTTAAACAGTACACAATCCTGAACGCTACCGGCGGCGTCAGCGGCACGTTCGGTTCGGTGGTGGTAAATACCAACCTGCCGTCCGGTTTCAGGTCGAGCTTGAGCTACGACGCAAACAACGCCTATCTCAATCTAGACCTCGCATTGCAATATAGCGGTCTCAGCATCAATCAGCAGAACGTCGCCAATTCGCTGACAAACTTCTTCAATACGACCGGCGGCATTCCGGCCGTGTTCGGGTCGCTGACGCCAGCCGGCCTGACGCAGGTCTCCGGCGAATTGGCCGCCGGCTCGCAACAGACGACATTTGATGCGATGGGTCTGTTTCTGGGGGCGATGACCGATCCGACTATGGGAAGGCGCGGCGAAGTGGTTGGGCCATCGGCGCCCCCGCAATTCGCTGACGAAACCCGCGCGTCCGGTGCGTCGCCCGCTTTTGCGATGATGCCCGGCCAAGCGCCGCCGGCGGCCAGCTTTGATCGGCGTTGGAGCGTTTGGGGTGCTGGTTTCGGTGGCTCCCGAACCACCAATGGCGATGCCGCGCTCGGCTCGAGCGGCGCGACCGGCCGTGTTTACGGCATGGCTGCGGGTGCCGACTATCTGCTCTCGCCGTCGACGCTGGCCGGCTTTGCCTTAGCTGGCGGCGGCACCAATTTCAGTGTCTCGAATGGGGGCAGGGGTCACTCCGATCTGTTCCAAGCCGGCTCATTCGTTCGTCACACGATGGGTCCGGCCTACATGGTCGCTGCCTTGGCCTATGGCTGGCAGAATGTCACAACTGACCGGACTGTCTCCGTTGCCGGCGCGGATCAGTTGCACGCGAAGTTCAACGCCAACGCGTTCTCGGGCCGTTTGGAAGGCGGCTATCGCTTTGCGACGTCGTCGGTCGGGATCACGCCCTATGCCGCCGGGCAATTCACCACTTACGCATTGCCCGCTTATGCAGAGCAAGCTGTCAGCGGCACCAACACATTCGCGTTGACCTACGGCGCGAAAACCGCGACCGCGCCCCGCAGCGAACTTGGTATTCGTGCCGACAAATCGTATGCACTGACCGATGCCATCCTGACGCTGCGCGGCCGCGTCGCATGGGCACACGACTTCACCACCGATCGCGCCATCGCCGCGACGTTTCAAACGCTGCCGGGCGCGTCATTCGTCGTCAATGGCGCCGGACAGGCCGGCGACGCAGCGCTGACCACCGCGTCCGCCGAAATAAAATGGATCGGCGGCTTTTCGCTTGCCGCCACTTTCGAAGGCGAATTCTCCAGTGCTTCCCAAAGCTATACCAGCAAGGGCGTCGCACGGTATGCGTGGTGAGCGGGCACCCGCAGCTACGCAGGCAAAGGCACGGTGCGACACGCATGGTAGCAGGTGCTCGAATTGCATCGCCAGTCTGCGCATGAATATTCCGTGGGGCACTTAACGAGATTATAGCGCAATCTCAATAACATATATGAGTTCTTGGTTTTATTCCGAATGGCGCGCCATTTAATTTCCTGAAAATTCATCCATTTTTTGAGACCGTCGATCTCGGAACATGCGCCCAAATGTTCCCGCGAACTTGCCCAGCTTTCGCACGTTATCGATTTCGAACTCGGCCGAGTCGGTCGTCCGGTTTCGGATCGCCAGTCACGAGGGCGGCCGCCTGCTCCGTAGATAAAGGAAACTAGCATTGCTGACTGCCGGTCCACAGGCTGCAGAAGACGGCCAGCCGCTGGTTGTCGATGAGCAGGAGGTCAAACGCGCTGTTGGTGCCACCGCCATGGGCAACGCGATGGAGTGGTTCGATTTCGGCATCTACAGTTATCTCGCCGTCGTCATCGGCAAGGTCTTCTTCCCCGGCAGCGGCGACGAGCTGATCTCCAGCCTTGCCGCATTCGCAGTCGCCTTCCTGGTCCGGCCGATCGGTGGGCTCTTCTTCGGAATGCTCGGTGACCGGATCGGTCGCCGGAGCATCCTCGCGACGACGATCATCGCGATGGCGGTGGCTACCTTCTCGATCGGCTTGATCCCGAGCTACGCATCGATCGGCATCTGGTCGCCTGTTCTGCTCTACGTCGCCCGTCTGGTGCAGGGCTTCTCCACCGGCGGCGAGTACAGCGGTGCCTCCACGTTCGTCACCGAGTTCGCGCCCGATCGACGACGCGGATTCCTCGCATCGTTCCTGGAGGTCGGCACCATCTCCGGATTCGTCGCGGGAGCAGCGCTTGTCACCGGCCTGACGGCGGCGCTTGGCGACGCTGCGATGGAGTCATGGGGCTGGAGGGTGCCGTTCCTGCTTGCTGGTCCGCTCGGGATCATTGGGCTCTATTTGCGGCTCAGGCTCTCGGAGACGCCAGCCTTCGCCTCAATGAACGAACAGGCGCATGCGCGATCCGGCGGGAGCCGATTATACGACATCGTCTTCGAGCATAGCCGGGTCGTTCTGCTCTGCATGGCCGTGGTGCTGGCGCTCAATGTCACCAACTACCTGGTGCTGACCTACATGCCGAACTACCTGTCAGCGACGCTCGGCTACAACACCACGCACAGCCTCTTGCTTAGCCTGCTGACCATGCTGGTGATGCTGGCGGCGATCCCGTTCGTGGGGTGGTTGGGCGACCGGATCGGGCGACGCCCAGTGCTGCTCGCAGCCTGCGTCGGCTACTTGGCGCTGTCCTTGCCGGCACTGTGGCTCCTGAAACAAGGCTACATCGGAGCGATCCTGGCAGGGCTCCTGATCCTCGGCCTGTGCCAGACGCTCTTCATTGGTACGACACCATCGACGCTGCCCGCCATGTTTCCGACGGCAATCCGCTACGGCGGTCTGTCGATCGCATACAACGTGTCTGCCTCACTGTTCGGCGGAACGGCACCGCTGGTGGCGGAGTGGTTGGTGCGCATCACCGGCAACGATTACATGCCAGCCCTCTACGCGATGCTGGCGGCGCTGGTCGGGCTGCTTGCGGTGCTGCTCATGCAGGAGACGTCTGGGCGGCCGCTGGAGGGATCGGCGCCGACCATCAGCACCGACGAAGCCCACAGCCTGCAAACAGCGGCCGCCGCTGCACAATGAGCGCAGCCAACCCATCATGTATTGCCGAAATGAGTTCGTCGCACGGCTCTCAGCAAGCCAGATATCGAAGCGCATCCTGGCTTTGGCGACGTGAGGGCGAATGGCGCCGCCAATCGCGGAGAAGCCGCATTTCATCTTCTACCACCGTACGCGCACGCCAACGTTGGCGCCGACGCTTTGACGATTCACGTCGGCGTCGATACCCGTGGTATAGCTTGCCGCGCCATACACGGCGACCGCTGCCGTAATCTGCGCTGCGAACCCGCCGGCGATTTCGATCGCTGTCGCGCGGCGTGCTGTCTCGATCGGGGTCGTCGCAAACAGGCTCGCGCACCCCCGCTTTGCAGTTCGACGCCGGCTTCCCTCATGATCTTGCGTCCCGTTCTGCTGAACTTCCGCGGCGCACCCCTTGCCGATACTCTTTCGTTATCATCTTCGTTATCATCGCTGAATCGCAGGCGCGTTCCCGGAAGGAGCGAGATGCCGACGTCCTGCCAAGGGCGCGAACGCATTCCCCATTCCGGAACAGCCGCTCTTTCCCTCGTCGTCCTGCGTCGGCTCAAGCAGATCCCAGCATGGGCCTGATCAAGACTAGAAATTATAACAATATTTCAATAGTATAGGAGTTCGCGGTTTTATTCTGAATGGGGCGCCATTTCCGCACGAGGCCATGAACACTGCCGGCGTCGTTCGCGGTGCATTCAGCCTCAATGACCGAACGCGGCGGCCAGCACGCGCAATTCGTGCCGCACGCGATCGAGCACACTCTCATACTCACGTGCCTTGGTCTGCCGGAACAGCCGCACGCTCGGATACCAGGGGCTGTCCGCGCGATCGAGCAGCCAGCGGTAGTCAGGCGTCCATGGCAGCAGGATCCAGGTCGGACGTCCAAGGGCGCCGGCGAGATGGGCAACGCTGGTGTCGACCGTGATCACGAGATCAAGGCAAGCGATCAACGCGGCGGTCTCGGCGAAGTCGGTGAGATCGGCGGTCAGGTCGACGATGTCGTTCCTCTCGCGCAGCACCGCCGCATCATGCCGGCGCGGCGCCTTCTGCAGGCTGACATAGGTAGCATCGACGTCGAGGATACGGGACAGCGTTCGCAGCGGTATCGAGCGCGTCTCGTCATTCACGTGGAATGGATCGCCGGACCAGACCAGGCCGACCCGGAGCCTGCTGCGAGGGCCAAGGCGATTGTCCCAGGCCTGAACAAGGCTGTCCGGAGGGGCCGGCAGATACGGTCCCGACGGGATCGTATCGAGACGGGTCTCGAAGGCGAGCGGCAGGCTGGATATCGGGCAGTGCAGATCGAAAGCCGGCAGCGTGCCCATCGCCGACCGCGGAACGCAAAGGGATGCACCGCCCAGCGCCGACATGAGCCGATGCAGCGGGTCTTGAACGACCAGAATAACGCGTGCTCCACGCTCCGCCAGCATGGGGACGTAGCGGACGAAGTGAATGGTGTCGCCTAATCCCTCGTCCGCCGCGACAAGGATCGTCTTTCCCTCGATGTTTTCTTCCCCGAGCCACATCGGTCGCTGAAACTCAGGGTGTCTGGCCGAAGGCAATTTCAATCGGGCCTGGTGTCCGTGCCAGCCGGCTTCGAGATTGCCCGTCAGGAGATGGGCCAGAGACACATTCCATTCCGTCACCGTACTGTTCAGCCCGAGCGATGTCATCCGATCGGACAGCGCGAAGACCTCGTCGAAGCGATGAAGGTGGAAAAGCGCGACCAGCTTGTTGTCGAAGGCGTCCACGAAGCGCGGCTGGATCTCGATGGCCTTGTCGAACCATGCCAGCGCCTCTTCATTCCTGCCGAGCCGCCGCAACGAAAGACCGAGATTGTTGCAGATCTCGGCATTATCAGGATCGAGCTGGTGCGCCCGTCTGCCGTCGGTCGCGGAGTCCTCGAACCGTTTCAGGCAATAGAGAACCCATGCGCGGGTCCGCAGCGTCGGGGCATGGTCCGGGAGCAGGCTGTCGCTGAGGTCAAGACAGGCAATCGCCTCCTCGTTCCGCCCGAGCTTGTGAAGCACAATCCCGCTCTTATACAGCGCGTCTTGATGATGCGGATCGAGCTCGAGCGCGTGTTGAAAGCTCGGCAGGGCTTGATCAAGGCGCGCAAGCTGAACGAAGATGTCGCCACGCTGTCGCCACAGCTCGGCGTCGTCAGGCCGCAGCTGTATTGCCTGGTCGAGGACGTTGAGGGCTTCGTCGCAGCGCCCATACTGCTGCAGGATGGTCGCGAAGCTCGCCAGATATTCCGGTTTCGGTGCGCGCTGGATCGCGCCGACGATCCACTGCAGGGCCTCGTTGTATTGCCTGGCGTGGAGAAACAGCAGGCCCATGAGGTGCTGGGCGTCGGTGTGCTCGGCATCTAGTCCGAGGGCCTGCTGGTAGCAGGCGCGCGCGTCGAGATGCCGTCCGTCCCTGAAATGCGCAAGGCCCGCTTCACAGAAGGCGGTTGCTGTGCTCATCGCTGTTGCGTTCCAGGCGGTCATTGAGTTCTTGCAGGCGGCTCTGCGCTCGCGATGTCGTCAATTCGCGATCATAATCGCTTACGAGCGTACGGGTGGGAGCTGGTGCGAAGCCGTCGGCGCAGCGCCCGATCAGCCGCTGATGCCGGAAAGAGGCGAAGCCGGCGCACCGCCGGCCGCGGATGCCTGAGGCGCACCCGCGGCGCGCATTTTCTTCCGCCGCCTCAGCCTGTCCAGGATCAAGTACATCGCCGGCGTCGAGTAGAGCGTGAAGAGCTGGGCGACGACCAGGCCGCCCATGATGGTGATGCCGAGCGGCTGGCGGATCTCGAAGCCCGGGCCGGTGCCGAACGCGATCGGGACGGCGCTCAAGAAAGCCGCCAGCATCGTCATCGTGATCGGCCGCGCCCGCAGCCGTGCCGCGAGCAGGATGGCGTCGTGGGCGTTGAGGCCGCGATGCCGCTCCGCGTCGAGGGCATAGTCGACCATCATGATGGCGTTCTTCATCACCATGCCGACCAGCAGGATACAGGCGATGGTGGTCACCAGCGTGAACTGCGTTCCCGTTGCCCACAGCGCGACCAGCGCGCCGAAGGCGGTCGGCGGCAGGGTCGAGAGAATCGTCAGCGGATGAACGTAGCTCTCGTAGAGCATCCCGAGCGCGATGTAGATCGCGATCAGGGCGGCCGCGAACAGCGCCGCCTGCTTGACGATCGACTTGTCCGCCTCCTTGGCCTCGCCGCGGAATTCCGCCTTGATGTCATCGGGCAGCTTGGCCTCGGCCTCTTCCTTGCGGATCGACGCGATGGCGTCGCCGATCGACGTGCCGGGCTTGATGTCGAACGAGATCGTCGCGGCCGGAAACTGGGCGCTGTGGCGCACCCACATCGCCGCATGCGCGCGTTGCGGCCGGGTCAAGGCCGTTAATGGTACCGATTTGCCGCTGGCGCTTGGCACGTAAATCTGGCCCATCGAGCCGGGGTCGCTCGCCGCCTGCGGCTCGACCTCGAAGATCACGCGCGCATAATTGGTCGGAAGGAACAGCAGATTGATCTGGCGCTGGCCGAAGGCGTCGTTGAGCGTGTTGTCGACTGCGACCGGCGTGACGCCGAGCATCGCGGCGCGCAGGCGGTCGATGGTCAGGCCGGCCTGCAGGCCGCCGGTTTCCCAGCTCGCGATGACGTCGATGACCTGCGGAATGCCGCGGACGCGGCGGATCATGTTTTCCGCGGCGCGGAGCACCTGCTCCTCGTCGATGCCCCACAGCGTATATTGATAACGCGAGCCGGCGGACTGGACGCCGAGATTGAGATCCTGAAGCGGCACGAAGAAAACCCTTACGCCGTCAATCCTGTTCATGCGTTCGCGCAACCGCGCGATCACTTGCTGGATCGACAGCTTGCGGACGTCAGGCGGCTTGAGCGCAACCAACATCTGCCCGATGCTGAGCGCGTTGCCATTGCCCTCGCCGATGTAGGACGTCAGACCTGAGATTGCGGGATCTTCCAGGATAGCTGCGCCGACGGCGCGCTGCCGGTCCTCCATGGACAGGAACGAGATGTTCGACGGAGCCACGGTCCGCACGAACATCACGCCGGTGTCCTGGGTCGGCATGAATCCTTTCGGCAGCTGCAGATAAAGCCAGACGCTGGCCCCCGTCAGCGCGGTGATCATCAGGACGGTGAGAAGACGGTGGCGCAGCGTCCAGTCGAGGCTGCGGGCATAGAAGGTGCGGTGTTCGGAGACCGCATCGGGATTATGCAGCTTCTGCCGGCCGCGATCCAGCAGATGTCCGCACATCATCGGTGTCAGCGTCAGCGAGATCGCCGCCGAGGACACGATGGCGACCACCAGCGTCACGCCGAACTCGCGGAAATAACGCCCGACGACGTCGGGCATGAACAGGATCGGGATCAGCGCCGCGATCAGGGCGACGGTGATGGCGACGACCGTGAACGCCATCTGGCGGGTGCCGTTGATTGCGGCCTGCAGCGCCGGCTCGCCTTCGGACATGCGCCGGATGATGTTCTCGATCATGACGATGGCATCGTCCACCACGAAGCCGGCGGCGATGGTCAGGGCCATCAGCGACAGATTGTCCAGGCTGAACCCGCACAGGCTCATCACGAACAGGGTCGCGGCCAGAGAAACGGGAATCGTGACGCTCGGGATCAATGTGGCCCAGAACCGCCGGAGGAACAGCGCGATGACCAGCACGACAAGCGCAGAGGCGATCACCAGCGTGAGCTTGACGTCGTTCACGGCGGCCCGGATCAGCGTGGTGCGGTCATAGACCGTGTGCAGCTTGATGCCGGGCGGTAGCCAGCGCTGGATTTCCGGCAGCTCGGCTTTGATCGCGTCGACGGTCTCGACGATGTTGGCGTCGGACTGCTTGTAGACAAACAGAACGATGCCGCGCTCGGTGCCGTACCAGCCGGCGAGACGGTTGTTGATGACGCTGTCGGTTACCGATGCGACGTCGCCGAGGCGGACCGGGGCACCGTTGCGCCAGGCCAGCACGATATCGCGATATTCGGAGGCCTGCAGCAGCTGGTCGTTGGCTTCGATGGTGAGGCGCTGGCCATCGACCGACACCGCGCCCTTCGGCAGGTTCTGCGATGCATTGAGGACGGCGACGCGCGCCGCTTCCAGCGACAGGTTCATGGCGGCCAGCCGCGCCGGCGACACCTGGATGCGCACCGCGCTGCGCTCGGCGCCGGTGACGTTGATTCGCGCGACGCCCGGCAGCTGCGACAGTTTTGGTGAGATCACGCCGTCGGCAAGGCTGTAGACCTCTCCGGGCGTGAACACGTCGCTGGTCAAGGCGAGCGCGACGACCGCCGCGCCCGCGGGATTGGCCTTCCAATAGGTGGGTGGCCAAGGTCCCTTCGGCAGGTTTGGCCCTGCCGAGTTGATGGCAGCCTGGACCGCCCCGGCCGCGGCATCGATGTCGACGGAGAGCTCGAACTGCACCGTGATGCTGGTGCCGCCCATGGCGCTGAACGAGGTGATTTCCGTCACGCCCGGGATTAGCGCGAGCGTGGTCTCGATCGGCTGCGATAGCGCGTTCGCGACCGTGACCGGGCTCGCGCCGGGGAAAGGCGCGTAGATTCCGATCGTGGGCCGCTCCACTGCCGGCACCGAGGCGATCGGCAGACGAAAATAGGCGACGCAACCGAGCAGGAACACGCCGATCATCAGCAGCGTCGTCGCCACCGGCCGCAGCACGAATTGTGCGGTGATGCTCACGGCGATGGTTGCTCTGCCTGAGGCAGGGCAGCCGCCCGATCATCGGCGGATTGCCATCCGAACCGGGTGCGCAGCGAGGCGAACGCCAGATAGACGACTGGGGTCGTATAGAGCGTGAGAACTTGCGAGACGATCAATCCGCCGACGATGGCGATGCCGAGCGGCTGGCGCAGCTCGGAGCCGGTGCCCGAGCCGATCGCCAGCGGCAGCGCGCCGAACAGCGCCGCCATCGTCGTCATCATGATCGGACGGAAGCGGAGGATGCAGGCCTGCCGGATGGCGTCGAACGAGGACGCGCCGTCCTCGCGCTCGGCGGCGAGGGCGAAATCCACCATCATGATGGCGTTCTTCTTGACGATGCCGATGAGGAGGATGATGCCGATCAGCGAGATCAGATTGAGATCCTGCCGGTACAGCATCAACGCCAGCAAGGCGCCGATGCCTGCCGACGGCAAGGTCGACAGGATCGTGATCGGGTGGATGTAGCTCTCATAGAGCATGCCGAGGATCAGATAGACCGTCACGATCGCGGCGAGCAGCAGCCACTTCTCGTCCGAGAGCGAGTTGGCGAACTCGGCGGCGGTGCCGATCAGCTTGGTCGTGACCGCATCCGGCAGTCCGATCTCGTGCTCGGTCAGGCGCAGTGCCTCCGTCGCCTGGCTCAGCGAAACCCCCTCGGCCAGGTTGAACGAGATCGTCGTGGCGGGAAACAGGCCCTGGTGCGAGATCAGCAGCGGCGCGTGCTGCCGCTCGATCCGCGCGAAGGCCGACAGCGGCACCGGCGTGGAGGCCTTGCTGAAGGCGCCGCTGAAGCCGCTGGTCTGCTGGTCGATGGTGCTGGCCTGGGCCGCGGCCGCGGTCAGATAGATCTTGCCCAGGATATCAGGATCGTTGCGCAAGGCAGGATCGACCTCGAGGATCACGTGATACTGGGTGAGGGGACCGAACACGGTTGCGATCTGGCGCTGCCCGAATGCGTCATACAGCGTCTGGTCGATCGTGTTCAGGCTGACGCCGTAGCTCGCCGCGAGCTGGCGGTCGATGGTGACGGACATCTGCAGACCTTCGTCCTGGCGGTCGTCGGCGACGTCGGCGAGCTCCGGGCGCTTGCGGAGCGCCTCGACCAGGCGCCGGCTCCAGAGCCGAAGCTCGTCCTCGTCGAGATCCTGCAGCGCATACTGGTATTGCGTGCGTGCGACGCGCGATTCGATCTGCAGATCCTGCGCCGGTTGCAGGTGCAGCGTGATGCCGTGCACGCCCTCGACCGCATGCTGCAGCCGCGCCATGACAGCGGCTGCGGATGATTTCCGCGCGTCGGGGCTGCCGACATCGATATAGAGCCGGCCGCTGTTCAACGTCGTGTTGACGGATCCGATACCGACGAAACTACCGACGGTGACGACATCGCTGTCGCGCGCGATCACGGCGGCGAGCTGCTGCTGCCGCTCGGTCATCGCCGCAAACGAGATGTCCTGGGCCGCGTCGGTGGTGCCGATCAACAGGCCGGTGTCCTGCAGCGGCAGGAATCCCTTGGGGATGGCGACGTACAGCATGCCGGTCGCGACCAGGGTGAACACGGTGAAGACCAGCGTGAGCTTGCGGTGCCTCAGCACCCAGTCGAGCCCCCACAGGTAGAAGCTTGCGGATGCGTCGAAGCCGCGCTCGCTGATGCGGAACAGCCAGCCGTGCTGCGCATCGGGGTCCTCGCGTTGCAAAAGCTGCGCGCACATCATCGGGGTCAGCGTCAGCGAGACGAGTCCTGAGATGACGACGGCAAAGGACAGCGTGATCGCGAATTCCCGGAACAGCCGGCCGACCACGCCGCCCATCAGGAGCAGCGGGATGAACACGGCGATCAGCGAGACCGTCAGCGAGACGATGGTGAAGCCGATTTGCCGCGCGCCCTTCAAGGCCGCATCGAGCGGA
Source organism: Bradyrhizobium sp. S3.12.5 (assembly GCF_040548225.1). Classification (NCBI taxonomy): domain Bacteria; kingdom Pseudomonadati; phylum Pseudomonadota; class Alphaproteobacteria; order Hyphomicrobiales; family Nitrobacteraceae; genus Bradyrhizobium; species Bradyrhizobium sp. S3.12.5. The sequence goes on from NZ_JBEPRF010000037.1 coordinate 21,870, forward strand.
TCCTCGCCCTCCTCGACATAGCGCGCGATGTTCTCGATCATCACGATGGCGTCGTCGACGACGAAGCCCGAGGCGATGGTCAGCGCCATCAGCGAGAGATTGTCGAGGCTGAAGCCGCACAGCGCCATGGCGCCGAAGGTTGCAACCAGCGAGACCGGCAGCGTGACGCTCGGGATCACGGTGGCCCACAGCTTGCGCAGGAAGATGAAGATCACCAGCACGACGAGGGCGACCGTCAGCACCAGCGTGAACTGCACGTCGTGGATCGCGGCCCGGATCGTCGTGGTGCGGTCGCTGACGACCGAGATCTTCAGCGCGGCGGGAAGCGAATCCTGGAGCTTCGGCAGGATGCTCTTGATGGCATTCACCACCTCGATCGTGTTGGCGCCGGGCTGGCGCTGGATGTCCAGCAGCACGGCGCGCTCGCCCTGGAACCAGGCCGCCTGCTCGGAATCCTCGACGCCGTCGATGGCGGTGCCGACATCGTGCAGCAGCACCGGCGCGCCGTTGCGATAGGCGATCACCGCATCCTGATAGGCCTCCGCGGTGAAGAGCTGGTCGTTGGTGTCGACGTGAAACGCCTGCCGCGGCCCATCCAGCGACCCCTTCGGATTGTCTGCGGTGGTGGCGGCGATGCCGCGGCGGACGTCGTCGAGCGACATGCCGAGCCCGGCCAGTCTCGTGGGGTTCATCTGCAGGCGTATTGCTCGGGTCTGCCCGCCCTCGATGCTGACGGCGCCGACGCCCGGGATCTGCGACAGCTTTGGCACCAGAATGGTCGCGGCGTGATCATTGGCCTCGTGCAGCGCCATCGTCCTGGAGGTCAGTGCCAGGATCAGCACCGGCGTATCGGCCGGATTGACCATGCGATAGGTCGGCGGGCTCGGCAGCTGCTCGACCGGAATCCAGCCCGCCGCCGCATTGATCCGCGCCTGCACGTCCTGCGCGGCCGCGTCGATCTTGCGTGACAGATCGAATTGCAACGTGATCTGGCTGTAGCCGTACGAGCTGGTCGAGCTCATGTCCGTCAGCCCCGAGATCGTGCCGAAATAATGCTCCAGCGGCGCGGTGATCGAGGTTGCGACGACGGTGGCGGAGGCGCCGGGATAGCGCGTCACCACCTGGATGGTGGGAAAGTCGACATTGGGCAGCGGCGCGATCGGAAGCTCACGGTAGCCGAGCATGCCCAGCAGCACGACCGCGACGATCATCAGCGTCGTTGCGATCGGCCGGAGGATGAAGGGCGCGGACATGGCGGACCTCAGTCAACGCGCGGCTCGGAGCGCGGCTGGCTGGCCGGCTGCGCCTTGGCGGTCGGCGTCGCGCCCTCGATCGTGATGCGGGAGCCGTTCTCGAGCCGGTAATAGCCGTCGGTGACGACGCGTTCGCCTTTGGCGAGGCCGCGCTCGATCATCGCGCGTCCGTCGAAGATCTGCCCGACCGTGACCGGCCGGAACGCCGCCGTATCGTCCGCCTTCGCGACCCAGACGAAATCGCCGCGCGGTCCGTGCCGCACGGCGATCGCGGGCGCCGTGATCGCGTTCTTGCGCGTGTCCACCGTGATCCGCCCGTTGGCAAAATTGCCCGGCCAGAGTTTCAGCGCCTTGTTGGGAAACGTCGCCCTCAGCTTGATCGTGCCGCTGGCCTGATCGACCTGATTGTCGACCAGCGTGATCGTGCCCTTGTCCAGCTCGGTGGTATTGTCGGCCGTGAGCGCGACCACCGGCGCATCGGCCTGGCCGAGGCTGAGCCGGGTCTGGCCGACGGCGACCGCAGCCAGGGTGAAGATCACCGAGATCGGCTGCAACTGCGTGACGGTGACGAGGGTCGCCGGCGACACCGCGCGGACGTAATTGCCCTGGTCGACCTGGCGGATGCCGAGCCGTCCGCTGATCGGCGCGCGGACGCTGGTGAAGCCGAGCTGCGTGCGCGCATATTCGATCTGGGCGTCGTCGTTCCGAACCTGCGCCTTGTACTGCTCGACCAGCGCGTGCTGCTGGTCCACCACCTGCCGGGAGATCGCGGCGGCCTTCTGGATCAGCGCGTCGTAGCGCTCCATGTCGATCTGGGCGCCGTCCAGCAGCGCCTGGTCCTTCTGCCTCACCGCGACCTGCTGATCGAGCTGGGCCTGGAACGGGCGCGGATCGATGATTGCGAGGATGTCGCCTTGCTTGACGTCCTGCCCTTCCTGGAAAAGGATCTGGACGATCTCGCCGTCGACCCGGCTCTGCACGTTGACCGTGTTGTAGGCCTGGATCGTGCCGATGCCGGTCAGGTAAATCGGGACGTCCTCCGCCTTCGCGGCCGCGACCTTTACGGCGACCGGCGGCCGTGCTGCAGACGTGGCGGCGGCAGTTTGCTCGGCTTCCGCCGCCTGGATGAAGGGCAGCGCGAACGGAAGCTTGAGGTCATGCCTGAAATAATACCCGGCATAGCCCGCCGGCAACACGACCAGCGCGGCGATGAGGAGTTTTGCTGTACGTTTCACGTTCAAGCCCATCACCCCAAGCCGGCCGCCAATACCCGGTTGATTGTCCCGGCGCGGAACCTCTTAGCATGAAGCAACCTGACGTTGATATCGGCAGGACGCGATATGCTACCATCCGTAACATTAGCACGCGTAGCGGATAGAGATCAACGGCGCTTGCGTTGCTGAACGTCTGGCTTGCCGATGGATTTTGGCGGGGCCCGACCCCCGGTGCCGCCCTAGACGACTTCGACCGTCGCCGCGTCGAACTGGGTGCCGGCGCCGCGATGGCGGGCCAGCACCTCGCCTGATAGCTCCGAGACCGCGTTTTGCGCGGTGCTATCCAGCATCGCGCGGACGCGCTTAGCTGATGCCGCCAGCAACGCCGGATCGAGCTTGCCTTGGTCGACGCCGTTGATGATCGACCGGGCAAGGCCGCGGGCGCGTTCGGTGTCGGTCAGATGCGAGCAGATCATCAGCATGTCGTTGCCGGCCGCCATGAAGCGCGCGCCGGAATCCGGCGCGTCCAGCCGGCCCGCCATCGCGCGCATGCCGACGTCGTCGGACACGATCACGCCTCGGAAATTCATCGCCTCGCGCAACAGCCCGTGCGTGATCGCGCGCGACAGCGTGACGGGATCGTTGGGGTCGAGCTTCCGGTACAGGATGTGCGACGTCATGATCATCCCGATGCCATCGGCGATCGCCGCGGCAAACGGCAGCAGCTCGCGCGCCTTGATCTGGTCGAGATCGAGATCCAGCACCGGCAATTCATGATGCGAATCCACCTGTGTGTCGCCATGCCCCGGAAAATGCTTGCCGCAGGCGCGGACGCCGCGGCGTTCCATCGCCTTGGTAAACGGAAGCATCGACTTGATGACCTCGTCGGCCGAGCGGCCGAAGGCGCGCTCCCCGATCACGGGATTGGCGGGGTTGCTGTGAATGTCGAGCACCGGCGCAAAATTCAGATTGCAGCCGAGCGAGGCGAGCTCGACGCCCATGGCATCGCCGACCTGCTCCGCGGTGCCGGCCCAGCGCGCCGCATAGGAGAAGCGCGTGATCGGCGCCGGCGTGCGGCAGACGCGTCCGCCTTCGTGATCGATGGCGATGAACTGCTTGTCGCGCTGCGAGGCATCGCGGATCGCAGCGATCAGGTCGCGGTGGATCGACAGCCAGTCCCGATAGGGCAGGTCGTGGCGGAAATTGCTCTTGTAGAGGATGACGCCGGCGGGCCGGAGATCCCGCAGCAGCGCGCGGTCGCGGTCATCGAGGACGCTGGTCGGCCGCAGGCCAAGGAAGAAATGGTCACCGACCGTTGAAAGCAGGGAATCGCTCATCCGCCGGGGCCGCCACAAATCGTTTGGTTGATTGGGATGGAGCTGGACGCAACGCGAACTCTCAGCCCCTGCGCGAGCTTTCGAACCACCCGCTTCGTCATCGCAATATTCCAAATTTCCTCAACGGAATCAATCGACAAATCAAACGTCACGGGCAGCTGCGCCGGCAAGGTCGGCGTTGATCGCCATGCCGGCGCGATATTCTCACGCCGCAGCCAGCACCGGCTGCTTCGGCTGCCGTCCAATCATCAGCGACAGCACGGCAGCAATGATGCCGGTGACGCCCGCGATCATGAAGGCCTGCAGATAGTCGCCCTGCGACGAGCGCATGAAGCCGGCGAAGAAGGCGGCGCAGGCGGCCCCTAACTGATGGCCGGCGACCACCCAGCCGAAGATCAGCGGCGCATTCTTGTCGCCGAACGCCTCGTTGGCGATGCGCACGGTCGGGGGCACGGTTGCGATCCAGTCGAGGCCGTAGAACACCGCGAATACCGACAGGCTGACAAAGGAGAAATCCGAGTAGGGCAGGTAGATCAGCGACAGCCCGCGCAGGCCGTAATAGAAGAACAGCAGCTTGCGCGGATCGAAGCGGTCGGTGAGCCAGCCCGACAGCGTGGTGCCGAACAGGTCGAAGAAGCCCATCAGCGCCAGCAGGCTCGCGGCCTGAACCTCGAAGATGCCGTGATCGCCGCAGAATGCGATCAGATGGGTGCCGACGAGGCCGTTGGTGGTGAAGCCGCAGATGAAGAAGGTCGCGAACAGGAACCAGAAGGTCGGCACCTTGGCCGCGCGCACGAGGTTGCTGATCGCGGCGACGAACGGGTTGCCCTGCGCCGGGCTTACGGGCTGGTCCTCATGCGGGCTGCCATAGGAGCGCAGGCCGATCGCGGCTGGCCGTTCCGGCACCAGAACATACACCAGCGGAATCAGCACCGCGCAGCACGCGGCGACCGTCAGCACCACCGGCTTCCAGCCGCCCCACTCGACCAGCGATGCGAGGCCCGGCATGAAGATGAGCGTGCCGGTCGCGGTGCTGGCGGTCAAAAGTCCCATGACCAGGCCGCGATTGGTGGTGAACCAGCGATTGACGATGGTGGCGCCGAGCACGTTGGCGACCGCGCCCGAGCCTATGCCGGACAGCAGCCCCCAGCTCATGAACAATTGCCACGGCGTGGTCATGAAATAGCTCGCAGCCGTCGAGGCCGACATCAGCGCCAGTGCGCCCAGCACCGTGCGGCGGATGCCGAAGCGCTGCATCACGGCCGCCGCGAACGGACCTGCAAGGCCATAGAGGAAGATGCCGATTGCGGCCGACGACGAGACCACGCTGACGTCCCAGCCAAACGCCTTCTGCAGCGGCAGCATCAGCACGCCGGGCGTCGCGCGCAGGCCGGCGGAGGCCAGCAGCGCCAGGAAGATCACGGCAACGACCACGAAGGCGTAGTTTGGGCCGAACGGCCTTTTGGAGATGGCGGAGGATTGAACGGAAGCTGGGGGCATGTTACTTACCGGTACGTATTGCGATGCGGTACTAATACGTACCGGTAAGTAACATTGTCAAGCCCCGTGCCTGAGATCGGACGAAGCCAGATGCCGAAGAAAGCCGAAAAGCCCGTAGCGGCACCCCTCCGCGCCGCCGACCGGATTCGCGCCTCCGCCAGCGAGCTGTTCTACCGCGAGGGCATCCGCGCCGTCGGCGTCGACGAGGTGGTGGACCGGGCCGGCGTCACCAAGCCGAGCCTCTATCGCAGCTTTGCCTCCAAGGACGATCTCGCCGCCGCCTATTTGCGCGACTACGATCTGAGCTTCTGGGAAAATTTCGAACGCCCCGACGGCAAGACCTACAGCAACGCCCGCGATCATGTGCTCGCCTATATCAGCCAGCTCTCGTCGCGCGCCGTCGCCAAAGGCTATCGCGGCTGCGGGCTGAGCAACGCCGCAGTGGAATATCCCTCGCGCGACAATCCCGCGCGCAAGGTTGCCGAAGCGCACAAGAAGGTCTTCCGCAAACGCCTGCGCGAGCTCGCAGCCGCCATGGGCGCGCGCCAGCCGAACGTGCTTGGCGATGCGCTCTTGCTGCTGATCGAAGGCATCTATGTCACCGGCCAGCAATCGGAAGACGGCCCGGCGCAGTCGGCGCTTGCTGCGGCGAAGCTGCTGATCGATGCGAGCGTGAAGACGGGGTGAGGTGGCGGTCGCTGCCTACGAAACCACGCGCCCGCAGCTCAGCCGGATAGAGCATCGGACTCCGAATCCAAAGGTCGGACGTTCGAATCGTGCAGGGCGCGCCACTCATCATCAGGCATTCACGCGCTCTTCGGCCGAAACGCGACGATAGATCCGCTTGGCTCTTCCTGGCGCATCGCCGCCTCGACGGCCTTCGCAAGCGCGGCCTGGTCGAAAGGCTTTGACAAGCGCGGCAGGCTGGATCGGGTGTCGCTGGGAAGGTCCACGTATCCCGAGCTGAGGAGGATGACCGTCCCGGGGCGCTCCGCAGCGACCGCACTTGCAAGCTGCAGTCCGGTCATGCCGGGCATGGCATAGTCGGTCACGACAAGGTCGATAGTACGCGTGCGGCGGAGCAAATCCAGCGCCTCCTCGCCCGAGCGCGCCGCGAGCACGGTGTGCCCGAGATCCTCCAGCATCACGGCCGTGTTCTCGAGCACCAGGAGGTCGTCGTCGACGACCAGCACGGCGAGCTGCCGGCTGGCCCGAGGCACCGGTGCCGGAGCCTCCGCGCGCAAGTCCGGCACCGCCATCTCTTCGGCTATCGGCAGCCAGATGTCGGCTGTCGTGCCCTCGCCAGGACGGCTCTTCAATACGAGCCTGCCGCCGGACTGCTCGGCAAGGCCGTGGACCATTGACAGACCGAGCCCGGTGCCTTTGCCGACGCCCTTGGTCGTGAAGAACGGCTCCTGAGCGTGCTTGAGGGTCTCATCGTCCATGCCGCAGCCCGTGTCGCTCACCGAGAGCGCAACATAGCCGCGCGTCGCAAGGCCGCCATCGTCCCGCTCCTCGCGAGCGGCAATGGTGATCAGGCCACCGTCCGGCATCGCATCACGCGCGTTGACCGCCAGGTTGAGGACAGCCAGCTCGAGCTGGTTCGCGTCGACCCTTACCTTCGGCAGGTCCATCGGGAACAGCGTCTCGACACGAATTCCGGCCTCGAATTTCAACAGCGACGCCATGCCGTGCACGAGGTCGCGGACATCGACGACCGCCGGCCTGAGATCCTGCTTGCGCGCGAAAGCAAGCATGCGCTGGGTCAGGGAGGCGCCCCGCTGCGCGCCCTGCATCGCGTTGTCCACCAGGCGCTGGATCTTCGGATCGCCCGACGGCAGGCGCTTCTTCAAAAGCTCGAGGCTGCCGAGAACGGCCGCGAGCAGGTTGTTGAAATCGTGGGCCACGCCGCCGGTCAGCTGGCCGATGGTCTCCATCTTTTGCGACATCATCAGTGCTTCGCGCGCCCGATCCAGCGCCTCCTGCGCCCGCCTCCTTTCGCTGACGTCGCGCACGATATTGGCAAAGCCGGCGATTGCGCCGCTTTCGTTCCGCACCGCGACGATCGTTGCCTCCGCCCAGAAGCGGCTGCTGTCCTTGCGCACACGCCAGCCTTCGATTGCGGACTTCCCCTCCCGCTCGGCTTCAACGAGCGCGCGTGCGGGCGCCCCGGTCGCACAGTCTTCCTCGGTATGAAAGATCGTGTAGCTCGTTCCGACGATGTCATCGCGATAGCCCATCAGCCGGCGCGCGCCGAGATTCCAGTTGCCGACGCGCCCATCCGGATCGAGCATGAAGATCGCATGGTCGGCGATACCCTCCACGAGCAGCCGAAAGCGTTCTTCGCTGCGCCTCAGTGCGTCGGCCTCGCGTTGGGCGCGCTCCGCGGATGCCCTGTCATAGACGGCGGCGGCGATCCCGATGCTCAGGATCACAATGGTGATGCCGGCGAGCAGGAACCCGAGCGGCGCCTGACCGACGCCGAGATGTCCTGCCTGCCCTGCCATCGGGATCATCGGCAGGAACATGGCGCCTTCCATCGCGGCGTAGTGCATGCCGGAGATCGCAAGGCCCATCACCAATCCCGCGAACAGCCGTTGGACTGCGCTGGTGTTGCGAAAGGCGAGCCAGAGCGCCACGACCGAGGCGCTGATCGCGATCACGATCGAGAGCACGACCCACAGGAGATCGTATGCCATCAAGGCCGCCATTCGCATTGCGGCCATGCCGGTATAATGCATACCGGCGATACCAAGGCCCATCGCGAAGCCCGATGCGAGAAGTGCCTGCGGGCGTCGTCCGACAACGGCGAAGGCGGCAGCGGCGACGACAATAGGAATGACAAGCGAGAGGAGGGTCAGGAATGGATCGTATGAGACCTCTATTCCGGGCAGGTTGAAGGCCAGCATGCCGACAAAATGCATCGACCAGATGCCACCGCCCATGGCAATCGCGGCGGCTACGAGCCAGGATCGGCGAGCCGACCCCGAAGCAGCTCGCATCCGGGTCGCCAGGTCCAGCGCGGTATAGGAAGCGAGGGCCGCGATCAAGATCGAAAGCGCGACCAGAACGGGATCGTGAAAAGTCGTATGGTGATGCATTTCGGCTGACGCTAGCCGAACTTGCATTCGCGTTCGCGGTCCCGCAAATTGTCCTCCCCCGACGACGCCGAAATCATCCTCGGCACCAGGATCGTTCCCGCCAGACATGACCGCGCCGATGATGGCTGCGATATCCGCACGCTTCGTCAGTCGAGAATCAGTTGAGGAGACTACCGGCCTGCAGCCTGCACCGTAAAGATGGAACAAGTCGGCTGGTTCCCGCACGAGGTGCATGACAGGCGGCCACCCGTCACACGCGGAATGACAGTGCCACGGCAAGCCGGGAATTTGCGCTCAGTCTGCCTGATCTGACCAAGGCAATGCGTCGCGCGCCTCACCGCCACCCCAGCGCCGGCGCGACATGCTTCAAGATCGCCTCGATCGCATGCGCGCAATAGTCGACCCCGAGCTGGTTCGGGATCGTCAGCAGCAGCGTATCGGCCTCGGCAATGGCTTCGTCCTGCCGCAACTGCTCGATCAGCACGTCGGGTTCGGCGGCATAAGAGCGGCCGAAGATCGCGCGCGTCCGCGGATCGATGAAGCCGATCTGGTCCTCGCCGCCGCGCTCGGAGCCGAAATAGGCGCGGTCGCGATCGTCCATCAGCGCAAAAATGCTGCGGCTGACGGAGACGCGCGGCTCGCGGCTGTGGCCGGCTTCCTTCCACGCCGCGCGATAGCTGCGGATCTGCGCGGCCTGCTGCACGTGAAACGGCTCACCGGTCTCGTCGTTCTTGAGCGTCGAGCTCTGCAAATTCATGCCAAGCTTGGCGGCCCACACCGCCGTTGCGTTCGAGCCGGCGCCCCACCAGATCCGTTCGCGCAGGCCTTCCGAATGCGGCTCGAGGCGCAGCAGCCCCGGCGGGTTTGGAAACATCGGTTGCGGATTGGGTTTTGCAAAACCCTCGCCGCGCAGGATGTCCAGAAAGACCTCCGCGTGGCGCCGGCCCATGTCGGCGTCGCTCTCGCCCTCGGCCGGCTGGTAGCCGAAATAGCGCCAGCCGTCGATCACCTGCTCGGGCGAGCCGCGGCTGATGCCGAGCTGAAGCCGTCCGCCGGCGATGAGATCGGCGGAGCCCGCATCCTCCGCCATGTAGAGCGGGTTCTCGTAGCGCATGTCGATCACGGCCGTGCCGATCTCGATTGTGCTGGTCCTGGCGCCGACGGCGGCGAGCAGCGGAAACGGCGAGGCGAGCTGCCGCGCGAAGTGATGGACGCGAAAATAGGCGCCGTCCAGGCCGAGTTGCTCGGCCGCGACGGCAAGCTCAATCGATTGCAGCAGCGTGTCCGCTGCCGAGCGGGTCTGCGACTGCGGCGAGGGTGTCCAGTGCCCGAAGGAGAGGAATCCGAGTTTTTTCATGGGCGTCATTTAACGATGACAGGGACGGCGTCAACCGCCGGCACGGGCGGTGGGGTATGCGATGGGCCGGTGCAACCGCCGCATTCCAGTCCGGAAGGATGGCGATGCCGAGATGCTGAATCGTCGCCTCCTGCATCGCATCGGCATCGTCGACCTTACGCCGCTGGTGTTCTTTTCCAGCGGGTATCATCCCGGGCCGGGGGGTGCCGATGGAGCGGTGAGGGCAGGGCTATCGCGGAGAGCCTCCCCTGCGGCCATCCTTCGAGACGCCCGCCGTTGGCGGGCCCTCAGGATGAGGACCCGTGTAGCAGTTTCAACGGGCACCGATGCCGCTTAGCCTCATCCTGAGGAGACCGCGAAGCGGTCGTCTCGAAGGACGAGGCGCGCACTCAGGTCGTGCAAAATGCCATATGCGATTGCCCTGTCGGTAATGCCTGCACGCCTCAGGCGTAGGCCACCCAGCCGCGGAACGTGAAGCCGGTATAGAACAGCGTCGGGTCGGAGAAGCCGGCATTGCGCAAGATCATCTCGTCCTGCTCTGGCGCAAGAATGCTCAACTGCCCGTCAACTGCCTTTCGGGCGGCGGCCGCCTTCTCGGGTTCGACTCCGGATGCGGCGAGAAAGGCGGAATATCGCGAAAGCCACAGCGGCCGCTCATTGTCGTCGCCGGGGATGCTGAAATGGGCCGCGACGAATGGCGCGCCAGGCTTGAGGCGGCGGCGGATTTCGGACGCTATTCGCAGCCGTTCGCCGACATCGACGAAATGCAGGGTCAGCAGGCAAGTCGCGCCATCGAACGGCCCAGCTGGCGCATCGTCGATATAGCCTTGATGCAGATGCGCGCGCGACGCGAGCGGGCCCAGCGTCTGCTTCGCGAGATCCAGCATCGCAGCGGACGGGTCCACGCCATCAAAGGTCCAGCGCGGCTGCGCTTGCGCAAAAGCATTCAGCTCCAGGCCGCCGCCAGCACCAAGAACGAGCATCCGCGCATCTTTATGCGCACGCTCGGCCAGAAGGATCGCCGCCATCGACAGCATGGAATTGTATCCGGGAACGAACCGCGGCGGTCCTTCCGTATATTTCGCCACCATTTGCGGATCGGAGAACGCGTTTTGAATGTCGGTCATGACGTTGTCCTGCTGCATTGAGTTCATCACGCGTGATGCGCGCTCATGCTGTGAAGCTTTCGGGACCCGAGACGCTTGCGCAGGTCGTCGCTCAGCATGGCCAGTGTCACCTCGCCAAAACGCGACAGCAGCAGCGCCTCTGCATCGTCAAATGCCTGATCGAGGGCTGCATTGACGGCCTGCTCGACCAGGCAGCCCGGCGCCTCCGTCCGGTTGCCCATGGCGAGCAGCGAGGGGCTGCCGAGCGCGGCGTAGACGTCGCGCAGCGTCACCTTCGACAGATCGCAGGCCAGCGTCCAGCCGCCGCCATGCCCCTTCTCGGAGCGGACGTAGCCGAGGTCCCGCAAGCCCGCCATGACGCGGCGGATCACCACCGGATTGGTGTCCAGGGCCTTCGCCAGCGTCTCGGACGTGAAGGGCCCGGGCTGCTGCGCCATGTGGAGCAGGACGTGGAGTACGCCAGATAGACGGCTGTCGCGTTTCATGTAACTGTATATGTTACATGATGGAGGCGAGGTCAAGCGATTGCGGTGCCTGTACGTGGGTCACTAGATCTCGGCGGCGGTCGCGTCGCGCATACGCGGATTGATCGACAGTGCGAGAGCTTGCTAAGGCCGATGATGTCATCGAATAGCACGCCCCACTCGTTGCGGCGTGTTTGTCCGCCTCTGGCGCATCGCCGCATAGCCGCGGCCGGCTTCCAGGTCTCAACAAAGCCGCGACTCGGTCAGATTAAAGCGGCCTGCGCGGAGAACCGCGATGGGACGGAAGCCACTCTCGGTCAGGAGCCGATAATATTCCCTTTCGGTCCGTTCCCGTCCACCTGGACCGCGCAGCATGTTTAAATCGCTCATCGCGCACGACCTGCCCGCGTCATCGGTACCGGGCAATTCGGGCATCGCACGTTCGACTAATAGCAGTCTGCCTTTTTGGGGAAGCGCTTTGCGGCAGTTTCCCAAAATGATGCGGCTGCGCTCATCATCCCAGTCGTGAATAATGCTTTTCAAGATGATCGCATCGGCCACTGCAGGCACCGCGTGAAAGAAATCGCCTGCAACAAAGTCGACGCGGTCGGAGATTCCGAGGTGCCCGAAGTGCTGGTTGGCGGCGTCGGCGCACCTCGGCAGATCGAAAACCGTTCCTCTGATGGTTGAATATGCCCTCGCCACCGCGCCCACGAGTTCCCCGGAGCCGCCTCCGACATCCATCAAATGGGAGATCGTGCCAAGGTCATAGGCCTGCAGTAGATCGTGCGTGACCAGCCGTGTCAGGTCTGTCATGGCTTCATTGAATACCCGCACGTGCTCTGGCGAGCGCGCCATCAGGTCGAAATTGTCGTCGACGTCCTGAAGTTGGGAAGCCGTCTTGCCCGACATGATCGAATCCAGAAGACCATCCCACCTCCTGGTCAGCATGGAGCCTTCAAAAATGACCCAGTTCTTGAATGATCGTCCCGCAGCACCGTCGAGTCCCGCCCCCAGTTCGGTTAGCAAGTAGCGGCCTTCACCGACGCGAGAGCAGATGCCGACGGTCGAGAGCGCGACGAGCAAGCGGGCAAGTGCGTCCCGATCCGTGTGGGTTCGGCTCGCAAGTTCGTCGACCGTTCGCGGTCCGTCGCGCAGCAACTCGGCGAGCCCCAGCCGGGCAGCGACATAGATCACTGCCGTCACGCGGTGCGATTGAACAAGATCCAACAACTTTTCGCGGGGATCGGTGGTCATGTGCCGCTCTAGCCTTCGATCGGGAATCCTGACGCCTTGACGATCGGTCCCCAGCGTTCGAACTCGGCGCGCTGGATACGTTTAAGTTCGTCCGATGTCGTTCCTGTTGGCTCGCACCCCATGGCATGAATCTTTGCGCGCATTTCGGGATCGCTCCCGATTGCAATGATCTCCTGTCCCAGGCGCTCAACGAACCGACGCGAGGAATGGGCAGGCGCATAGAACGCGAACCACCCGGCCGCGTCGATATCGATCCCGCTCTGCTTCAGAGTTGCGGTCTGGGGCAGGAAGGAAGATCGCGCAGCGGCTGCAGTGGCGATGATGCGTATGCCACCGCCCCCATGTTGCTCCAGGAGTTCGGACAGAAACGCCATATACATCGGGACCCGGCCGGCCAGCATATCCGGGAGGGCAGCAGGCGTACCCCTATAGGGCGTATGGCGCAGGTTTAGTCCTGTGATCCGACCAAACTCGCCGCAGATGAAATGAGGTGCTGTACCTGCTCCCGGCGAGCCGTACACGGCCTGTTCGGGATTGGCCTTCATCCAGTCGATGAGTTCGTGCACCGAATGGATGGGCAGCTTCCCGCTGACCGCCAGAGCCAGATCGACCGTCATCACCTGCGTAAGTGGCACAAAGTCGCGCTCTGCATCATATCCCAGGCTCCTGAAGAGATGCGGCTGAAGCGTGAATTGCGAAGCGGAAGCAAACAGCACTGCCTCCTCTCCCGGTGCGGCATTCTTGACCGCCTGAGCGCCGATGCGCCCGCCAGCGCCAGCAAGGTTCTCCACAATCGCTACCTTGCCGAGCCTGGTCTGAAGCTGCTCGGCAAACAGCCGCGCGATCGAATCTCCCGACCCACCAGGCGCGAATGGAAACACGATCTTCAGCGGCTGGTCGGCAGCAATAACGGGTAGCGGAAGAGCCAGAGCCGAAAACCCGGCCAGTATGGCGCGACGCGAGTAAAGCTGCATGGCGTTCTCCATGTGCTTGGGACAGCAATGCGATAATCCGGCCGGCTTTCCATCTCGCTATTCTGAAGCAACAACGCTATAACCCGAAATTGCATTTTCCTATCGGGCTATAACGTGAGGTGAATGCCCATGCAGTGGCACGACCGCATCGGCCGACGCCTACGCCTCAAGGATCTGCATACGCTGCAGACCGTCGCAGAGGTCGGCAGCATGGCCAAGGCGTCTCGCCGTCTCGGGTTGTCGCAGCCGGCGATCTCCAAAGCTATCACCGATATGGAGCATTCCGTCGGAGCTGCGCTGCTGGATCGCACTTCGCGCGGAGTTGAACTCACTGAGTGCGGTCGCCTTCTTGTCGATCGCACGCGCGTCGTTTTCGACGAAATAAAGCTAGGTGTTACCGACATTGTGCAAAGGTCAGATCCGGCGCAAGGGCTCGTTGCGATCGGTACGACCGAGCCGGTCACCGCCATCGTTACAGAAATTATCGGACATCTCGTCCGCAGATATCCAGGCATCAGGTATCATATCACGATAGGTGATCGGGATGCGCTGGAGCATGCTCTGCGTCAGAGAATGCTTGATCTGGCCATAACGCGCTGGGCGCCGTTGCCGGTCGCCGATGATTTGTCCGCGGAGGTGCTGTTTAGATCCTCCCTTGCGGTGATGGCGGAGCGACGGCATCCGCTCCTGCGATCGAGGAAGAAGTTGAAGCTCGCAGAACTTATGCAAGAGCAATGGACGCTCTCGCCGCCCGATTCTTTTTTGGGGCGTACCGGCGTCGAGCTATTTCGGCGACATAACCTGCCGCTTCCGCCAACGACCGTCACCACGATTTCAATCTACATGCGGTTGAATCTGTTGGCGAGCAGCCGGTTTATAACCCTATTGCCCATGCAGATACTCAGAATGCGATCGAGTAGCGCATGGCTGCGCGCGCTGAACGTCGATCTTGGCGATACTTCCGCCCCGATAGCCTCAATCACCTTGAAGGGACGACGGGCCGGAAGTGCCGTCAAATTATTCCAAGAGGCCAGCCGGGAGGTCTGTAAGGCGCTGGTTGGAGTGAGCTGATTGGTCCGAGCGGCCTGTTCATAAGCGGACCTGACGAGTTTATGAGTACGAGTTTATGAGTAGGCGCCCTCGTAGGCAGATGCCTGTCGAGCTGTCGCGTGAGCGAGCGCTTGCCACACGCACCGATCATGCCATCTTGCGCCTGTTTTGCCCGACGGGTCAAGCGCTTTTCTGTTTTTCGGAAATGTCGTGCTCTGAACAACAAGCTCAGGCGCGATGACGACTCATCCCGATCGCGTTGCGCTTTAAGCCTTTGATTTCGCTATCCCGGGCTACTGTGCATGGGGTTGTTTTAGATTTTTTGCAGGGGCGCACGTCACGACGAGCCTGCTCATGTCCACCCGTTACTTCATCACCCGCAGACCCTTGGTCGTGAACCGCTGCGTCTTTCCGCCCGGCCGTACCGGTCGCCGTGTACCGGCGGCCTTGCCGGTGCCGGGGGGCTGGTGCGCGGGCACGAGCTGGTGGGGCTGCGAGCCGATCAGGTCGGCGCGGCCCATCTCCTTCAGCGCCTCGCGCAGCACCGGCCAGTTGTCGGGGTCGTGGTAGCGCAGGAAGGCCTTGTGCAGGCGGCGCTGGCGCAGGCCCTTGATCGCCTCGACCTTGTCGCTGCCGCCGCGGCGCACGCCGCGCAGCGGATTGACGCCGGTGTGGTACATCGCAGTCGCGGTCGCCATCGGCGAGGGCAGGAAGGTCTGCACCTGGTCGGCGCGATAGCGGTTCTTCTTGAGCCAGAGCGCGAGGTTCATCATGTCCTCGTCGGTCGTGCCCGGATGCGCCGCGATGAAATACGGGATCAGGTAATATTTCTTGCCGGCCTGCTCGGCCGCCGCATCGAACATCCGCTTGAACTTGTCGTAGGCGCCGATGCCCGGCTTCATCATCTTGTCGAGCGGACCGCGCTCGGTATGTTCGGGCGCGATCTTCAGGTAGCCGCCGACGTGATGGGTGACGAGCTCCTTGATGTATTCGGGGCTCTCGACCGCGAGGTCGTAGCGCACGCCCGAGGCGACCATCACCTTCTTGATGCCCTTGGTCTCGCGCACCTTGCGGTAGAGCCGGATCAGGTCGTCGTGCGAGGTATTGAGGTTCGGGCAGATTTCCGGGAAGACGCAGGACGGCCGCCGGCACGCGGCCTCGACCTTCGGGTCCTTGCACGCCATCCGGTACATGTTGGCGGTCGGGCCGCCGATGTCGGAGATCACGCCGGTGAAGCCCGGCGTCTTGTCGCGGATCTTTTCGATCTCGCGCAGGATAGAACCCTCGGAGCGGTTCTGGATGATGCGGCCCTCGTGCTCGGTGATCGAGCAGAAGGTGCAGCCGCCGAAGCAGCCGCGCATGATCGTCACCGAGAACTTGATCATGTCCCAGGCGGGGATCTTGGCTTCGCCATAGGACGGATGCGGCGCGCGCGCATAGGGCAGGTCGTAGACCGCGTCCATCTCCTCTGAGGTCAGCGGGATCGGCGGCGGATTGAGCCAGAGGTCGCGGTCGCCGTGACGCTGCACCAGCGGCCGCGCATTGCCGGGATTGCTCTCACGGTGCAGCACGCGTGAGGCGCGCGCATAGGCTTCCTTGTCCTGCTCAACCTGCTCCAGCGCCGGAAGCCGGATCACGGTCGCGCCCTTCTGGCGCGTGGCACCCTCGTCGGCGGAATCGAGATCGTCGGCGTGCAGCTCGGCATAGTCTTCGGGCACGCGACGGAACAGCGCGACGCCCCTGATGTCGTCGAGCTCGCGCGGTGCTTCGCCGGCAGCAAGCCGCTGCGCCACCTCGACGACGGCGCGCTCGGCATTGCCGTAGAGCAGCAGGTCGGCCTTGGCGTCGGCCAGCACCGAGCGGCGCACCTTGTCCGACCAGTAATCGTAGTGCGCGATCCGGCGCAGCGAGGCCTCGATGCCGCCGAGCACGACCGGCACGTCCTTGAACGCCTCACGGCACCGCTGCGCGTAGACGATGGTGCAGCGGTCCGGCCGCTTGCCGCCTTCGCCGCCGGCGGTATAGGCGTCGTCGCTGCGGAGGCGGCGGTCCGCGGTGTAGCGGTTCACCATGGAGTCCATGTTGCCGCCGGTGACGCCGAAGAACACATTTGGTTTGCCGAGCGCCTTGAACGGCTCGGCCGAGTGCCAGTCCGGCTGCGCGATGATGCCGACGCGGAATCCTTGCGCCTCCAGCAGCCGGCCGATGATGGCCATGCCAAAGCTCGGATGGTCGACATAGGCATCGCCCGTCACCAGCACGATGTCGCAGGCATCCCAGCCGAGCGCATCCATCTCGGCGCGGCTCATGGGGAGGAACGGCGCCGGCTTGCGCGGGCGCGCCTGCGCCATCAGGGGCTTTTCGGCGGTGATGGTTTGGGTGTCCATGGCGCACAGGCATAGGGCTCCGGGGCCGCGAATACAACCGACGGGCACGTGAAAGGTTAAGGTTCCGGGAACCATCTGCCTTCGCGAACATTGTGATGGGGTTTGCGGCGAGCCCGGCTCGCGCGCGCTCGGTCCAGGATCCCGGATGACCACGATATTCGCCTCGGGCGGTGGGGGAGCTGTGAATACAGTCATAGAGAACTTGCTGTCGCGGAAGCAGAAGCTTGTGGAACAGCTCGAGCAGGCGCAGTCGGTCGAGGACCGCGACAAGATTGAGCACCAGCTCGAACAGATCAACACCGCGCTGGATTTTCTGGACAGACCGGAATCGGGAGACGCGCGGTAGGACCGCTCAGTCCACCTTCAGCGCTTTTGCATAGACCACGCCCGAATTGGTGATGTGCGACGTCATCGCCGCTTCGAAGGAGGCGTGCTCGCCGCGCGCGAACAGATCGAGCAGCTTGCGATGCTCGTCGAAGGAGGAGCGGGTGCGCACGTCGATCGGCGAGGTCAGGTTGGTGCGGAGCGCGGCGACGCGGCTAGATGCGAGCTGGTAGGATTCGGCGAGGTACCGGTTGCCGCAATGCGCGAACAGGCCCTCGTGAAAGCTGGCGTCGGCGCGGCCGTAGGCGATGTTGTCCTTGGCCTCGACCGCCGGCTCCATCGCCGCGATCGCATCGCTCATGGTCGCGATCGCACCATCGCGGTCGTGGCGAAAGGCGAGCTCGGCGGCCCTGGGTTCGAGCGCGATGCGGAAAGTGCAGAGTGCGGCAATGTCCGCCGCGCTCGGCGTGAACACAAAACTGCCGACCTGCGGCCGGATCACCACGAGCCCCTGCGCCTGCAGCTGGCCCATCGCCTCGCGCACCGGCGTGCGGCTGACGCCGAAGGAATTTGCCACCATCTCCTCGGAGATGGCGGCACCGAGCGCAAACTCGCCGTCGATGATCGCCTGCCGCAGCCGCAGCATCACCCGCTGCGACAGCGATTTCGGCGCATCGAGCTTCAGCGCGCGCATGGATGCTCTCAGATGACCTTGCCGGGGTTGAGCAGATGATCGGGATCGAGCGCGGCCTTCAACGTCCGCATCAGGGCGATCTCGCCCTCGCTGCGGGCATGCCCAAGCCACTTCTTCTTGAGCGTGCCGATGCCGTGCTCGGCGGAGACGCTGCCGCCCATGTCGCGCACGAGACCATAGATGATCGTGTCCATCTCTTCCTTGGGCTGCTGCTCGACCGGAAGGCCCGCGACCCAGGAGACGAGGTGCAGATTGCCGTCGCCGATATGACCGTAATAGACGCTCTCGCAGCCTTTGATGCCGGAAGCCAAGGCCGCCTTGCAGCGCGTGGCGAACTCGTCCATCCGCGCCACCGCAAGGCCGATGTCGTAGGAGATGTGCGGACCCAGCACCTGGCCGAATTCGGCGCAGATGTCGCGCACGCGCCAGAACGCCTGCGTCTGCGCCAGCGATTGCGCCACGGCGGCATCCGCGAGCAGCCCGCGCTCCATCAGCTCTTCGAGCCAGGCCTGGAAGCGTGGCGCATCGACGCTCTCGTCGGTGCCCTGCGCTTCGACCAGCACATAGAGACCCTGGCCGGCGGCGACCGGCGGCTTGACGCCGGCGCGCGTCGTGATCACGTCCCAATAGTCCGGCCACATCACCTCGAACGCCGACAGCAGCGGGCCGAGCCCGCTGCGTGCGGCATCGAGCAGCGCGATCACCGCGGCATAGTCCTTCAATGCGCAGAGCGCGGCCATCGTCGAGCGCGGTTTCGGAAACAGCCGCAGCACCACGCGGGTGATGATCCCGAGCGTGCCTTCCGAGCCGATGAAGAGATGCTTCAGATCGTAGCCGGCATTGTTCTTCATCAGCTTGTTGAGGCTGGTGATGATGGTGCCGTCGGGCAGTACCACCTCGAGACCGAGCACTAGCTCGCGCGTCATGCCGTAGCGGATCACGCGGTTGCCGCCGGCATTGGTCGCGAGATTGCCGCCGATCGCGCAGGAGCCGCGCGAGCCGAGATCGAGCGGAAAGAAGAAGCCGGCCTCGTCGGCTGCCTTCTGGATCGTCTCCAGCGGCGTGCCCGATTTCACCGTCATCGTCATCGAGGCGCGATCGATCTCCTCGATGCCGGTCATGCGCTCCAGCGAGATCGCGACCCAGCCCGCTTCGGGTGCGGCGCCGCGGCAGAGCCCGGTCAAGCCGCCCTGCGGCACGAAGGGCAGGCGTGCCTGCCGGCAGGTCATGATCGCATCGGCAACGCCCTGCGCATCGAGCGGCCGGATCACTGCGAGCGGCGTCTGCGGCAGGCTCGCGCTCCAGTCGTTGCAATTGCGCGCGGGCACGTCGCTTCCGGTCAGCACGGCTGCGGCACCGAGCTTGCTACGCAAGGCGGCGAGCGATGGCTCGGGATATCCCGCGGGGGTCACCATGTTCATGCGAGACCTCCTCCAGATTTGGCTGCGCCTCACGCGCGCCGCGACGGCGGAAAGGATTTGCGCCTATCTTGTATGTAAGGTACAAGATGAAAAGTAAAGCAAAAACAAGGCTCGGTAGGCTCTCTGAGATCATTGGAGATCAGGGGCTTATTCGGGAGCCGCAACAATGGGTGGTGCTATGACGGAGGCAATTCGCGGGTTCTGGGTGGCGTCGGCGACGCCGCTCGCGACGGACGGCAGCGTGGACTCCGCCAAGCTTGCCGCCCATGCCAAAAAACTCTTCGGCAAGGGCGTCGACGGCGTCGTGCTGTGCGGCACCACCGGCGAGGGCACCTCGTTCAATGTTGCCGAACGCATAGCGACCATCGAAGCCGTGCTCAAGGCCGGCGTGCCGGCGGAACGCATCGGCATCGGCGGCGGCTTCCCCGCCATCGGCGACAGCATCGCGCTGACGCGCGCCGTGCTCGGACTTGGTCTGCGCCACGTGCTGTATCTGCCGCCTTACTTCGATCGCAGCGTCACGCCCGAAGGCATCGAGGATGCGTTCGCGGCGATCTTCGACGGTGTCGCCGACGATCGCCTGCGTGCCTATCTCTATCATATTCCGCAGGTCTCAGGCGTCGCGATCCCGACGACGGTCGCGGCGAATTTGCGCAAGCGTTACGGCAAGGTGGTCGCCGGCTTGAAGGACTCCAGCGGCGACTTCAAGCAGTTCCAGGCATTCCGCGCTGCTGCGCCGGAGCTCGCCATCACGGTCGGCAACGAAACCGACATCGCGCGTGCGATCGCCGGCGGCGGCGCCGGCACCATCTGCGGCATGGCCAACATCGCGCCGGAGCTGGTGAAGGCGATGTTCGACGGCAAGAATGTCGAAGCCCGCATGCAGGCCGCGGTCGATATCGTGGTGAAATCGCCATCCTTCCTCACGACGCTGAAGGCCATTCTCGCCGCACAGACCGGCGACGCCGGCTGGTTGCGCGTGCGTCCGCCGCTGCGTGCGTTGTCGGACGGCGCCGCGCTCAAGGCGAAGCTGGACGAACTGACCAGCCCCGCGCTCACGTAGCTGCAAAAACCGCACGGCCGATCCATAACATCCGCAGCTTGTGGTCACGCCGCCACGCGGTGCTTGGTTTGTACGTGCGCCCTTGTTGCTGCTTGCGGAGCGACGCCGATCAGGCTGTCCGGGTCGCACGCCGCATCATAAGCGCGCCGGCGGGCGCTGTTTCGCCATCGCTCACGACTTTGCAGACATAGATGTTTTGCTCGCTGCTCCAGTCGCAACGCTCGAGCTCGCCGTTTGGCCCTGAAACGTAGATTGGCGAGCTGGGGAGCGCCGCCTTGGCCGTCAGACTCTGGCGGCGGCTCGCTACTTTCTTTGCTTTTTTGACCTTTCGCGCCGTCGTTGCCTTTTTCGCCGTCCTTGCCTTCTTTGCACGCTTTTTGGCCTTTGCCATTGCCTGTTCCTCGATGGTGCGACGTCATTGATGTCCGATTGCTATCGGCCTTTCAGATTGGTTGAGACCGCAAGCCCGACCTGCTTAGCGAAGTGCGCTTCGAGTGCTGGCAGCGCCAATTTCTGACCGCCGTTGGGCCCGAACGTAATCGTCAGATCATGCGTGCGATCGCGACTTGCCGAGAGGAGTGCTCCATTCTGGTTGATCGTCGCCTGGACGAGCGTCCAGGCTGGCGTCAGGTCGCCCGCGGTCGATATGACGAATTTGACCTCGTGAGAAATCGCATTTCGCTCGAGCGGCCCACCGGGGTCGCTGGGGGGCGAGATGTCCTGCGTCGCGACCGGTCCGACCTGCGCCTGTAGCCACTCCCTGAGCTTCAGATCACTTCGAACTAGGGGAGAGGGCGAGTTGCCCATCTGCACGCCGGTCTGGCAATACTTGCGATAGTATAGGTCATGGATGGTATAGAAAAAGTTCAGCGTGTCGGTCCTAGTCGCGTCGGCCGAGACTGTCGCTCCTCCGGCAAGCGTGAATATCGAATTTGCCGGTGTGGGCGGCAGCCAGACCGCGTTTGGATTGAGGGACGACCTTTCTTCGATAGTCAGCGTGAGGCTGACCTGGACGCCCCAGGTCTCCAGCCACTCCGCATATCGCTTTCCGTGATTCAAACGGGCGAGTTCAAGATCGCGATTGATTACAAACTTGACGGCATTCGCAATTTCGCAGTGCACGCTGGTGACAATCGACTGGACCATGAGCTGTCCGTCGATCGGCGCGGCTGGAAATTCCTGCAAATCGGGCACTCTCAAGCCGCACCCGCCAAGAAATGCGCCAAGCAAAACCGCGGCTGTGACTCGGATGCCCATGGTCCGATCCCCCCGTTGAAGCGCCCTCCGGAAAACTCGCACGATCCGGATGAACTCCGCAACCAAAGGTAGCTGTGCCGTTGCCGAAAGTTCCTGCGCTGTTGCGCCCAAGCAACGTCTCGATCGATGTGACGGCTTGGGGGCATCGCGATGCGAGGATGGCTTGCATCTTGTGGCCGTGCGTTTCGCCCCGTCGCGGTAACCGGCGACCGACGCCGGCGTGGTTGGGCGGCAAGCCGATTCGCGGGCGAGTTCGCCATCGCCTGAGATCGCACGAGGGCGCGACACGTTGTCGCGAATTCGCGATCTGCGTGTCGTGCGCCCTGCGATGGCAAGCGACGATTGCCGCACGGCGAGCAACAAAGCTTAGAACGCTTCAACACTAGAGCGATTCAAGTCGCTGCCAGGTTCTCTTCATTCGCCGCGGCTGGTAGATGCGCCAACTTCAATGCTGTGACTTGGAAGTGAATCGAAAGTGCGTGCTCCTGTGGATGGCCCTCGCGTCAGTGGTCATCGAAATCGCGCCGGCAACAGCCGCGCCAGCCTTCTCATCGGAACGGCCGTGCTGCTCGCCGGATATCCCTTCGACACCACCAATGCGCAGGCGCAAACGGCGCTGCCGCCGGTGAATGTGGATGCACCGACGCAGCGGCCGAAGCAGGCACGCGCTTCGGAGCAGTCGCAACGACGCACACAGGCAGTCGCGCGTCGTAGCCCGACGGCCGGTCCGCCCGCGGCGCCGACGCCGTCCGAACGTGCGGCGACTGAAGCCGCCGCGCAACAAGCCGCAAAGCTCGGCTATCGCGCGATGCCGAGCGCGAGCACGCTGCGCTCGGGCGCATCACCGCTCGACACCTCCCAATCCGTCAACGTCGTGCCCGCGCAGGTCATCAAGGACCAGCTGCCGCGCAATATCGACGATGCGCTGGTCAACATCAGCGGCATCACCCAGACCAACACGCTTGCCGGTACCCAGGACGCGGTGATCCGCCGCGGCTTCGGTGACAATCGCGACGGTTCGATCATGCGCAACGGCATGCCGCTGGTGCAGGCCCGCAGCCTGAACGCCGCAGTCGACAGCGTGGAGGTGCTGAAGGGACCGGCCTCGCTGCTCTACGGCATCATGGATCCCGGCGGTATCGTCAACACGATCAGCAAGCGCCCAGAGCTCTATCAGCACGGTTCGGTCACGCTGCTCGGCTCGACCTACGCGAACAACCGCAACGGCGCCGACGGCACACTCGACGTCACCGGTCCGATCGGCGATGGCGGTCTCGCCTATCGCTTCATCGGCTATGGTGTTAGCGAGGACTACTGGCGCAATTTCGGCCGCCATCGGGAAATGCTCGTGAACCCGTCGCTCGCCTGGTACGGCGAGACCACGACGGTTCAGCTCACCTATGAGCACCGCGAATTCATCTATCCGTTCGACCGCGGCACCGCCTTCGTGAAAGGCGCCCCGCTGGCGATCCCCGCGACGCGCCGGCTCGACGAACCCTTCAACAACATGTGGGGCACGTCCGACCTGGTGCAGGCCTCGGTCGAGCAGAGGCTCGACGACAATTGGAAGGTCACGGCGGCTTACAGCTACAACACCGAGACCTACAGCGCCAACCAGCTCCGCATCACCAATGTCGACGCCACGACCGGCGTCGAGAAACGCAGCAACGACGGCACCCAGAACTCGCTGAGCAACGCCAGCTATGGCACCTCCTATCTGCAGGGTGACGTCTGGGTGGGCGGCTTCCGCAACGAGATCCTGTTCGGCGGTGAGGCGCTGTATCGCACGATCGATCGCCGCGACCTGATCCGCCAGGCGACGGCGAACTTCAATTTCTACAACCCCGTCTACGGGCTGGTCACGCCGGGTACGACCGTTTCTGCAATCGACAGCGAGCAGACCGACAAGCTCGGAACCCGCGGCTTCTTCGCGCAGGACACGTTCCACCTGACCAACTGGCTGTCCGTGGTCGGCGGCGTGCGCTGGATGGAATACGAGCAGCTCGCGGGAAAAGGTCGGCCTGTCTTCATCACGAATACCAATTTGTCGGGCGATAAGGTGCTGCCGCTCGGCGGCGTCATCTTCAAGCTGAATGATCAGCTTTCGTATTACGTGAGCTATACCCAGTCGCTGAAGCCGACTTCGGTCATTGCGCAGTTCGCGGGTACGACCGTCGGTTTCGTGGTCACCGGCAATTTCGCGCCCGAGGAAGGCACACAGTGGGAAACCGGCTTCAAATTCGACGTCAACAAGCGGCTGTCGGGTACCCTGGCGTTCTACGACATCCAGAAGAAGAACGTGCTGGTCAGGGACGATCTCGGCAACGGGACGGTTTCGGCGCGAACGTCCGGCGCGGCCCGGTCGCGCGGAGTCGAGTTGGACGTGACCGGCAAGCTGACTGACGATTGGAGCATGATCGGAAGTTACGGCTATACCGATGCGCGCTTGATCAACGATCCCGATGTCGGCAACGCCAAGCTGTTCAACGCCGCGATGAACACGGCCTCGCTCTACCTCGTCTATGATTTCGGCGACCGGCTGCCCGGACGTCTGCGGCTCGGCGGCGGCGCGCACTATGTCGGCGACCGGCCGGGCGACTCCGCCAACACGTTCGTTCTGTCGGCCTACACCGTCGCAGACGTCTTTGCGACCTACGACACGAAGATCGACAAGCTGCCGGTGACCTATCAGTTCAACGTCAAGAACCTGTTCGACAAGGTCTACTATACGTCCACCACCGGAAGCGCTTTAGCCGTCGCGATCGGCGATGCGCGGCGGTTCTCGCTGTCGGCCACGGTGAAGTTCTAGCGATGGGGATGCAGCGCAAAGCCATCGCGGTCCTGATCGCGTCGGCGTCTGCCTGCCTTGTGGCCACAGGTGCGAGTCGCGCCGAGGAGATCACGCTGTATTCGACCAGGGAGACTGCCCTGGTTGCGCCTGTTGCCGCGGCCTTCAGGGAAACGAGCGGCATCAACGTCAAAATCGTCTTCGTCGAGGACAGTCTCGTCAAGCGCCTGGCGTCGGAAGGCGAGGCATCGCCCGCCGACATCCTGCTGACAATCGGACTGGATAAGACCACCCAGCTTGCTACAGGCGATCGGACACAGGCTTTCACGTCGCCGCGTCTCGAACAGGCCGTTCCGGCCAACCTTCGCGGGGGCAGTTCGCAGTGGATCGCGCTTGCGATCCGCCCGCGCGTCGTGATGGCGCGCAACGACGGTGGAATTACGGCGATCGACTATGAGGACCTTGCGGGTTCGCAATGGCGCGGAAAGCTCTGCATGCGTTCGCTGCTGCATCAGAACAATGTCGCGCTTGTTGCCGCCTATCTCGCTCACCATGGTGAAGCGGCGACCGAGGCCTGGCTCGCCGGTCTGAAGGCCAATCTCGCCCACAAGCCTGCTGGCAAGGACAACGACGTGATCCGCGAGATCGCGCAAGGGACGTGCGAGATCGGTATCGGCAACACCGTGGCATTGGCGCAATTGCGTGACGGACGGGAAGGGGCCGACTGGCGCGCCTGGGCGATGGTGGTCAAGGCGGTTCCGACCGCTTTCAACGGCGGCGGTACGCATGTGAACCTCACCGGTGCGGCCATCGCGAAACATGCGCCGCACGTCGCCGGCGCGCAGAAATTCCTGGAGTTCCTGGTCACGTCGCCGGCGCAGTGGATGTTTGCGGCCGCCGAGCTCGAATATCCCGTGCTGGCCACGGCGGAGCGCGCGCCGATCGTTGCCGAAATGGGCTCGGTCACCGACGATGCGCTGCCGATCGACGAGATCGGCCGGACCCAGCAAGCCGCCATCGCGCTCATCAAAAAGGCGGGCTTCGATGAGTAGGCTCAGGCACAGGATCAAGGCGGCGCTGCTCCAGGTCCATTCCATTGCCGGCCTCGTGCTCGCGCTGCTGCTCTCCCTGATCGCGCTGACCGGCGTGATCATGAGCTTCGAGGACGAGATCGTCGACCATCTGAACGCCGGCATCATGCGGGTCGTGCCACCGACTGCTCCGGCGCTGCTGCCGGATGAGCTGGCGGCGCGGCTGAAGGTAGCGCCGGATGCCGGCAAGGTTGCGGCCATCATGCTGTCGAGCGATCCGTCGGCGGCCGTGCATGTTCGCTTCGCCCGCGACGAGCAGGGCGCGCGGCCGTCTTCGCTCTATGTCGATCCCTATGACGGCCACGTGCTTGGCGTTCCACGCGGCGAGGATTTCTTCGCAACGGTGCGCAGGCTGCATCGCTGGCTACTCATCCCCGGCGATGCCAAGGGCTGGGGGCGCCAGGTTACCGGTGTTGCCGCGCTGGGCATGATCGTGATGCTGATCTCGGGGCTCGTGCTGCGCTGGCCGCGCCGGGCAAGCAGCGTGAAGATGTGGCTGAAGCCGAATTTCGGGCTCAGTGGCCGCGGCTTGTATCGCTCGTTGCACGCCGTCATCGGCACCTGGGTCCTGCCGGTCTATCTCGTGATGACCTTGACCGGGCTCTGGTACTCGTTTGACTGGTACAAGGACGGCGTGGTCTGGCTGCTGTCGCGTCCGCATGTGGCGGCGGCGAAGATGCAGCCGAAGCAGCCGCGTCCACCCGGCCGTCCCGAACCGGCTCAGCCGGTCGGGTTCGATCGCGCATGGTCGGCCTTCAAGTATGAGGAGAGCGACGGCTTCGCCAGGGCGCAGCTGACGCTCCCGACCGCCCCGGGCACGGTGATGCGGATCCGGTCGTGGCCGAAGGACTCCACGCTCGAGTCCATGCGCGATGAGTTCCGCATCGATGCTGTCACCGGCCAGATCATCTCGGCGGAGCGCTATGCCGACAAGACGCTTGGCGAGAAAGCCGTTGCGAGCGTGCTCGACATCCACCGCGGCGCGGTCCTGGGCTGGCCCGGCAAGTTCGCCTTCATGATCGCCGCGGCGTTGATGCCGCTGTTTGCCGTTACGGGTGTCCTGCTGTACCTGTCGCGTCGCAAGCTGCGGCGTCCGGCGCAGCAGCCGCTCGGGCGGCTGGTTCCGGGCGAGTGAACGGATGCGAAGGCTAGCCAAGCCCGCCGCAATCGTTCAAAAGCCCATGGCCTGTCCTTGCTTAGGGTTCATGCCATGAAGCTTTCGACCGTCACCCCCGCCGATATCCGCCGCGCGCTATTGTTGCGCGAGGAGATCGCGCTGCTCGATCTCAGGTATGAGGCGGCCTTCGCCACCGGCCATCCGCTGTTCGCGGCCAACATGGCCGCGGACCGGATCGCAATCGAGGCCGCGGTGCGGCTGCCGCGCAAGGACGCGCCGGTCGTGCTGTTTGACGACGGCGAGGGGCTGGTCGCTGTAGGCGCCGAACGCCTCGCGGCACTCGGCCACAGCAACGTCCGTGCACTCGATGGCGGGCTGAAAGCCTGGCGCGCGGCGGGCTACGAGGTGTTTGAAGACGTCAATTCCTATTCAAAGGCGTTCGGCGAGCTGGTCGAGGCGCGCCGGCACACGCCGTCGTTCAGCGCTGACGAAGTGGCAAAACTGATCGCGGACAAGGCCAACATCGCCATCCTCGACGTCCGCCGCTTCGACGAATATGCGACCATGAACATTCCGGGCTCGGTCAGCGTGCCTGGTGCCGAGCTGGTGCTGCGGGCCGGGCAGGCCGCGCCCGATCCTGACACCACCATCATCGTCAATTGCGCCGGCCGCACCCGCTCGATCATCGGCACCCAGTCGCTGATCAATGCCGGCGTGCCCAACAAGGTGCGGGCGCTGCGCAACGGCACGATCGGCTGGACGCTGGCGCAGCACACGCTCGCTCATGGTGCTGACCGGCGTGGCGCGATCGGGCCCTTCGAGGGCGGCCCGGCCAAGGCCCGCGACGTCGCCTATCGCGCCGGCGTCCGCCATATCGGCGCGAACGAGATGTCAGCGCTGGTCGCTGAGACCAGCCGCACGCTCTATCGCTTCGACGTGCGCGACGCGGAGGAGTATGCAGCCGGTCATCTCCCGGGCTTCCGCCATAATCCGGGCGGCCAGCTCGTGCAGGAGACCGACATGGCCGCGCCGGTGCGCGGCGCGCGCATCCTCCTGAGCGACGACAAGGGTGTGCGCGCCGACATGACGGCGTCCTGGCTCGCGCAGATGGGGTGGGAGGTCTATGTGCTCGAAGGCGGCTATGCCGGCACGCTCGAGGTCGGTCCTCCGCTGGGCCTGCCGAAGCCCGACCCCGCGCATCGCTACCGCCGCCCCTATGAGGGAACCGGTATCGCCGAGCGCGCGATGCAGGCCTATCTCGACTGGGAATACGGCCTCGTCGACCAGCTCCGCCGTGACGGCACGCACGGATTTTATGTGATCTGATACCGTTATCCGTCACCCTGAGGTGTGCGCTCTGCGGCGCGATCGCGCCGCTGAGCAAGCCTCGAAGGATGACGGGACTAGTACACCGAGCATATCTACCGCCGCGCCATCTTCTCCCAATATCGAAAGCCTATTGTGCTGCGCACTGTCCGCGGTCTATGAGCTGCGGCAAAACCGCTACTTACGGAGATTCCATGCCAGCCCCAGGCCAAAGCCCTGAGCGGAGCGCGAAGGCGCTGCTGCTTGAAGGTGTCAATGACAGCGCCGTGGATCTGTTCAAGAGCGCGGGCTTCACCAATGTCGAGCGCCTGACCAAGGCGCTGGATGGCGAGGCGCTGCGCCGGGCGCTCAAGGGTGTCTCGCTGCTCGGCATCCGCTCCCGCACCCAGATCACCGACGAGGTGCTGGAAGCCGCCGACGGGCTGCTCGCAATCGGCTGCTTCAGCGTCGGCACCAACCAGGTCGATCTGCCGGCAGCGCGCAAGCGCGGCATTCCCGTGTTCAACGCACCGTTCTCCAACACGCGCAGCGTCGCCGAGCTCGTCATCGGCGAGATCGTGATGCTGCTGCGGCAGATCTTTCCGCGCTCGGTGTCGGCGCATGAGGGCGGCTGGGAAAAATCGGCGGCCGGCAGCCGCGAGGTGCGGGGACGTACGCTCGGCATCATCGGCTACGGCAATATCGGCTCGCAGCTCTCGACGCTCGCGGAAGCCATGGGCATGCGGGTGATCTATTACGATCGCACCGACAAGCTCCGCCACGGCAACACCGAGCCGGTCGAGAAGCTGGAAGAGCTGCTGGCGCAGAGCGACGTGG
The DNA here is from genome assembly GCF_040548225.1 of Bradyrhizobium sp. S3.12.5. NCBI lineage: Bacteria > Pseudomonadati > Pseudomonadota > Alphaproteobacteria > Hyphomicrobiales > Nitrobacteraceae > Bradyrhizobium > Bradyrhizobium sp. S3.12.5. The sequence goes on from NZ_JBEPRF010000037.1 coordinate 50,788, forward strand.
TCAGCCTGCACGTGCCGGAGACGCCGGAGACAGCCGGCATGATCGGCGAGAAGGAACTGCGGGCGATGAAGCCGGGCTCGTTCCTGATCAACAACAGCCGCGGCACGGTGGTCGATCTCGACGCGCTCGCAGGCGCGCTGCGTGACGGCCACATCGCCGGTGCCGCCATCGACGTGTTCCCGGTTGAGCCGTCCTCGAACGCGGAACGCTTCAAGAGCCCCATGCAGGGCCTCGGCAATGTCATCCTCACGCCGCATGTCGGCGGCTCGACCGAAGAGGCGCAGGAGCGCATCGGCGGCGAGGTGGCACGCAAGCTGGTCGACTATTTCATCACGGGATCGACCATGGGGGCGGTGAACTTCCCGGAGGTGCAGCTGCATTTGCGTCCCTCCGGCGTGCGTTTCAGCCACGTCCATCGCAACGTGCCGGGCATGCTGCGCCGGCTGAACGAGGTTTTCCTCCAGCGCGACATCAACATCGCTGCGCAATATCTGGAGACGGCCGGCGACCTCGGCTATGTCGTGCTGGACGCCGATCTCGGCGGCGAGGAATCAGGCGCGCTGCTGGCGCAAATCCGTGCGCTCGAAGGCACGATCGGCGCACGGCTGGTATTCGAGCATTAGGCGGCGAGCGGCCTACGTTCCAGTTGCATCTTGCGGCCACTGCTCTCTACACTGCTCTCATCTTCGGCGTGTTACAAATCGCGTCGAATTTGAGCTTCAGTTGCGTGAGTGTCCGCCATGGAACGGGACGCCGTACTGATTGATCTCGCGCTTCAGGGCGGCGGTTCGCACGGCGCCTTCTCCTGGGGCGTACTCGACCGCCTGCTGGAGGAAAAGTGGCTCAGCATCGCCGCGATCTCCGGAACCTCCGCAGGCGCGATGAACGCGGCGGTGCTGGCGGATGGCTGGACGGCGGGCGGCGCCGAGGGCGCGCGTGATGCCTTAGAACAATATTGGCGCCGTGTCGCGAAGGCCGCGGCCTTCAGCCCGCTGCAGCGTTCGCCGCTCGATCGGCTGATGGGGCGCTGGACGCTCGATACCTCGCCCTTCTACATCCTCACCGACCTGATGTCGCGGGTGCTGTCGCCCTACGATCTCAATCCGACCGGCTACAATCCGTTGCGTGCGGTGCTGGCCGAGAGCATCGATTTCGAGCGGCTGGCGCGCTCGCCGATCCAGCTCTTCGTCACTGCAACGCGGGTGCGCACCGGTCGCGGCCGCATCTTCCGCAACGCCGAGATCACGGCAGATGTGCTGCTGGCCTCGGCCTGCCTGCCGACCATGTTCCGTGCGATCGAGATCGATGGCGAGCCCTACTGGGATGGCGGCTATGCCGGCAACCCGACCATCACGCCGCTGGTGCGCGAGAGCGACGCGCACGACACTATTCTCGTTCAGATCAATCCGACGGAGCGGCTGGAGCAGCCGCGGACCGCCGCGGAGATCCTCAACCGTGTCAACGAAATCTCCTTCAACTCACCGCTGATGAAGGAGCTGCGGATGATCGCGCTGCTGCGCCAGGCGGCGGATCCCGGCAGCGGCGAGGGCGCGCGCTGGGCGAAAATGCGGACGCATCGGATCAAGAGCGACATGCTGGCGAAGTTCGGCGCATCGTCCAAGCTCAATGCGGAATGGGAGTTCGTCTCGATGCTGCGTGCCGAGGGGCGCATCGCCGCGGATGTGTTCCTGGCCGAACACGGTGCGGATATCGGCCGGCAATCGACCGCCGATCTCGATGTGCTTCTGGCGGAGTGCTGAGGCATGGGGCTTCTTGGCCTCTTCGTCGGGCTGGGCCTGCTCGTGCTGTTTGCCTTTCGCGGCTGGAGCGTGCTGCTGCTTGCGCCGCTCGCAGCGCTCGTTGCTGCACTGTTCGGCGGCGAGCCGCTGCTTGCGAACCTCACTCAGGTCTTCATGGTGAACGCGGCGGGATTTCTCGCGCAGTTTTTCCCGATCTTCCTGCTCGGCGCCCTCTTCGGCAAGCTGATGGATGACAGCGGCGCGGTCACGTCGGTCGCCGCCTTCATGGCGAAACGTCTTGGCGAGCGGCGCGTGATCCTGGCGGTGGTGCTGGCCGGTGCGCTGGTTACCTATGGCGGTGTCAGCCTGTTCGTCGCGTTCTTCGTCATCGTGCCGATGGCTCGTTCGCTGTTTCGTGCCGCCGCGATTCCGCGCCGGCTGATTCCGGCCGCTATCGTGTTGGGGACGTCGACCTTCACCATGTCGGCCTTGCCGGGCACGCCGTCGATCCAGAATGCGATCCCGATGCCGTTCTTCGGCACGACGCCCTTCGCCGCGCCGGGCCTGGGCATCGTCGCCTCCCTCATCATGCTCGGCACGGGATTGTGGTGGCTGCATCGCGCCGAAGCCAAGGCTCGCCGCGTCGGAGAAGGCTATGGCGATGACGTCGAGGATGTGACCGAGCGAGCCGCCGCCGACGAGCTCGTCCGCGAACGTGCGACGACGGCACGGGAGTTCGATCCGGCGGAAATGCAGCATGGCCATCGCAGCGGCGAGCCGTCGCCGGCCCTGAGTGCCGTCCTGCCGCTGGTCGTCGTCGTGGCCGTCAATCTCCTGATGTCCCTCGTGGTGCTGCCGCGGCTCGACGTCTCTTATCTCGCCGAGCAGCGTTTTGGCGGAACGTCGCTTGCCGCTGTTGCGGGCGTGTGGTCGGTCGCGGTCGCCCTGGCAGCGGCGATCGTCACGACCATCGCGCTGAACTGGGCGCGGCTGCCGGCATTGCGGCAAACCATGGACGCCGGGGCCAATGCGTCGGTGCTGCCGGCGTTCAGTGTCGCGAGCCTCGTCGGATTTGGCGCGGTTATCGCCTCGCTGCCAGCATTCGCGCTGGTGCGCGAATGGGTGCTCGCGATCGAAGGCGGTCCGCTGGTCTCGCTCGCGGTCGCGACCAATATCCTGGCAGCGCTGACCGGCTCGGCGTCGGGCGGCCTGACGATCGCGCTCGACGCGCTAGGCCAGACCTATGTCGATCTCGCCGCGCGCACCGGCATCGACCTCGCGCTGATGCATCGTGTTGCAGTGATCGGTTCGGGGACGCTGGATATCCTGCCGCACAATGGTGCGGTGGTCAGCCTGCTCGCGATCTGCGGCCTGACCCATAGCGACAGCTATCTGGACATTGTGATGGTGGGCATCGTGACGTCGCTGCTGGCGCTGGTGGCTGTGATTGCGCTGGGCAGCGCCCTTGGATCGTTCTGAAGCGATTGACGCAGGCACGAAGGTTGCGTTGAATGCGGCCAACTGTCGGACGCAAAAACCGAGAAAGCCGGGTGGAAACGATGACGTTAACAAGGGCAAGGCTGTGTGCATGGCTGGTGGGGATTGCGGCAGCGCTGAGCGCGACCGGCGCGTTCGCGGCGACACTGGCCGAGGATGCGGATACCGTCTGTAAAGGTCTCGCCGGCGGCACCGACGCCGTCAAGATCGATGCCGCGACGTTGCAGATACCGTCTCAGCTCGCCATTGCCGAGCGCGGACCGACGCCGTCGGGACGCATCACGCCGGCCAATCCCGCCTTTTGCAAGGTGCTCGGCCATATCGACCCGGTCGATCCCAAGGCGCCGCCAATCAAGTTCCAGGTCAACCTCCCGGTCGAATGGAACGGGCGCTCGGTGCAATATGGCGGCGGTGGCTTCAACGGCGTGCTGATCACCGGTCTCGGTTTGCCGCCGGCCTATCCCTTCGACAAGCCGTCGCCGCTCGCGCGCGGCTTCGTCACCTACGGCACCGACTCCGGTCATGAGTCCAGGCCGGGCGAGCCGCCGCAGCTGTTCGCGCTCAACGACGAGGCGTTCGAGAATTTTGCTCATCGTTCCTACAAGAAGGTGCGTGACGCCGCTGTTACGCTAATGGAGCGCGCCTACGGCAAGAAGCCCGAAAAAATGTACTTCATGGGCTCGTCCGAAGGCGGCCGCGAGGGCCTGACGATGGCGCAGCGTTATCCCGACGATTTCGACGGGATCTTCGCGCGCGTGCCCGTCATCAACTGGGTTGGACTGCAGCATGCGGGCACCCGTTCCGGCATCGTCACCATGGGCGAGGGCTGGATCAATCCGGCGCAGGTCAAGCTCGTGGGCGATGCCGTGCGAGCGGCCTGCGACAAGGCCGACGGATCCGAAGATGCGCTGGTGCAGGACCCCGTGGGCTGCAAGGCAGCCTTCAAGGTCGAGACGTTGCGCTGCGCCGAAGGCAAGAGCGGCGATCAGTGCCTCACCGACGCGCAGATCAAGGCGGTCGACACGCTGCACGCCACCTACAAATTCCCGTTCACGCTCGCCAATGGTCTCGACGATTATCCAGGCTGGGGCGTGTCGGGTGAGGATACGCCGGCGATCGGACCGACCGGCGGCTGGATGGCGTGGTGGCTCGGCGCCGCGCCGCCGGCGCAGCCGCCCGCGCCCAACAACGGCATCGCCTGGATCTATGGTGCCGGCGGCATTCAATACGTGTTCGCGCGCGATCCCAAGCTCGACGTCACCACCTACAAGGTGGAGGACCACAAGGCGCGGCTGCTCGAGGTGTCGGCACTGATGGATTCGACAGATCCCGATCTCAGCCGTTTTCGCGCCCGCGGCGGCCGGCTGATCATGCTCGAGCATATGGCGGACTACGCGCAGAGCCCCTATGCCGGCATCCGCTATTTCGAGAGCGTCGAGCGCAAGCTCGGCAAATCGGAGACCGCCGAGTTCGCACGGCTCTACACCGCGCCCGGTGTCGACCATGTCGGCTCCGGCGCGCCCGCCAATGTCGACATGCTGAGCGCGCTGGTCGATTGGGTCGAGAAGGGCACGGCGCCCGGCGATCTCGAAGTCACCGAGCAGAAGGTCGAGGCGCCGTTATTTGCGGTCACACGCGCGATGCCGCTGTGCCGCTGGCCGGCCTGGCCGCACTACAAGTCCGGCCCCGTGACGGAGGCGGCGAGCTTCACCTGCGCGCCTTAGGGACAATGCGTGCTGAGCGCGATGGCGGTGGAATCACCCCGCCGCCATCGCCTGTGCGCCGCCAAGCAATTGCGCATTGAGCCGACCGCCGGAGAACAGCATGTCGTCGAGCGCCTCGTCGATATCGGCTGACGTTACCGAGTTGCCGCCATCGCGCGCCAGGCTCGCCTGGGCCAGCCGTCGCATTAATTCCTTGATGAATGCGCAACTCGTGCCCTCGCTGCGGCGTGCCGCCTCCGTGATGACCGCATCGTCGAGCGGCAGCCCCTTGCCGTAGAGCCGGACCAGCTTGCCGCGGCCCTGCTCGTCAGGGAGCGGCACTTCGATCGCCTGATCGATCCGGCCCGGGCGGCCGGCGAGCGCGCCTTCGAGGTCCTCTGGCCGGTTGGTGGTCAGGACGAACAGGATGTCTGCATCCTCCTTCAGTCCGTCCATCTCGTTGAGCAGCTTGTTCAGCATCGATTCTTCACACGGCCCCATGTCGTCGCGATCGCGGGCAATGAGATCGACGTCCTCGATCACCACCATCGATGGCTGCAGCAGGCGCGCCAGGCTCATATAGGCGCCGAGCAAGCCGATCTGCTCCGCGGTGATGATCAGCGTCGTATGACCGGGCAAATGCGTCGCGAGATAGCGGATCGTGTGGGTTTTGCCGGTGCCCGGTGGGCCATACAGCAGGATGCCCTTCCGGGTGGACTGGCCAAGCCGGCGCAATTGATCGCGCGTGCCGACGAAAGTCAGCACGTTGCGATCGAGTAGCCGCAGGGTCTGCTCGGGCAGGATCACATCGTTGCGCGCGACCTCTGGCAATCGGTGCACGGTGATGCCGCGCGAGCGACCGCGATAGTCGGAGTCGGCATCGAGCGAGAGGATCTTGCCGCGATAGGTTCGTGCGGCCTGCACGGCCTCTTCCAGCTCGCTGAAGCACTGCTGGACCAGGGCTGCGCCTGCGGTGCCTGACGGCACCAGGATCTCGATCCGAATTCCTGGCTCGCGGCTGTATTCGCGGTGTGCGCAGAGCAACACCGCATAACGGAGACCGTCCTGCTGGCACAGCCACAGTCCGTTATCCAGACACTTGACCGGGCTCTTCTCGCCGACGTCGACGTCGGAATATTGCAGCGGGGCGATCGCGACCGCATAGCGGCCGCTCTTGAGAAGGCGCGAAATCGACAGCGTTTCGTAGCGCTGCTCCTCGTTCAGCCCGAACAACCGGATGGCTTTGCCGAAGAGCCGGTCGATCGCGGCCTGGACATCGACCCGCATGTGGCCGGGAAATTGGCGGATCGTGGTCACGAGTTTGCTGCGCGCAGTGCCGGCAAAGTGCCAGTCAAGGACGTCGCAAGCAAACTCGAAATTCTCTTCCTGTCCGCTTGCGGGCTCATCCGCTGCACGCATGCATTCGCTGCAAAGCGAGATTGTGCGATTGCCGATCCGAACGTCCGTCTGTCCCTCGGGCTTGCCGCAGAGTTCGCAAGGAGTCTTGATCGCCTCGAGCGTGACCTGCAGTTTGTGGCCGGCCAGTGTGATGGATTTTTGCGCGGACTTGAGAAGAGCCTCGGCGACGGGTTGCGGGTAAGGGCCGCAAACTCCCTTTTCCTTCTGTTCGATCTGGGTGATTAGAGCGTTAGCCCATCTGACTGAATCGTTGGGGATTCACAAATCAGCGTTTTGGTGATTCAAGCTACCCGCCGGGACGGGAGGCCGGCGGGC
>NZ_JBEPRF010000038.1:0-56572 GCF_040548225.1 Bradyrhizobium sp. S3.12.5
ACGTCGACCTCACCTTAGTGGAAGCACGGGAGGTCGACGCGCCAGCCGGCAAGACGCCACTTCTGTGGCGCTTGCTCACGACCCATAAAGTCGGCGGCGCCGAGGAAGCCGAAGATATCGTCCGACTATATCGCCTGCGCTGGCGCATCGAACAGACCTTCCGCGCGCTCAAGAGCGACGGGTTAGCCCTGGATGATAGCCAGGTCATTGACGCCGAGCGCATGTTCAATCTCGCGGCTATCGCTTTGGCTGGCGCGATCCGGACGCTCCAGCTTGTCGACGCCAGAGACGGCGGACCTCGTCCAGCGAGCGATGTGATCGATCCATACTTTGCCGTCGCCCTCGATCGCTTGTCCAAAAAGCTCGAAGGCAAGACACTTCGACAAAGGAATCCTCACTCACCGGACTCTCTTGCCTTCGTCTCCTGGATTGCAGCACGTCTGGGAGGTTGGAATTGCTACTACAAACCTCCCGGACCAAAGACCATGCGAGACGGCTGGAACCGTCTCGCTGCTACGCTCGAGGGATATGCTCTTGCTAACCAAGAACAAAATCCGGGAATCCCATAGCCCCGTAAGAACGGGGAGAGGGAGTAGACCACCTCACGTCTCGATATCCAGCGCGCAGTCGAAATTCGGCGCCGAATGCGTCAGCGCGCCAGATGACGCGTAGTCGACGCCGGTCGCCGCGATCGCGGGAATCGAGTCCGGCGTGACGCCGCCGGATGCCTCCAGCTTCAGGCGACCTTCCGTCGTCCGCACCGCCTCGCGCAGCGTCGCAAGATCCATGTTGTCGAGCAGCACGGCGTCGGCAAGGCCGGTGTTGAGCACCTCGCGCAATTGCGCCAGCGTATCGACCTCGATTTCGATCTTGACGAGATGGCCGGCATGCGCGCGGGCGCGCTCCAGCACAGGACGGATGCCGCCGGCGACCGCAATGTGATTGTCCTTGATCAGGATCGCATCGTCGAGCCCGAAGCGGTGGTTGAAGCCGCCGCCGCAGCGCACCGCATACTTCTCCAGTGCCCGCAATCCCGGCGTAGTCTTTCGCGTGCAGCAGATGCGCATTTTGGTACCTTCGGTGCGCGCGACGTAGTCGGCCGTGAGCGTCGCTATGCCCGACAGCCGGCCGACGAAATTTAGCGTGGTCCGCTCTGCGGTAAGAATGGCGCGGGCCGCGCCGGAGATCGTCAGCACCTGCTGGCCGCGGGCGACGCGCGCGGCGTCGCGGACATGCGCGCGCACCTCGAGGTCGGGCGAGAGCTTTTGCAGCGTCGCCAGCGCGAGCGGCAGACCGGCGACGACGCCGGATTGCCGCGCGACGAGGATTGCCTGCGCCTTGGTCGCCTCCGGGATCGTCGCGAGCGAGGTGACGTCGCCGGCGCGGCCAAGGTCCTCGTCGAGCGCGCGATGCACGGCCGCGTCGATGGCGAGCGGAGAGAGAAACGCGTCGGGATAGAGCAGGGAGGTTGGGGCGATCATGACTAACTCCGTCAGGCGATCATGGATTGCGCGATGCGCGGCGTTGAATGCTCGGTGAGGCCGTCCGCGATCTCGCGCACCGCGGTGAGCGTGGTCATCGTTCTCTGGGCCAGCGCGGGCACTTCTGAAGGATGGTCGGAGCGGAAATGCGCGCCGCGGCTCTCGCGACGGCTCCAGGCTGCGGCGGCTACGAGCAGGGCCGCTGTCGCCATGTTGCGGACAGCGATGCTCGTGGCCGTTTGCTCGAGCGCAGCAAAACTGCGCACGGCGTCCGCAAGTCCGTTGCGCTCGCGGATCACACCGACATGCGTGCTCATCGTCGTGCGCAGCTGCTTCACGCGAGCCTCATCCGGCGCACCGCCGCGCGGCGTCACCAGCGCCTCGGGGAGGCTGGCGGGTGAAGGGATTGCGTGGCCGGTGATGTCGTCGGCAATGCGTGCGGCATAGACCACGGCCTCGAGCAACGAATTCGAGGCAAGCCGGTTGGCGCCATGCGCACCGGTGGACGACACCTCGCCGCCGGCCCACAGCCCGTCGATCGAGCTGCGGCCGCGTGCGTCGACTGCAATGCCGCCCATGTGATAGTGCACAGCCGGCGCGATCGGGATGGCTTGCGTCGCCGGATCGATCCCGGCGGCGATGCAGCTCGCATGCACGGTCGGGAATTTGTCGGCGAAGCGCGCGCCCAGTGCTTCTCGCGCATCGAGGAAGGCGCCGCGACCGCCTGCGATCTCGGCGAACACACCGCGGGCCACGATGTCGCGTGGGGCGAGCTCAGCGAGCGGATGGAGTGCCGCCATAAAGCGTTCGCCCTGGCCGTTGATCAGCGTCGCGCCTTCACCGCGCAGCGCCTCGGTCGCAAGCGGCGCGGGATCGCGGCCGATCATGATGGCGGTCGGGTGGAACTGCACGAACTCAGGATCGGCGATGTCAGCGCCGGCGCGCGCGGCAATCGCAAGGCCCGATCCGTGGGCCTCGGCCGGATTGGTGGTGACAGCATAGAGATGGCCGATGCCGCCGGTCGCCAGCACGATCGTGCGCGAGGCGATCATCATGGGCCTCGCTGCGAAATTGCCCGCCTTGCGCAACTGAAGACCGGTGACGGCGCCGTCCTCGGTGAGCAGGGCTTCGGCGACAAAGCCTTCGATCAGGCGGATCGACGGCGTGCGGCGCACGGCCTCGCTCAGCGCCGCGATGATCGCCGCACCGGCCGCGTCGCCGCGGACGTGGACGATTCGCCGCGCCGAATGCGCTGCTTCCCGTCCCACGGCAAGCCGGCCCTCGAGATCGCGATCGAACGGCACGCCATAGGCGAGCAGATCATGAATCCGCGGTGCAGCCTCGCGCGCGATGCCGAGCGCGACCGCCTCATCGACGATGCCGCCGCCGACCGCGATCGTGTCCGCCGCATGCGCTTCGGGGCTGTCGCCTTCCGCCACGGCAGCTGCGATGCCGCCTTGCGCCCATGCGGATGACGCCCCCTGTCCAAGCGGCGCCGCCGAGATCAATGTTACCGGCCGCGGCGCGAGCTTGAGCGCGCAGAACAGGCCGGCGAGACCGCCGCCGACGATGACGACGTCGTCGGTGGAGCGGGTGAGGTTGTGGATATTGTTTGTCATGTCACGCCTTCAATTCTTCAGATTGATCATCCGCTCGACCGACCGCCGGGCGCGTACGGCCAGCGCCGGATCGATCGTGACTTCCTCGCCGAGCGTCAGCAGGCTCTCCAGGATGTTGGACAGCGTGATGCGCTTCATGTGCGGGCAGAGATTGCAGGGGCGCAGCATTTCCACATCGGGCAGCTCGGCGCGGATATTGTCGGCCATCGAGCATTCCGTGATCATCACCAGCCGCTTCGGGCGCCTTGCGCGCACCCAATTGATCATGTGTGCGGTCGAGCCGGTAAAGTCGGCCTCCGCCAGCACGTCCGGCGGGCATTCGGGATGGGCGATGATCTGCACGGACGGATCGGCGTCGCGGAGGGCGCGCAGCTCGTCGCCAGTGAAGCGTTCATGCACTTCACACGCGCCCTTCCAGGCGATGATCTTCACGTCGGTCTTCGAGGCGACATAGGTCGCGAGATAACGGTCGGGCAGGAAGATCACGCTTGGCGCGTTGAGGCTCTCCACCACCTGCACCGCGTTCGACGAGGTGCAGCAGATATCGACCTCGGCCTTCACCTCGGCGGAGGTGTTGACATAGGCGACGACCGGTACCCCGGGAAATCTCTCGCGGAGCAGCCGCACGTCGGCGCCGGTGATGCTGGCGGCGAGCGAGCAGCCGGCGCGAGAGTCCGGGATCAGCACGGTCTTGTCCGGATTGAGCAGCTTTGATGTCTCCGCCATGAAGTGCACGCCGCATTGGACGATGACATCGGCCTTCACCTTGGTGGCCTCGACGGCGAGCTGAAGCGAATCGCCGCCGATGTCGGCGACGCCATGAAAGATCTCCGGCGTCTGGTAGTTGTGGGCGAGGATCACCGCGTTGCGCGCCCGCTTCAGTTCATTGATCGCGTGAATCGTCGGCGCCATCAACGGCCATTCGATCGGTGGGATCACATGCTTGACGCGTTCGTAGATCGGCGCGGTGGCGCGTTCGATCTCGCTCGTCCATTCCAGAGAGGGCCGCGGCAGCGCGGGGCCAGTTCGTGCCGGCGCGAGCCGGGCGGAGATGGCTTGGCCTTGCGGCCGATTGGCGAAATCGTCGGGGCCGTAAATTCCAGTGATCGGCATCGAAGCCTCCCGTGCATGTCAATTATACTCATTAGGAGTATATATAGAGCCTGAGAAATCCGGCCGAGAGGGCCGGTGAGTTTCGCCAAAGTTTACATATACTCAATCTGAGTAGATCTTAGATAGCACGCTCATCTGGGAACCGCTAGGTCTCGCCGCACACATTCTCGTTAAGTCCACTCTCGTTGCGCCCGGCAAGGTCGCGATGAAACGCAATGCTCCCGAACCAGCCCCTCGTGGAACGCAATCATTTTTGGCTTGGGGTTTCCATGCATTTGCATTAAACGCCAGACCTGCGGCTGCCGATTTGCAGATCCGCCAATGGCCGAGGAGGAAGACCATGTCGACACAAGCCCGCGAGCTCGGTTCGACCTCGCGCTCCTCCAACTGGCGTACCCCGGCCGTCATCATCCTGTGCGGCTGTGCGATCGGCATGCTCGGCTTCGGACCGCGCTCGGCGCTGGGCTTCTTCGTGCAGCCGATGAGCCATGAATTCGCCTGGGGCCGCGACGTGTTCGGCCTCGCCATCGCCTTCCAGAATTTGCTGTGGGGATTGGGCCAGCCGCTTGCAGGCGCAATTGGCGATCGCTTCGGCCTGTTCCGGGTGATGTGCGTCGGCGCGCTGCTCTATGCCGGCGGCCTTCTGCTGATGCGCTATTCCTCGACGCCGATGTCGCTCAACATCGGCGCGGGCGTGATGGTCGGCTTCGGTCTCGCCGGCTGCTCGTTCAACCTGGTGCTGTCGGCCTTCACAAAGCTGCTGCCGGCCGAGAAGCGCGGCCTTGCGCTCGGCGCCGGCACTGCGGCGGGCTCGCTCGGTCAGTTCCTGTTCGCGCCCATTGGTGTCGCGTTGATCGACAATTTCGGCTGGCAGCAGGCGCTCACCGTGTTCGGCTTCCTGATGCTGCTGATCATCCCGCTGGCGCTGGCGATCTCGACGCCGCCGGTCGCAGCTACGGCCAATGCGGCGCCTGCGGATGAGCAAACCATTACCAAGGCGCTCGCGGAGGCCTTCGGCCATCGCTCTTACGTGCTGCTGGTGCTCGGCTTCTTCACCTGCGGCTTCCAGCTCGCCTTCATCACCGTGCATCTGCCGGCGTTTCTGGTCGACCGCGGCATCTCGACGCAAACCGGCGGCTGGGTGATCGCTGCGATCGGCCTGTTCAACATCATGGGTTCGTTGAGCGTCGGCTATCTCCAGAATTCGCTGCCGAAGCGCTACATCCTCTCGACGATCTATTTCACCCGTGCGCTCGCGACGCTCGCCTTCATCTCGTTCCCGATCACGCCGTTCTCGGCGATCGCGTTCGGCGCGGTCTCCGGCCTGACCTGGCTGTCGACGGTGCCGCCGACCTCGGCGCTGGTGGCGCTGATGTTCGGCACGCGCTGGCTCGCCACGCTCTACGGCTTTGCCTTCGTCAGCCATCAGGTCGGCGGCTTCCTCGGCGTCTGGCTCGGCGGCATCGTGTTCGAGCGCTTCGGTTCCTACACGCCGATCTGGTGGCTCTCGATCCTGTTCGGCGTGCTCTCGGCGCTGATAAATGTTCCGATCGTGGAGAAGCCGGTTCAGCGGGCGGTTGCGCAGCCTGCCTGATCGGCTAAACATCGCCTGAAACAAGCCAGGGAGTTTTGCTGTGGCCACGTTCAAGGCGATCCGGATCGACAAGGCGGACAAGGGCACCACTGCCGCACTTACCCAGTTCGACGAAGCCGAGCTGATGGACGGTGACGTCACCGTCCGCGTGGAATGGTCGACGCTGAACTACAAGGACGGCCTCGCGCTGACGGGCAAGGCGCCGGTTGTGCGCCGCTTCCCGATGATCGCCGGCATAGACTTTGCCGGCACCGTCGAAGCCTCATCGCACCCGCAATGGAAGGCGGGCGACAAGGTCGTCTGCACCGGCTGGGGCATGGGCGAGACTCATCTCGGCGCCTACGCCGAGAAGGCGCGGGTGAAGGGCGACTGGCTGGTCGCTCTGCCGCAGGGCCTCTCTGCCCGCGACGCCATGGCGATCGGCACCGCAGGCTTCACCGCGATGCTCTCCGTGCTCGCGCTGGAGAAGCACGGCGTCTCGCCCAAGAGCGGTCCGGTGGTGGTCACCGGCGCGGCCGGCGGCGTCGGCTCGGTCGCGACCGCCGTGCTGTCCTGGCTCGGCTACCACGTCATTGCCTCGACCGGCCGCGCCTCGGAGACCGATTACCTGAAGAGCCTCGGCGCCGCCGAGGTGATCGACCGCAATGAATTGTCGGCACCGCCAAAGCCCCTGGCCAAGGAGCGCTGGGCGGGTGGCGTCGATAGCGTCGGTTCGACCACGCTCGCGAATCTTCTGTCGATGACCAAGTACGGCGGCGCCATCGCCGCCTGCGGTCTTGCCGCCGGCATGGACCTGCCGTCTTCTGTCGCACCCTTCATTTTGCGCGGAGTGTGCCTTCTCGGCATCGATTCCGTGATGTGTCCGATCGACCCCCGAAAAGCCGCCTGGCAGCGCCTCGCCTCCGATCTGGATCGGTCAAAACTGTCTGAAATCACAACGGAAATTCCGCTTGCCGAAGTTCCGGAATGGGGCGCGAAGATTCTGGCCGGCCAGGTCCGCGGTCGCATCGTGGTAAAAATTGTCTAACGACGTTCAGACTTTACCAACCAAGCTGCTTCAATGTCGCCATGGTTAGTATGGTAAGCAGCGGGTAAAGAGATAAGGCATCGCCCGCTGCGGGGGTTAGTTCGGAGTTGAGCATGCTTGCGCGTATTGTGTTGGGGGCTGTCACGGCAGTCGTGACGTTTGTGCCGGCCATCGCCTTGGCCGGGAGTATGAATGCAGATGAGGCACGCCGCTTCGTCGCCGGCAAGGTGTTCGCCTTCACCTGTTTCGACGGCACCCGCGGTGCAGGCCGTATCCTCGACGATCTCGGCGCCGCCGGCGCGGTGCAGTTTTCGGGCTCTGGCCCGGTCAAGCATCTCCGCCTGCCCGGCAACACGCTCCAGATCCGCGGCCAGAACGTTTGCGCCTCGATCAAGGGCATTCCGTTCGAGCCTTGCTTCAACCTCGAAAAGACCGACGACCGCAGCTTCCGCGGCTCGGTCTCGGGCATGGGCTTTGCCTATTGCGACTTCCACCACCAGGGCGGCAACCAGATGCTGATGGCGCGCGCCGTCGCGCGGCCGCGCTCGCTGCGTGCACCGGAGCAGACCGGTTCGGTCAACACATCGAGCACCGAGGTCGCTGCGCGCGTCGAGACTCCGCGGGTCGAGAGCAGCCGGATCGAGCCGGTGAAGTCCGAGCCCAAGTCGGATTCGAAGAACGAAGGTCCGCTGGAACTGCGGCGCTCGACCGAGTGACCTCTAGCGCGAAACTGCGAGCGCAATTCACCCGCCTTTGACGAATGCATCGGATACGAAGCCGCCGCGCCGTAGTCATACGGCCCGCGGTTTTTATGCCTTGGTAGCGACTGGCACCCCAGCCTGCGTGACGGCCGGGGCGCGGCCCTAACCAAGGGTTCAAAAAAATGTCGCTGTATTTCTTCCGCATCAGCACCGGACGTTATTCCGGCGCCGCCGATCAGCCGTACGAGTTCGAGGATTCCACCGCCGCCTGGACCGAGATGACCGAGGTCTGTGCCAATCTGCTCGGCAGCATCTCGCGAAATCTGAAGCCGAATGCAAAGTGGAGCATGGAGCTGCTCGACGAGAACAAGGAGCCGGTGTTCCGTATCAGCCTGGTCGGCGAGGCCTTGTGCCGCGCCGACACGCGCGCAAATGCGGGCGGACGTTAACGAACGCGGCCTCTGCGATTCCGCGAAATGGCAATTGCTTGCACGTGAAAGCTGTGCAGATTCGGTAACTTGAGCAGTATTTCCGTACTTCTACCCACGCGGCGAGCGCCCGCGCTTAACGTTAATGAGCAACCTCCCGGTTAGCCTTCCTGGCTGTTTACACGCTTCGCTGCGGCAATGCGCACCCCGGGGATGTTGCAATGATGTTCATTCAGAACCTGCGAATTGGCACCAAGCTCGCCGTCACCTCGGTGCTGACCATCGGCCTTGTGGCGCTGATGATCGTCCTCCAGATGAGCGGAGGTGCCGAGGTCCGGAAGCTCGGCAATGAAGCATCCGGACAGCAGACGATCGCGCAAAATGCCGCCGAGGCGAAGGCCTCGGTGCGCGGGATGCAGATTGGAATTCGCGACATCCTGACGTCGAGCTCGCCGGCCGAGATGCAGAAGGCCGTCACCTATTTCAACGATCGCCAGACGTCCGCCCTCAAATTCGCAGGCGAGATGGCCAAGCTCTCGCGCTCGCCCGAAAATCGCAACCGGATTGATCGCCTGACGATGCTGGTCGGCCGGTTCGGCCAAGGACAGCAGCAGATCGAATCGATCCGCAACCAGCAGCTCGCGATCGACGGGAAGAAGGACGGCGAAGCGGCGGCGCAATTCGCCAAGCTGACCGCCGACGTCGACCGCGTCCGCAGGGAAACGCTGGCGCCGATCAACGAAGAGATCTCCGTGCTGGCCGACCAGATCACCAATTTTGCCAAGCAGAGGGCCACCGAAACTCGCGCGGAAGCAGAAGCGGAAGCCGCGTCCGTCGCGCGGACGTCGTTCATCACGGGCGTGCTGGTCGCGCTGCTCCTGATCGCTGCGTGCATCTTCTCGGTCTTCAGCATCGCGCGTCCCATGCGGGCACTGACGGTTGCGATGGAAAAGCTCGCCGACGGCGACTTCTCTGTCGTGCTGCCGGGACTTGGCCGCAAGGACGAGGTCGGCGAGGTCGCCGGCGCCGTCGAGAAATTCAAGATCGTGTCCGAGCAGAAGGCGCGCGCGGAAGTGGAAGCCAAGATGCGGCAGGATCAGATCGCGACCGAGCAGCGCAAGCTGGAGATGCGCAGGCTCGCTGACAGCTTCGAAGGCGCCGTCGGCGAAATTGTCGGCACTGTATCGTCGGCTTCGACCGAGCTCGAAGCGTCCGCCACGACGCTGACCTCGACCGCGGAGCGCACGCAACAGCTCACCACCGTCGTTGCGGCGGCCTCGGAGGAAGCCTCCACTAATGTGCAGTCGGTCGCGTCGGCGACCGAGGAACTATCGTCCTCGATCACCGAGATCAGCCGTCAGGTGCAGGAATCCGCGCGCGTGGCGAGCGAGGCCGTAGGTCAGGCCCGCAACACGACCGAGCGCGTCGGCGAGTTGTCCAAGGCGGCAGCGCGGATCGGCGACGTGGTCGAGTTGATCAACACGATTGCGGGCCAGACCAATCTCCTGGCGCTCAACGCCACGATCGAGGCGGCGCGCGCCGGTGAAGCCGGACGCGGCTTTGCCGTGGTCGCCTCCGAGGTCAAGGCACTGGCCGAGCAGACGGCGAAAGCGACCGGCGAGATCGGGCAGCAGATCGCCGGCATCCAGGCCGCGACCGAGCAATCGGTTAGTGCCATCAAGGACATCAGCGACACCATCGAAAGACTGTCCGAGATTTCCTCGACCATTGCCGCGGCCGTCGAGGAGCAGGGCGCAGCCACGCAGGAGATTTCCCGCAACGTGGCGCAGGCGGCTCAGGGTACCCAGCAGGTGTCGTCCAATATCACCGAAGTACAGCGTGGGGCGAGCGAGACGGGCTCGGCGTCGTCACAGGTGCTATCGGCTGCGCAGATGCTGTCCGGCGACAGCACCCGTCTCAAGGTCGAGGTCAGCAAGTTCCTGGGCACCGTTCGCGCAGCCTGACGGCGCCATCTCAACAGACTCAAGCTAGCAACCGCCGCGCGCAATTGCGTGGCGTTTGCTCGCGCGCATGTTGCGGCGCTGCGACGAATGAGATGCAGGGTTAACCTTCCGGAAAAGCGACGCAGGCATGATACCCGCAATATTCCGGGCGTTGAGTCGCCCTTCTCTATTACGTCATAGCGCTTTGGAGCACATTCATGAGCGGCCTTTCCATCCGCCTGACCCATAAGGTGATGGCGATCGGACTCTTCGGCCTCGTCGGTCTCGTCGCCTTCGGTGCGATTTATGAAATCGGCAGCCGCTCCCAGGACGCCTCCCGCGAAATTGCCAACCGCGCCCGCGCGATCGCCGACCTCAACAAGCAGCTCTCGATCGAGATGCTGGAGGCTCGCCGCAACGAGAAGAATTTTCAGCAGCGCCGCAACGAGAGCTATGCCAAGTCGCATGCCGAGCTGATCGGCCCGATCAACCGCGATTTCGACGAGGTCGAACGGCTGATGTCGGCAGGCGGTATGGGCGCTCTGTCCGAGAAGACGAAGCAGGCCCAGGAGGGCTTCAAGCGCTACACTGCGGATTTCAACGCGCTGGTCGCTGCCGAAACCAGGCTCGGGTTGAACGAGACGCTCGGCCTGTCCGGTTCGCTACGCGCCGCGGTGCATGACATCGAGGCGAAGCTGAAGGAGATCGACGATCCCAGGACGACGAGCTGGATGCTGATGATGCGCCGGCACGAGAAGGACTTCATGTTGCGGCGCGACCCAAAATACATTGCCGAGGTGAAGAAGGCCGCCGTTGAATTCTCCAAGGCGATCGAGGTCGTCGCAGTCCCGACGACGGTGATGAACGACGTCACGGCCAAGCTCCAGAAATACCTGTCCGAGTTCGCGGCCTGGGCCGAGACCGCGCAGCAGAGTGCGGCCCTGGATGCCAGCATGATGCAGACGTTCCGCGAGCTCGAGCCCGGGATGCGGGAGGTGCGAGCCACGGTCGAGCGCCTCGACAAGCAGGCCGACGTCGCCGAAGCGGCGACCCGCGACGCAGTGCGCATGTGGATGATGATCGCGTTCCTCGTCACCGTTGCGGTGCTGACCGTGGTCGGCTTCCTGCTCGGACGCTCGATCTCGAAGACATTGTCCGGCATGGTCGACGCGATGACGCGGCTTGCGCGCGGCGAACTCTCGGTTGCCGTACCCGGCGTCGGACGCCAGGACGAGATCGGCGAGATGGCCGGTGCGGTCGAGGTGTTCCGAACCAACATGACGGAAGCCGAGCGGCTGCGCGCCGAGCAGGCGGAAGCCGACACGCGACGGCGAGCGCAGCGCAAGGCGGACATGAAGCGGCTCGCCGATGATTTCGAAGGCGCAGTCGGCGAGATCATCGAGACCGTCTCATCGGCGGCAACCGAGCTCGAAGCCTCTTCCAATACGCTGACGCGCGCGGCAGAGCGCTCCAACGGGCTTGCCACCTCGGTAGCATCGGCCTCGGAGGAAGCGTCCGCGAATGTGCAGTCGGTGTCGTCAGCGAGCGAGGAGATGACGTCGTCGATCTCCGAGATCAGCCGTCAGGTGCAGGAATCGGCGCGCGTCGCCGACGTCGCTGTCGAGCAGGCGCAGCGCACCAATGCGCGGGTCGGCGAGTTGACCAAGGCCGCGGGGCGCATTGGTGACGTGGTCGATCTGATCAACACTATTGCCGGCCAGACCAATCTGCTGGCTCTCAACGCCACGATCGAGGCGGCGCGCGCCGGTGAGGCGGGCCGGGGGTTTGCCGTGGTGGCGAGCGAGGTGAAGGCGCTGGCCGAGCAGACCGCGAAAGCAACCGGCGAAATCGGCCAGCACATCGGCGCGATCCAGACCGCGACGGAGGACTCCGTCAGCGCGATCAAGGAGATCGGCGACACCATCGCGCGGATGTCGGAAATCTCCTCGACCATTGCCGCCGCTGTCGAGGAGCAGGGCGCCGCCACGCAGGAGATCTCTCGCAACATCCAGCATGCCGCGCAGGGTACCTCGGACGTATCGGCCAATATCGGCGAAGTCCAGCGCGGCGCGGGCGAGACCGGGGCTGCGTCGGCCCAGGTCCATTCGGCGGCGCAATCGCTGTCGCAGGAGAGCAGCCGGCTGAAGAGCGAGGTCGCGCGCTTCCTGGATTCGGTGCGGGCGGCCTGACGGCGCAGGTCGTCACATCCCAATGCTGTATTGCACCGGTGCGGGGGTGTGGCGTGACGGGGTATCGGTGCGGCCGCAACAAATGATTGCAGTCGGGCTAAGTGTCGGAAATCGGCAAATCAGTGGTTCCCCTAGGTTCTTGTTAACGCCTGTTTGCAACTATGAGCGCAATCCTACCGGATAAGAACCAGCCAGCATCGTTGGAATGACCACCGCCCCGTCCGCCGCGACGGTCGCGGCGCGGGCGACTTGTGCGTTTACGTATCATCGGGATTGTCGTGATGTCGAAGTTGTCGATCGTCTTCAAGCTTCTGACCGTGTTGTCGGTCCTCGTGCTCTCGCTCGCCGGCGTCGGCGTCGTGGCGATCGGCACCATGCAGAACATCAATTCCCACACCGTCGAGATCGCGCAAAGCTGGCTGCCGAGCGTCCGTGCGCTGGGCTCGATCCGCGCTGATGTCAATGAGCTGCGCGTCGCGCTCCGTCTGCACCTGATGCAGGACACCGCCGAGGGCAAGGAAGCGGCCGAAAAGCGCCTCGCCTCGCTGCGCGAACGCATCGAGCAGACCCGCAAGACCTACGAGGCGCTCATCACGACCGCCGAGGAGCGCTCCATCTACGGACAATGGACGACGGCTTGGGGCGAGTATCTGAACGGTGTGCAGGACGTGATGGCGCTATCGCGCAAGAGCCCCGGCAAGTTCCCGGCCGACGCCAACGAGCTGCTGCAGACCAAGGTCGCGAAGATGGCCCAGGCCGCCGATCCGTTGTTGACGAAGGACATCGAGCTCAACAACCGCGGCGCCGAATTGGAGACCAAGCAGGCGGCCGACAGCTACGCCACGATCTTCCGCGTGCTGGTCGGCATCATCATCGCTTCCGTCGCGATCGCGATCGGCGCGGCCTATTATCTCGTCCGCGACGTCTCGTGCGGCATTGCCTCGATCATCAAGCCGATGCAGTCGCTCGGCGAGGGCGACCTCTCGGCCGAGGTGCCGCACCGTGGCGACAAGACCGAGATCGGTTCGATGGCGGATGCGCTCCAGATCTTCAAGGAAGCGCTGATCGCCAAGAGGGCCGCCGACGAGGCGGCCGCGCGCGATGCCGAGGCCAAGATCGAACGCGGCCGCCGCGTCGATGCCATCACCCGCAAGTTCGAGGCCATGATCGGCGAAGTCGTCGGCACCGTCTCTTCGGCCTCGACCGAGCTCGAGGCGTCCGCAACGACGTTGACCAATACCGCGCAGCGCGGTCAGGAGCTCGCGACGGCGGTCGCCGCGGCGTCCGAGGAAGCATCGACCAACGTGCAGTCGGTTGCGTCAGCCTCGGAAGAGCTGTCGTCCTCCGTCACCGAGATCAGCCGTCGCGTACAGGATTCGGCGCGCATGGCCGCGGAAGCGGTCGACCAGGCGGCGCGCACCAATGCGCGCGTCAACGAGCTGTCGCAGGCGGCTTCCCGCATCGGTGACGTCGTCGAGCTCATCAACACCATCGCTGGCCAGACCAATCTGCTGGCGCTGAACGCCACCATCGAAGCGGCGCGCGCAGGCGAAGCCGGCCGCGGCTTCGCCGTCGTCGCCTCCGAGGTCAAGGCGCTGGCGGAGCAGACCGCGAAGGCGACCGGCGAGATCGGGGCGCAGGTCGCAGGCATCCAGGCGGCGACGCAAGAATCGGTCAGCGCGATCCAGGAGATCGGCGGTACCATCGAGCGGCTGTCGGAAGTATCCTCCGCGATCGCCGCCGCGGTCGAGGAGCAGGGCGCGGCCACGCAGGAAATCTCGCGCAACGTGCAGCAGGCCTCGCTCGGCACGCAGGAAGTCTCGATGAACATCACCGACGTGCAGCGCGGCGCGATCGAGACCGGCTCGGCCTCGACGCAGGTGCTGTCGGCGGCGAAATCGCTCGCGACCGACAGTACGCGCCTCAAGGTCGAGGTCGCGCAGTTCCTTGAATCGGTCCGCGCGGCCTGATCCTCAACTGCCTGTTTGTTGAACCGGCGGAGCCTGCCGCCGGAACAGGATGCGCTGGTACAGCCAGCCGATCGCGACCAGCACGATGCCGAGGCACATGAACGACAGCGCGCGGTAGACGCCGGTCAGCGTCGACATGTCGATCACGAAGGCCTTCAGGATCGTCAGCGCGATGACGGCGGCCGACGCCAGCCGCGCCCGCTCGGAGTTCACTGTTAGGCCAATGCCGAGCAGCACGACGCCGAAGGCGAGCCAGCCGATCGAATAGCTGTATTGCTCAGCCCCCGTGGTCTCGCCGCTGGTGAGCAACGGGCCGTGATAGAAGCGGCGGATCTCCAGCGTCAGGTACGACAGCGCAAATACGAGGGCAGCGCCCGCGATGGTGTTCGCATAGACTTTGCCGCGCGCACCGGCGACCGCATAGGCGAGCAGCAGCATCAGCACCGCCGGTAGCGCGTAGCAAAGCAGTAGCAGGTTGAGCACGGCGCCGCCGACATCGATGCGCCACAGCAGCGGGTTCTCTAGGAACAGCAAGCCGAACACGCTGATGAAGCCGGCGATTGCCGTGAGCACGACCGCGCCGACATTGTGCACGATGCTGTGGCTGCGCAGCCGCAATCGCTCCAGCCCGATCGCCATGGCCAATGACACGCAGACCTGGAGGCCTGCTTCGAGCAGTGACGGCGCTGCGATCATGTCGCCGCTGGTTGCGAGATGGCGAACCTCCATGAAGGCGAGCAGCGCGGTGAACAGGATCGCGGCCGCCTCCACCATGCGCAGCGGCGCGTCGTCACCGCGTCGTCGCAGGAACATGCTCGCCGCCCAGAACGAGGCGGCCGGCAGGCCATAGCCCCACAGCAGCCAGTTGAAGATCGGCGTGGTGCCGACGGCATCGCCGACGATGCGGGGGTCGTAAAGGATGCGCGCGGTGACGATGCTGGCGAAGATGGCGGCGAGCCAGCGCAGGAACGGGATCGGTCGCTGCATCGCAATCCAGGCGGTGCCGAGCGACATTAGCGCCAGCGCGATGGTGAGCCAGCCCTTCTCCAGCGCGAAGGTCAGCGCCAGCGCCAGTGCGCCGAGCGTGCCGGTCGCAAACAGTGCAGTGGAGATCGCAACGCCCGGCCGGGTCTCGCGGCGCGTGAGCGTTTCGGTCGCCGCCGCGAAGGCAGCAGCGAGCAGCACCGCGAGGATCGCAAACGGGATCGAGCGGTCGAGATGGGCGATGCGGGCATAGAGCGCGACCAGGATCGCGATCGGCGTGGCGACACCCGCCGCCGACCACACTACGGGAATGATCGCTGAGCTCGAGCGCCCCTGCGCGAAGAAGCCCGCGATGCCGAAGCCGGCGGCGAAGATCGCGGCCATCACGAGGTGCAGCGTCACTGCGCTGTCGGTGGCGGTCGGCGTGATGCCGGGCATGGGGCCGCCCGGCAGCACCAACATGTCGGGATTGGCGCGCACGGCCCATTCGGCGAACACGATGAACACGGTCGCAGCGGCTGCACCCAGCGCGCCGACGGCAGCCTCGGCCCGCCAGGCGACGAACAGCGTCGCCGCAACGAGCAGCGTGAAGGCGATCAGCGCGAGATCGGCATGCGCGCTCGACAGCACGATCAACATCGCGCCGAACAGATAGGCGCCGAGAGCACTCGACGAGACCGGCTCGATCTGCCCGTCCTCGATGGTAGGGCCGAATATGAAGCCGCAGACGACGAGCAGCGCGGCGAGCACGAAGCCGGCGATCACATGGAACGCATGCGGCGCGACCTGCAAATCGCTCGCTTCGAGTCCCGGGAATATCCAGAGCACGGCGAAGACAATGGTGGTGACCGCGAGCCAGCGCCACAGCCTGATACGGGCGAGGCCAAAGCTCGCGGCGGTGACGATAGCCAGATAGATGTAGAGCGCCCAATAGTCCGGCTTGCCGCTGGAGACGAGCACCGGCGTCGCGAAGGCGCCGACCACGCCGAGGCCCGCGAGCGCCGGCCCGTGCAGCAGTGCTGCCGCGAGCGTGCCGAGCGCGACGAGGCCGAGCAGCACGAAGGCCGTGGCGGGCACCAGAAAGTCATAGAGCGCGTAGGCCGCGTATACGGTTGCGAACGCCACCGCGGTTCCGGCCGCGGTGAGGATCGCGGGGATGTTGGCGATCGGCAGCGCCGCGATGGTGAAGATGCTCTCCCTGCGCCGCGTCCATTCGCCGGCGCCCAGCAAAGCGAGTGCGAACAGGCCGCCGAGGAACACACGCACGCCGGGGCCGACCAGGCCAGCCTCGATCGAATAGCGCACCATGAAGAAGCCGCCGAGTGCGAGCGCAAGTCCGCCGATCCACACCACCCAGCGGGTGCCGAGCCGTTCTTCGAAGCCCGGTTCTGCGGCGGGCACGGGAGGCGCGACATTGTCGGTGCTCGCCTCGAGCGGAGGCGGCGAAACTTGTTCGGTGACCGGCGGCGCCAGCTCGGTTTCGGGCGCGAGCGGCGGTGGCTCCGCCGCAATTGTCGCGGGCGCTTCGGGCGCCGGCGTGGGCATCAGCGGTGGCGGCTGCACCTGCCGTTGCGCGTACAGCATTGCCTCGAGCGAGTTCATCCGCCGGCGCAGTTCCGTCGCCTGGCTGGTGGTCTTGATCGCGATCAGGAAGGCGACGATCGCAATGAGAATCGCAAGGTCGTCGAACGGGGCGTCGAACATTAAGGCCTCCAGGCAATCGGCGGGCGGGGGCCGATCGCAAATCTTGGATCTAGCGCCGGGAGCGCACGCGCAAGCCGGGCGCCGGCCGCTCCTGGAGCACGTCGCGGCGGAAGCGATAGAGCGCCGCCGGTCTCCCGCCGGTCTGTGTCGACATCACGCCGGTCGGTTCGACCAGGGCTTCGGTTTCGACCAGACGGCGGAAATTCTGCTTGTGCAGGTGCCGGCCGGAGATCGCCTCCACCGTATACTGCAACTCAGTGAGTGTGAACTCGGCGGGCAAAAGTTCAAATACCACAGGACGATACTTCAACTTCGCGCGCAGCCGCGCGATTCCCGTGGCGAGGATTCTGCGGTGGTCGAACCGCATGGAGGTGCCGAGCGCGGGGAGCGTCCTGCGCGCCAATGCCGCCGGCCGGCCGTCGCGCCGCGCCTCCTCGACCAAGCCTGCCTCGTACAGGAGTTCATAGCGATCGAGCACGCGCTCCTCGTCCCAAGAAGCACCCTCGAGGCCGAAATAGAAGCGTACGCGATCTTTTCGCGGCAGCGCGCGTGTGGTTTCCGGCGTTTCTTCCTCGGCCCATGCGGTCAGCGCCGGGATGATGTCGCGGGCAATGATCGCAGGCGGCGCCTCGCGCCAGTCTTCCCAGGGGAAGAAACGATACCAGGGCTCGAAGCTCGCCGCGTTCGCAGTGCCTTCGGCGGCGCGCGTCAGCGCGAGATAGCCGATCGACACCATATGCGCGCCGGTGTCGCCTGTCTCCGCATGGCGGCCGCGATCGCCAAAGGTGTAGAGCTGCTCGACATAGCCCAGCCGCAAGCCCGCCTGTTCCTCGACCCAGGCGCGCAGGCCGATCTCGAAGGTGCGATGGCTCGGCGCATCGAACGGACCGAACGGCAGTCCGGTCAAGCCGTCGCCGCCGCGCGCGGTCAGCACTAGCGGCTCATGCTCCTCGATCGCGACGATCGCGGCGGTCAGGCCGATCTCGATCGGCGTCAGCAGCTTATCGCTCATTCGGTGACGATCGCTGATGTCATTCGAGCTCGATCACGAAGGGGTGGCCCTCGACCATCATGGCGCCCGGGCCCATCTCGTCGAGCGCGCGCAACATGCGGCCGTTGCGCCCCAGCGCGCGGTCAGCCAGGCTGACGATGCGCCGGTTCGGCGAGGCGATCGGGGAGGCCGCGCGAATTTTCTTGGCGATCTCGATCTCGTCGCGATTCGGATTGAGCGCGCACGCCGTGGCGAACGCGCTTGCGGTGGAGCGGCTGATGCCGGCATAGCAATGCACCACCAGCGGTGCGCTGCGGTCCCAGCCGCGAACGAAATTCAGCACCTGCTCGACATGCGTCTCCGAGGGCGCGACGAAACCGTCCATCTCCTCGGTGATGTCGTCCATCGACACCTTGAGATGGTTGGCAGGGAGCACCGACACCGGCCGCGCCACCTGCTCGACATTCGCCATCACCGTCAGCACATGGCTGGCCCCGGTGCGGCGGACGGTTTCGGGAAGTGCGGCGAGCGAACAGACGTGGATCATGGGGGGACCTTTTTCTTGATTATAGCCGCGACCGTAGAGTGGGCAAAGCCTCACCGTCGTCCCGGACAAACGCAGCGAAGCGGAGTGCAGTCCGGGACCCATAACCACAGGATCGGGTTTTGCGAAGACTCGTGGTTGTCAGTTTCGCACCGCAACTTCTCCCTTGGGTTATGGGTCCCGGCCTTCGCCGGGACGACGACGGAATTAGTAGCGCCATCGACCCATGACAGCACCTACGCAAACACGGCGCCAAACCGCTCCAGAAACTGCTTCTCGGCCCGCGCCGCCGTCCAGGGCGTCAGATAGTCGCGTCGGACGTTGTCGGAGAGGCCCGGATCCCTCCCGAACAGGCGCTTCGCCTCGCTCTCGCTGAAGCCGGCGAGCTCGGTCGCCTCCAGATAGGCCGCGCCGCGATCGGCGGCCTTGATCGCCAGCGTGATCTCGTCCGCGAGAACGGGCGGCAGGCCGAAGCGGATGTGGATGGCGCCGAGCAGGCGCTTCTCCACGGCCTTGTAATGGCCGTCGAGCACCGCCTTGAACGGCGAGATCATGTCGCCGATCACGTACTCGGGCGCGTCGTGCAGCAGCGCGGCGAGGCGCATGCGCTGATCGACGCCCGGCATCTCGTGCCGCAGCACGGTTTCCACCAGCAGCGTGTGCTGCGCCACCGAGAAGATATGTGCGCCAATGGTCTGCCCGTTCCAGCGGGCGACGCGCGCGAGCCCATGCGCGATGTCGCCGATCTCGACATCGAGCGGAGAGGGATCGAGCAGATCGAGCCGCCGGCCCGACAGCATGCGCTGCCAGGCGCGGGAAGCCACGTCGCGTGAAGTCTTCCCGGCCGTCATTTGGCCTTGAGGCGCGGCTTGCGCTGCATCTTGCTGCAGGTCGCGTGGCAGTGGCAGTCGACGAGATGGTCGTTGACCATGCCGGTCGCCTCCATGAAGGCATAGACGATGGTCGGCCCGACGAACTTGAAGCCGCGCGAGGACAACTCCTTGGAGACCTGCACCGACAAAGGTGTCGAGGCCGGCACGCTTGCCGTGGTCTTGAAATTGTTGACCTTGGGCCGGCCGTCCATGAAATTCCACAACAGCTTCGAAAAGCCGGGACCCTTCTCCATGATGTCGAGATAGGATTTTGCGCTGAGGATCGCGCCGTCGATCTTGGCGCGGTTGCGCACGATGCCGACGTCGTTCATCAACGCGTGCACCTTCTTGTCGTTGTAGCGCGCGATCTTCTCCGGCTTGAAATCGTCGAACGCTTTGCGGAAATTGTCGCGCTTGCGCAAAATCGTGATCCAGGAGAGGCCGGCCTGAAAGCCGTCGAGGATCAGCTTTTCATAGAGCGCGCGGTCGTCATACTCGGGCACGCCCCATTCGGTGTCGTGATAGGCGACATAGAGCGGATCTTCGCCGGGCCATGGGCAGCGGGTCTTTCCGTCGGGATGCAGGCGGGGAGCACGGCTCATGCGGTGGGCTGCTTTGCGGGAATGCGGACGACGTCAGGTTCTGCCAGCTTCAACGCGAGACCGCCAGCGGTCAGCGGCTGGCCGGCATCGAGCGCGTCCGCAACGCGGTCGATGCGCACCAGCGCGATGCCCTTGCCTTGCGCCGACGAGCCCATGGTGCCGACGGACTTGTCGCCGGCCATGACACTGACACCAGCCTCGGGCGAGGAGCCTTCGAGCAGTACCTTCACGCTGCGGGTGCGCGCGGTGCCGCGATGCTGCATGCGCGAGACGACCTCCTGGCCGACATAGCAGCCCTTGTCGAAATCGACACCGGCGAGGCGGTCCATATTGGTCTCGTGCGGGAACGCATCGCTGTACATGAAATCGAGCCCGCCGCGCGGCACGCCGAGTGCGATGCGATGCGCCTCGTAGTCGGCGGCATCGACCAGCTCGGCGCCGATCAGGTCGGAGAGTTTTTGCTTGAGATCCTCGGGGATCAGGATGCGAGTGCCGAGATGCTCGTTGCGTGGATCGGCAAAGGAGAGATCCGGCTGAGCCGCTGGCTGGCCGTCCCAGGCCGCGAGCACGCCGAGATCGTCGGAGAGGTTGTCGACCGTCACCTTGGCGCGCAGCTTGTAGAATTTCAGCTTGGTGGCGAGGCCGTCGGCCAGCGGTTTCGGGCAGTCGATCAGGAACCCGCCGCCATGGCCGGCGGGGACTTCCGTGATCAGGAAGTCCACGATGATCTTGCCCTGCGGCGTCAGCAGCGCACCGAATCGCCCCAGGCCCGGCTTGAGCTTGTCGATATCGGTCGTGATGAGGCCGTTGAGGAAGTTGCGCGCATCCTCGCCCGCGATCTTGATCACGCCCCGGTCCGGAAGAAACGCTGATTTCATGCGAAAATCTCTTGCGACATGGTGCTCCGGAACGTAAGCCCGCAAGGCATAAACGACAAGACCTCGAGCCCTGCGCTTGGGGATGAGAGAGGTCTCCAGCCATGACCCAGCGTTTCGATGTGATCCTCAAGGGCGGCACCGTCGTCAACCAGGACGGCGAGGCTGTACGCGATATCGGCATCGCAGGCGGTCGCATCGCCGAGCTTGGCCCGCTGTCGCAAGGCTCCGCCGCCGAGGTGATCGACTGCAAGGGCCTGCACATCCTGCCCGGCGTGATGGACACGCAGGTGCATTTCCGCGAGCCCGGGCTGGAGCAGAAGGAAGACCTCGAGACCGGCTCGCGCAGCGCTGTGATGGGCGGCGTCACCGCCGTGTTCGAGATGCCGAACACCTCGCCGCTTACTGTGACGGAGGCGACTTTCAGCGACAAGGTGAAGCGCGCCCATCACCGCATGCATTGCGATTTCGCCTTCTTCATCGGCGGCACCCGCGAGAACGTGCAGGATCTGCCTGTGCTCGAACGCGCGCCCGGCTGTGCCGGCGTGAAAGTGTTCATCGGCTCCTCGACCGGCGCGCTGCTGGTGGAGGACGACGAGAGCCTGCGCCGCATCTTTCAGGTGATCCGCCGCCGCGCGGCGTTCCATGCCGAGGACGAGTATCGCCTCAACGATCGCAAGGCGCTCCGCATCGAGGGCGATCCGCGTTCGCATCCGGTCTGGCGCGACGAGACCGCGGCGCTGATGGCGACGCAGCGCCTCGTCAAGCTCGCGCACGAGACGGGAAAACGCATCCACGTGCTGCATATCTCCACAAAGGAAGAGATCGAGTACCTGCGTGACCACAAGGATGTCGCGTCCTGCGAGGCGACGCCGCATCATCTCACGCTGGTTGCACCCGAATGCTACGAGCGGCTCGGCACGCTGGCGCAGATGAACCCGCCGGTGCGCGGCGCCGATCACCGCGCCGGCATCTGGCGCGGCATCGAGCAGGGCATCATCGACGTGCTCGGCTCCGACCATGCGCCGCATACGCTGGAGGAGAAGCAGAAGACCTATCCGGCGTCGCCCTCCGGCATGACCGGCGTGCAGACGCTGGTGCCGCTGATGCTCGACCATGTCAACGCCGGCCGGCTGTCGCTCGCAAGGTTCGTCGATCTCACCAGCGCCGGTCCCGCGCGCCTCTACAACATGGCCTGCAAGGGCCGCATCGCCGCCGGTTACGATGCCGACTTCACGATTGTCGATCTAAAGCGCAACGAGACCATCACCAACAAATGGGTGGCATCCAAGGCCGGCTGGACACCCTATGATGGCGTCCGCGTCACGGGTTGGCCCGTCGGCACCTTCATCCGCGGCCGCCGCGTGATGTGGCAGGGCGAGCTGGTGACGGCCTCGCAGGGCGAGCCGGTGCGATTCCTGGAGACGCTGAAGCAGTAGGGGCTTCTCGCTCCGCTGTCATGCCACGGCTTGACCGGGGCATCCAGTACGCCGTGGCGAGAGTTGGCTGATACGACTGCAGCCTCTGGAATACTGGATTGCCCGCTTTCGCGGACAATGACAGTGTGCCTCGAAGCGCAAGCTCAAATTGGGAGAGCACACAATGTCCCAGCCAAACGCCCTCATCACCACCGAGCAGCTCGCCGTCATTCTCAGCGATCCGAACCTCCGCCTCTACGACTGCACGACCTACAACGAACCTGTCCCACCCGGCAGCGACGTGCCGTATCGCGCCGTCGCCGGTGACAAGACGTTCGCGGCCGGCCACATCCCGGGCGCCGATTTCCTCGACCTGCAGGGCGAGTTCTCAGACACCTCCGCGCAACAATTCTTCATGATGCCTGGCGTGGCCCAGCTCGAAGCTGCGTTCGGTCGCCACGGCGCGGATGCAAGCAAGACCATCGTGCTCTACAGCATCGGCACCGTGATGTGGTCGACGCGGTTCTGGTGGATGCTGCGCTCGCTCGGCGTCGACGCACAGGTGCTCGACGGCGGCTTCGACAAATGGAAGCAAGAGGGGCGGCCTGTCGCGACGGGCGCACCGAAGGGCTATCCGGCGACGATCTTCAAGGCCGCGCCGCGCGCCGGATTCTTCGTCGACAGGACGACCGTGAAGGCGCGTATCGGCGATCCCTCGGCCGTCACCGTCAACGCACTCGGGCCGCAGTTTCATAAAGGTCTTGAGCCGAGCCGCTACGGCCGGCCCGGCCGCGTGCCGGGCAGCGTCAACGTGTCGGCTGCAACGCTCGTGAATGCTGACAAGACCCTGACGACGCTCGCCGATGCCGAGGCGAAATTCGCCGCCCAGGGCGTCACGCGCGACAAGAACGTGATCCTGTATTGCGGCGGCGGCATCTCGGCGACGATCGACCTGTTTCTGCTGACGCAGCTCGGCTACGACAAGCTGACGCTCTACGATGCCTCAATGGGCGAGTGGGCAAGGGATGCGGCGCTGCCGATCGAGACGGATTAGGCGACGAATCTTACCCTCCAGGGTGAGAAAATTGGGAACCTTCTCTGCCAGCCTGCATCCAATGTCTGGAACTAACGGAAATGAGCAGGTGACCGCCATGCAACGGACTGCAGCCGGCCTGTCCGCAGGCGCCAGATCATCGGAAGCCGAGCTGATCGACCGCGCGCGGGGCCGTGACGAAGCCGCGCTCCGCGAGATCATGCAGGCCAACAACCGCAGGCTTTACCGGCTCGCGCGCGGCATCCTGCGCAACGACGGCGAAGCCGAGGACGTGGTGCAGGAAACCTATGTCCGCGCCTTCACCCATCTCGACGGCTTCAGGGGCGAGTCCGGACTGTCGACCTGGCTGTCCCGCATCGCCATCAACGAGGCGCTTGGCCGGGCGCGCAGCGCCAGGCCGCACGTCGAGCTCGGTTCGGTGCCCGAAGCCGCGCTCGAGGCGCAGATCATCAAATTTCCCGTTTCTCCCGCAGGCGATCCGGAAAGGACCATGGCCCAACGTGAAATCCAGCGCGTCGTCGAACGCGCCATCGACGAGTTGCCGGACGTCTTCCGCATGGTGTTCGTCGCACGCGTCATGGAGGGCATGAACATCGAGGAGACCGCCGATCTGCTCGGCGTCAAACCCGAGACGGTGAAGACGCGATTGCACCGCGCCCGCACCATGCTGCGCGAAAATGTCGAGAAGGAGATCGGCCCGGTGATGATGGACGCTTTCCCGTTTGCCGGCTGGCGTTGCGAGCGCCTGACCGTGTCGGTGCTGAAGCGCCTCGGGATCGGCGGCTGAATTTTTTCGGGAACGTTTGGGCGAAACTCCCATCCAACTCCTGTGAAGCAATGCCGGAAAATCGTCCGGCACCACAGGAGTGTCAAACCATGTTCGTTCGTTGGAGCGCGGCGATCGCCGCAGCCATTCTGTTGTCCAGCCCCGTGCTGCTGCAAGGTGCGAGCGCTGCCGACAAGCTCACCGATCCGCAGATCGCCCACATCGCCTACACCGCCGGCGTGATCGACATCAACGCTGCCAAGCAGGCGGAGAAAAAAGCCAGGAACAAGGACGTCAAGGCGTTTGCCGAGGACATGCTGCGCGACCACGAGGCGGTCAACAAGCAGGCGCTCGCGCTGGTCAAGAAGCTGAACGTCACGCCGGAGGATAACGACACTAGCAAGGCGCTGTCGAAGCAGGCGAGCGACAAGCTGGCCGAGCTCGACAAGCTCGACGGCGCTGCGTTCGACAAGGCCTATGTCGCGAACGAGGTCGCCTATCACAAGACGGTCAACGGCGCGCTGGAGACCCAGCTCATTCCGTCCGCGAGCAATGCCGAGCTGAAGAGCCTGCTGCAGACCGGCCTGAAGATCTTTCAGGGCCATCAGCAGCATGCCGAGCACGTCGCGACCGAGCTGAAATAGGGAGCTTGCGTTGATGTCGGGACGGCTGTCTTCGATCGCTGTGGCGCTTGTCTTCGCGGCGATGGTCGTTCCGGCGCGCGCCGCGACGATAGAGATCACGATGGAGAATCTCGTGATCTCACCGGCTAAGGTGTCGGCGAAGGTCGGCGACACCATCGCATGGATCAACAAGGACGTCTTCGCCCACACCGCCACCGCGAAAAACGGTGATTTCGACGTCACGCTGCCGCCGGGGAGGTCGGCGACGTCAGTTCTGAAGAAGGCAGGAATCGTCGATTATTACTGCCGCTACCATCCCAACATGAGAGCGACGCTCAAGATCGAGCCGTAAGGGAGGGCGCGCTCGTGTGGCAGGGCGTTGCTGGCGGTCTTTACTGCCTTGCGAGGCAGACCGAAAATTCGCCGTTGCGGATGCGCGCAGGAAAGCCCTCGACGAATTTCGCCACCGCGTCCTCGCCATAGGTGCCGACGAGCTCGGCAAGCGCCGCAAACAGGCTCGCCTGCGCCAGGCAATCGCCGTCGACGCCATCATGGCGCGCTTCGGCCCAGGCCTCGTTGAGATAGCTCAGTGCGGCTTGTTTCTGCTCGTGATCGGGCAGCGGCGCGCGGGCGGGGGCGTAGGAAATCGGCTGGCTCATGAATCTCAATCAGGGCTGGGGCGCGATCCACGGCGATGCGCTGGTGCAAGTGGTGTAGCACGCGCATTAACGACCGCTAGGCCACATCTTTAGGAACGGTTAACGGCTGTGAACAAAGTCGATGACACGGTTCCCGCGAACTCAGTTCGCGTAACGCGCCGTGAGATTCCGCGAGATATTCGAGCCTTCCTCGATATAGCGGCGGATCGCCACCGTCGCCGCCGGCGTGCAGCTCCGGTAGGTCTGCTGAAAGCCGTTATAGCCGCGGTTGAAGCCGGCGATCATGCGGGTGCGGCGCTCGCCGGCGGGCGTTTCGGCATCGATCAGCGCCTGCATCTCGCTGCGCCATTTGTTGCCCTCGTTGGTGCCGCAGATGCCGCGCAGATAGTGCAGGCCACCGAGGATCTCGGCCAGCCGTTGCAAATCGGCGTCGAACGGCGCCGCCACGTCCTGGGCCCGGGCGGGCGCGGAAGCGCAGGCGAGAATCAGGACAAAAATGGCCAGAAATCGCGTCGACATCGGCGGGCTGTATGCCCCCTCAGGGCTGATGACGCAAGGCGGGGCGCTCAGGGACCGATCAGCCGGTGGGCGGACTGGATGATCTCCTCCAGCCCCCCGGTCAGCTTGATGCCGCCAAGGCTCCCCAAAGCGTCCGGGGCAATCCAGCGGTAATCGTCGAGCTCGTCGTTCAGGGCAGGTTCCCTGGCCACCCAGCGGGCGGCAAATGACATGATCAAATAATGGCCGGCACCGGGTGCGGCCGGCAGCACCTCGCGCCAGCCGGCAAGGCTGACGATCTCGATCTCCAGCCCGGTTTCCTCGCCGACCTCGCGGCTCAGCGCCTGGTGCAGCGATTCGCCGAATTCGACCCGGCCGCCAGGCAGCGAATAGAACCCCTTGGCGGGCGAGCGGGCGCGGCGGGTCAGCAGCACCTTGCCGTCGCGGAAGATGGCCGCACTGACCGCGATCTGGGGGTGGGTGGGCTGGGCGACCGAGGCCATTTCTTCAGCTACCTGTCTTCAGCTACCTGTCTTCAGCTACCTGTCTTCAGCTACTTGTCTTCAGGTACTTGTCTTCAGCTACTTGGCTCAATTCGCCATGATGGTGTCGACGTCGGCTTCCGCGCCGCCATTGATGATGCCGCCGCAGGCCGCGATCAGCGGCTTGACCCAGAGGGTGGCCTGCTCGGCGAGCCGGACGCGGATTGTGTCCTTCTCGACCTCGCGCATGGCCGAGCCGACCGCTGATAGAATCGAGGTCATGGTGTCGGTGATGTGGTCGAACTGGGCGCGCACGGATGGCTCGGCCTTCTCATAGGCTTCGATCGCAAGATCCCGCGCCTTGAAGTTCGAGGCGGTGAAATGCTCGGCATAGGACAGCGGCGTCCAGGTCAAAAAATCTTCCGCGCATTCCGGCATGTCCGGGACCATCTCGAGCAGCATCACGGCTTCATTGAAATGGTTGAGATAGTCTGTGGCAAGCCCGGTCCGCGGGTTGATGTTGGCCACGCGCAGCCGGTCGGCCCAGGCCGCGGCTTCGGGGCCCGTCTGTGCGCGCGTCGCGGGTTGGGAGGCCGTTGAGCTCATCCGCCGCAGTGTTAACGTTCGGGGTTAAAAGGACCTGAACGGACCCTATATGGACGCCCCAAGATGTGTGGACGCTTCGTCATAACTTCGGCCCCCGCGGCTTTGCGGCAGCTGTTCGGCTATATCGAGCAGCCGAATTTCCCGCCCCGGTACAATGTCGCGCCGACGCAACCGGTACCGGTCGTCCTGGTCGAGAATGGCGCGCGCCATTTCCGCCTGATGCGCTGGGGTCTGCTGCCGGGCTGGGTCAGGGATCCCAAGGGCTTTACGCTCCTGATTAATGCCCGCTCCGAGACGGCGCTGGAGAAGCCCGCGTTCAAGAGAGCTATACGCCGGCGGCGCGGGCTGATCCCGGCCGACGGCTATTACGAATGGAAGTCCATCGACGGCCGCAAGCAGCCGTTCTTCATCCGTCACGCCGACGGTGCGCCGCTCGGTTTTGCCGCGGTGTTCGAGACCTGGGTCGGGCCGAACGGCGAGGAGCTCGATACGGTGGCGATCGTCACGGCGGCGGCTGGCGAGGATCTGGCCGCGCTGCATGACCGCGTGCCTGTCACCATCAGTCCGCGCGATTTCGAACGCTGGCTCGATTGCAGCAGTGACGAGGTCGATGCGATCCTGCCGCTGATGACGGCCCCGCGCCGCGGCGAATTCGCCTGGCACCCGGTCTCCACCCGCGTCAACCGTGTCGCCAATGACGACGAACAGCTGCTCTTGCCGATCAGCGCGGAAGAGATGGAAGCCGAGGCCGCGAAGCCGAAGAAGATCGCGCGGAAGGTTGCTGCTGCGTCCTCCGACGAGGGGCAGGGGTCGTTGTTTTAGGCGGTCCCCCTCTACACAATCTCCCGCGCCCGTAACGCCGCGATCTCCGCCGCATCGAACCCCAATTCGCCCAGCACCGAATCCGTATCCGCACCCAATTCCGGCGCCATCCGGTCCAGTCTGCCGCCGCCGTGCGCGAGCTTGAAGCCGCTGCCGGCAAAGCGCAGGCGGCCATAGGGCGTGTCGAGCTCCTGGATCGCGCCGCGCGCCTTGATCTGCGGATGGTCGATGACCTCCTCGACCTTCCAGATGCTGGCGCAGGGCGCGCCGGCGTCCTCCAGGATCGTCTCCCATTCGCGCGCAGGCTTTGCGGCAAGCGCCTCCTCGATGATGGCACGCAGCGCGGGCTCGTTCTCGTTGCGCGAAAACCAGTCGGCGAAACGCGGATCGGACAGCGTGTCCTCGCGGCCGAGTGCAGATATGAGCGCGCGGTATTGTTTTTCGTTGTTGACGGCGAGCAGGATGTAACCGTCGCCCGCCTTGAACAGATTGGCGGTGGTCTTGCGGCTCACCGCCTGGTTGCCCGAGAGCTGCTGGCGATGGCCGGCGACCGACCAGTCCGCGATCTGGCCGGAGAGAAACGCCATCGTCGCCTCCAGCATGGAGACGTCGATGAGCTGTCCCTTGCCGGTGCGGTCGCGCTGGTAGAGCGCGCTCGATACGCCAAAGGCGGCCGTTGCGCCCGAGAGAACGTCGCACACCGCAAAGCCGGCGCGAGTCGGCCCTGTTTCCGGATGCCCCGTGATCGCCATGATGCCCGAGAGCGCCTGCATCTTGCCGTCATAGCCGGGCCGCAGGCGATCCGGGCCGGTCTGGCCAAAACCTGACGCCGCGCAATAGATCAGCTTCGGATTGATCGCCGAGAGCGCCTCGTAGCCGATGCCGAGCTTGTCCATCACGCCGGGGCGGAAGTTTTCCATGACGACGTCGACGGTCGCGGCGAGCTTCTTCACGATCGCGACGGCGTCGGGCTTTTGCAGATCCAGCGTCAGGCTGCGCTTGTTGCCGTTGATGGCCTGGAAGGCCGGCGCCAGCCCGCGCCCCGCCCATTCGCGCGCGAGTGGCGTGCGGCGCATGTCCTCCCCCTCGCGCCGCTCGACCTTGATGACGTCGGCGCCCAGTAGCGCGAGCTGGTAGCTCGCATAGGGGCCGGCCAGCACTTGCGTGAAGTCCAGGATCTTCACGCCCTCGAACGGTCGCGTCACGTCTCTCTCCCCTCGTTGTTCTATTTTGTCGGAGGACGTCAGGCGGCGCGATTGCCGCGCGCGATCTCCTTCTGCTTGTCGAACTCGGCGCGGCGGCGTGCCAGCTCTTCGGGGCTCATTTGCGCGACGTTGTTGTAGTCGAGCTTCCAGGAGGCGTCCTCACTCCAGCGCAGCGGCGATTGCATCGTGGTCTGCGGCCCGCTCGCGGTCTCCAGTACTTTCAACGCCAGCTCCAGCGTCTGCGCTTGCGAAGCAATGTCGTGCGGCTTGCCGGCGGAATTGCCGAGCGGGAAGTCCGAGAACAAAAAGCGCGGCACGGCGGCGTGCTCGATGATGTCCTTCGCGCAGCCCATGATCACGGTCGGAATGCCGCCTGCCTCGAGATGCCGCGCCACCAGCGCGGTGGTCTGGTGGCAGACCGGGCAGTTCGGCACCAGCACGGCGGCGTCGACCTTGTCGGCGATGCAGCGCGCCAAAATCTCCGGCGCATCGGTGTCCAGCGTGACGCGATGGCTGCGATTGGTCGGCGCGCCGAAGAAGCGCCGACTCACCTCGCCGATGCGGCCGGCGGCACTGGCCTTCAAAAGCTGCGGCAGCGGAAACCAGGTGCCGTTGTCGGTCGCCGTGGTGTGCTTGCGGTCGTAGCCGATATGCGAGATGCGCAAATCGTGCTGCTTTGAGGTGTCGCCGTCATAGACCTGGTAAAACTTCGCGCTGCCATTATACGCCGCGCCCGGCCCCTGATCGCCTTTGGCCGGATCGTAGGGCGCCGCGGTCGTGATGATGGTGACGCGCGATTGCGCGAGCGGCTTCTTCAGCTTCTGGAACGGCGCCTCGGTATAGTGCGCCCAGCGATACGGCGTGACGTAGCCGATCGCGTTGTAATAGTCGCGCGTCCGCTGCATATATGGAACGGGGGAATCATAGTCGGGCGCAAAGCCGAATTCCTCGTCGCGCGGGGCAGACATGGGCGCGTCTCCTGGTTCTTGTTGAGGCCAGACTAGAGATAGTCCGCGGTTTGCTCAACAGGCGCCACGGCTGTGCAGGCCAGAATTGCCGCCCCGGCAGGGCTACCTGAAAATATGCAGCGCGGCGTATTGCAGCAGCATGATCGCCTTGGCGTCGATGATCCGCCCATTGGCGATCATCGCCAGTGCCTCGTCGATGCCAAGCTCCAGCACCTCGATGTCCTCGCCCTCGTGCTCGAGGCCGCCGCCATCGCTGACGCGCATTTCCGGCTCATATTCGGCGACGAAGAAATGCAGTTTTTCGGTCACCGCGCCGGGGCTCATGAAGGCCTCGAACACCTTGTGGACGTCGTGCAGGCGATAGCCGGTCTCCTCCTCGGCCTCGGCGCGGATGCGCACCTCGGGCAAGGCGTCGTCCAGCACGCCGGCGGCGGCCTCGATCAGGAGATCGTCGTAGCCGCGGATAAACGCCGGCAGGCGGAACTGGCGCACCAGGATCACACTGCGCAGGGCGCGATTGTAGGGCAGCACGGCGGCGGCATTGTCGCGCTCATAGGTTTCCCGGTGCTGCGTCTGCCACTCGCCATCGGCGCGCCGGTAGTCGAACGTGGTGTTCTTCAGGGGCGTCCAGCCGTCCGAGAGCACGCGGACCTCCTTGATGCGGACGCGATCGGAAATGGTCATGCTTCGATCTCAGTTGCTTGCCGTGGTCTCGCGGCCGTCGAGCCATTTCTGGAACATCACCGAGGTCGATTCCTCGAAGCCGAGCGATTGGTAGAACGCGTTGGCCTGCGCATTCTCGCGCCGGACCAGCAGCTGCAGTTTTGCGATGCCGGCTTGCCGCAGCCAGTCTTCGGCGGCTGCCATGATGACGCGGCCATGACCGCGCTTGCGGCCATCGGGGTCGACCGCGACGTAATAGACCCAGCCGCGATGGCCATCATGGCCGACCATGACGGTCGCAACGATCGCGCCGCCATCGCGGCCGATCAGGATCGTCGAGTTGTCGCGCCGCCGCGCCAGCGCGATATCGGCATGCGGGTCGTTCCACGGCCGCGTCAGGCCGCAGCGCTGCCACAGCGCGACCACCGGCTCGACATCGGCATCCTGGATGGCGTCGATCGTAAGGGCGGACACGCTCACAGCACTTTCCCCGGGTTCATGATGCCGTGCGGATCGAGCATCGCCTTGATTGCGCGCATCAGCTCGATCGCGGTCTTGTCCTTCACCTCTGGCAGCTCGTCGCGCTTGAGCACGCCGATGCCGTGCTCGGCCGAGATCGAGCCGCCCATCCGCAGCACGATCTCGAACACAACAGCGTTCATCTCGTGCCAGCACGCCAGGTAGTCCGCGGTGTTGGCGCCGATCGGCTGGCTGACATTGTAGTGCAGATTGCCGTCGCCGAGATGGCCGAACGGCACCGGCCGCGCGCCGGGGATCAGCTTCACCACGGCGGCGTTGGCCTCCTCGATGAAGGCGGGCACGGCGGCGACGGGAACGGAGATGTCGTGCTTGATCGAGCCGCCCTCGGGCTTCTGCGCCGACGACATCTCCTCGCGCAACTTCCAGAAGTTGCTGCGCTGGCTGAGATTGGCCGCGATCACGGCATCGTCGACGATTTCCTCCTCCATGGCGCGGGCGAGGATTGTCTCCAGCGGCGTGCGGGCGTCGTCGCCGGGAGAGGACAATTCCATCAGCACGTACCAGGGATGCTTCTCCGCAAGCGGATCGCGCACGTCGATGCCGTGGCGGACCGAGAAATCCACCGCCATCTCCGAGAGCAGCTCGAAGCTCGTCAAAGCATTGGCGGCCTCGCTCTGCGAGATCGTCAGCAGCTTCAGCGCCGCCGCCGGCGATTTCAGCCCGACATAGGCCGTCTCGACCGC
The DNA here is from genome assembly GCF_040548225.1 of Bradyrhizobium sp. S3.12.5. Taxonomy (NCBI): domain Bacteria; kingdom Pseudomonadati; phylum Pseudomonadota; class Alphaproteobacteria; order Hyphomicrobiales; family Nitrobacteraceae; genus Bradyrhizobium; species Bradyrhizobium sp. S3.12.5. Next base: position 31,625 of record NZ_JBEPRF010000038.1, read on the forward strand.
CCGCGGCTTGGGAAACAGTTTTAATGTCGCCGCCGTGATGATGCCGAGCGTGCCTTCCGCGCCGATGAAGAGGTTGTGCAGATTGTAGCCGGTGTTGTCCTTCTTCAGCTTGGACAGCACGTTGAGCACGCGTCCGTCGGCGAGCACCACTTCCAGCCCCAGCGCCATCTCGCGCGCCACGCCATAGGCGAGTGCGGCGGTGCCGCCGGCATTGGTCGACAGATTGCCGCCGATGGTGCAGCTGCCTTCCGCGCCGAGCGACAACGGAAACAGCCGGTCCACATCGGATGCCTTCTGCTGCGCGACCTGCAGCACCACGCCTGCCTCGCAGGTCATGGTGTTGGAGGCGGTGTCGACCTCGCGGATCTTGTCGAGCCGGCGCAGCGACACCACCACCTCGCCGTTGTGCGGCGTCTGCCCGCCGACGAGCCCGGTGTTGCCGCCCTGCGGCACCAGCGCGATTTTATGCTCGGAGGCCAGCTTGCAGATCGCGGACACTTCCGCGGTCGAACCTGGCCGCAGCACCAGCGGCGAACGACCGTGGAACAGGTTACGCTCCTCGGTGACGTAGGCCTCGATGTCGACCGCATTGGTGATCGCGTGGCGCTCGCCGACGATCTTGCGGAATTGTTCGATCAGCTCGGGCGCAAGCGGAGGAGTGGCCGATTTATTGATGTTCATTGTTTCGTCTCTTGCTTCGCTCTTATCTCGCCACGGCAGCCCGGCGCAGCCGGTCGTTGATCGCCTCTCCCAGATCGTCTTCGGGGATCGTCATCACGGCAATCGCCCGCGGCCTCTTCGCATCGAGGGCGCGAAGATAGCCGAACAGATTGGCGGCGGCTTCATCGAGATCGCCGGCGGGCGACAAATTCATGACGGCTGACGCGGCGTCAAGGCCGGGCAGGCGCGCGGGGCCGAATGCCAGCAGCGCTTCACCCGGCGCCACCTCGCGCGCATCGAGCCGCACGGCCGCGCGCGGCGCGTAATGCGAGGCCATCATGCCCGGCGCCAGCGGCTGGCTGTCGTCGCTCCCGGCCTCCACCGGCGGCCGCACCAGGGCTGCGCCCAGGACGGCCTCGATCCGTTCGCGCGACAGCCCGCCCGGCCGCAGCAGCAGCGGCGCCTCGAAGCAGCCGACAATGGTCGATTCCACGCCCACCGCAACCGGTCCGCCGTCCACGATCAGGTCGATCCGCCCCGCAAGGTCACTCTCGACATGGGCGGCCAGCGTCGGGGAGACATGGCCGGAGATATTTGCCGACGGCGCCACCACGGCCCCGCCAAAGGCGCGTAAAATGGCTTCGGCCACCGGGTGGGCGGGAATGCGGATCGCGACGGTGTCGAGGCCCGCAGTGGCTAGATCGGCGACCGGACAACCATCCGTCTTCGGCACCACCAGCGTCAGCGGCCCCGGCCAGAACGCCTCGGCGAGCTTCAGGGCGCGCGCATCGAACCTCCCGATGCGCCGTGCAGCCGCGAGGTCCGCGACGTGGGCGATCAGCGGATTGAAGGCCGGCCGCCCCTTGGCGGCGTAGAGATGGGCGATCGCGGTCGCGTTCGCCGCGTCCGCGCCGAGCCCGTAGACCGTCTCGGTCGGAAACGCGACCAGTCCGCCGGCGGCCAAGGTCCGGGCGGCGGCTTCCGCGCCGGCCTGGCCGGCTGGTAAAATCGACGTTTCAAGACGCATTTTCACAGGGACAAAATTCCTCAGCTCGGCCGCTTGCGGTGCGTCAAACCCGACGCTATAAGCCGCCTTCTTGTCGGAGTGTGGCTCAGCCCGGTAGAGCACTGCGTTCGGGACGCAGGGGTCGCAGGTTCGAATCCTGCCACTCCGACCATTCTTCCAAAAATCGACGTTTTCCAGAGGCTTGGCGGACCGGCCGCCAGCGCCTCGGGAGCGTCTTTTTGCAACGATTTTCGAGGCGGGTCCACGGCCGATTTGGCCCTTGCAGGGGCGCTCGAGCGCGCGGCATGGCTTGAAAACGAGCTTTGCCTGAAGATCACCCTCACGTAGTCCGATTTCGGCAGGATTCCGCCGCACAGCGCGCGAACCAATCCGCTTCAGGACATTCGCTGCGCTCTACCAGGTGTTCATCCAAAGCAAACGGCGCGGCCAAGATAGCCGCGCCGCGTAACGTTGCGGTATCAGGCATCAGTACTCGTAGGGAGCGTAAGCCGGTGCGCCCCAGCCGGGCTCATCATATCCGTAACCGGGCCCCCGATAGCCGTAGGTGTTGGTCTGATGCCAGCCGCCGACGCGACGGCATTGGCCGACGCCAGCCATCAACTGGCCGCCGTTCATGGCCGGGCCGGCGGCGCCGACAGCGTCTCCGCTCGGCGGAGTGCACCAGCCCGGACCGCGTCCCGCGGCGAGGCTGGGGCTTGCGGTCGCGAGCGGCAAAACGGTGGCCACCAGTGCGGCCGCACTCAGAAGTTTCATACGTGTCATGGTTGTCTCCATGTCTCGGTTGGATAGGCATCAATCCCTGCTGCCTCCAGGCGTTCCCAGCGGAGCGGTCGCGATTTCGCGAGCAACAATGGTTTCGTCGGGTTTCGCGGAACGCCGTGATCCCTTGACGCGAGCGCGTGCCGCAAATGACGTCCGGCCAGTGTGGGTGCGCGACGAGTCCTGGAGACCTGTCGTTCGCCATCGGCGTCATGTCCCATTCCGAGGCAAGGTCGGCGATCTCGCGCGGCCAAATGCGCGCCGTCGCGGACGCGGAAGATTGTGGCCTCCGATCGCTCCAGTGGCGCGAGCGCCAAAGCCTTGCAGCCTCACCGGCTCCTCGGGGGCGGACATCATGTGAACTCTCCTTCACAACGCGAAGTGGTACGCGATGGTGAAGGCCATCGTCGCGCACAGGACCAGCGTGGAAACCGCGCCGGCCACACCGCGCGCAAGATGGGCTCGTGTCAGATGCCTGGTCATGATTTTGCTCCATGCTCTTCATGGAAATGGCGGGGGCTGCGCCTTGGTTCCTTGATCCATGGCGACGGGCGCGCGGCCGATCACGGATCCGTCGCGCCGACCGGGGTCTTACTTCCGCAGCAATTCCCGCAAGGCCGCCGTCGCCTCGGCGCAGCGGATGTCGTCGATCTCCCGCGACAGGCTGAGTGCGCTCGATCTCAGCTCTTCGACCTTCCAGCTCTCGGGATGCTGGCTTTCAAGCTGATTCAGGCGCTTGTTCAAATCGTCCAATCTGGACTGAAGCTGCCCGATGCTGGCGGCTCCATTCACGTTCCAAACGCGTTGTGCTCGCATCGTCGTTCCCCTGACTTGTCTCACGGCGTTGTGAGCAGGGTTCGTGGCCGCAATGGGCGTTCATTTTGTCCAGTCTTAGATTGCCGGGAACCGTTGCAGATTGGCAACGAAAGTTCCTGGAATGCTTGGATGGCCGCCGCACTTTCCGTTGTCGTTCCGGGACCTCACATTGCCCGGCGGGCAAAACACCGCAAAACCTGTCAACCTGCTTCCGGAAAGATATTCCGCTTTACCGAAATTCGGAATTGCGGCATACATCGAAACAGCCCGGCCCACGAAGAGGGGCGGTTCGCGAGTCGTTCGAAGCGCGGGCCGGGTTGCGGTGGACGCGGCAGCGTCGTGTACGAGAGGTCAAGGGCAGGGCGGATTGCTCTCCGTGAACCCGAGGCTTCGTGCGGACGAGCGGCGCTGTGTGCGTACGGCAAAACCGTGTGGTCCTGGCCGTCGTTGCTACGGTCAAGCTTTGGCGGATGCGGCATTGGCGTCAACCGGCGCGGTGTCGGCGACTTTCGCGAGGCGAGGGAGGCCAGAAGGAATTCGGCTCCCGGGAGAGCACGGCATAAGCCGTCAACCCACTGCGCAGGGAAGGCCGTGTGTTCGGCTTCACCTGTATGCCGCTGTGCAATTTCCTATTGCGCTACATGCGCACAGCGGACCGTGGGTGCGAGGTCAGCACCCGGCCTTCCCTGCGCCCTCTTTCATGAGGGTGTAACGGAGAGAGCATAGCTCGGGCGGAATATGCCGCGAGGATGCGAGCGTGTGTCTGCGATTGAGATGCGAGTTGGAAACCGCGATGCCGCACCTTGCTCCGTCATTGCGAGCGCAGCGAAGCAATCCAGACTGTCACTGCGGAAAGACCCTGGATTGCTTCGCTGCGCTCGCAATGACGAATGGAGAGAGCGGCGAGCTCAAATCTCTCACCGTCTCCTGAGGTGGACGGCAGAAACAGCGCGTGACCCTACACTTCCCGTCGGCTCAAGAACGCCAGCCGCTCGAACAGATGCACGTCCTGCTCGTTCTTCAGCAGCGCGCCGTGGAGCGGCGGAATCAATTTGCGCGGGTCGCGCTCGCGCAGTTGCTCGACGCTCATGTCCTCGTTGAGCAGCAGCTTGAGCCAGTCGAGCAGCTCCGACGTCGACGGCTTCTTCTTCAGGCCGGGCACCTCGCGGACCTCGAAGAAGATGCGCAGTGCTTCCTCGACCAGGCGCTTCTTGATGCCGGGGAAGTGGACGTCGACGATGCGGCCCATCGTGTCGGCGTCGGGGAACTTGATGTAGTGGAAGAAGCAGCGGCGCAGGAAGGCGTCCGGCAGCTCCTTCTCGTTGTTGGAGGTGATCATCATGATCGGGCGCTGCTTCGCCTTGATCGTCTCGCCGGTCTCGTAGACATGGAATTCCATGCGGTCGAGCTCGAGCAGCAGGTCGTTGGGAAATTCGATGTCGGCCTTGTCGATCTCGTCGATCAGCAGCACCGGGCGCTGCTCCGCCGCGAAGGCGTCCCACAGCTTGCCGCGCCTGATGTAGTTCTTGATGTCCGAAACACGCGCGTCGCCGAGCTGGCTGTCGCGCAGGCGCGACACCGCGTCGTATTCGTAGAGACCCTGCTGCGCCTTGGTGGTGGACTTGATGTGCCACGTCAGAAGCGGCGCGTTCAGCGCCTTCGCCACTTCCTCGGCCAGCACCGTCTTGCCGGTGCCGGGCTCGCCCTTGATGAGCAGCGGGCGCTCCAGCACGATCGAGGCATTGACGGCGACCTTGAGATCATCGGTCGCAACATAGTCCTTGGTGCCGGTAAATTTCATCGCGCGTCCTTGTTGGTCGTCGGCCCCGGCATTGCCGTGGTCCAACAAAAGGAACGGCCGCTCGTGGCGGCCGTTCCTGGTTCGGTCAGGCTTTCAGACCCGTTTTATCAGCGAAAGGATGACGAGCACAATCACCGCACCGACCGTGGCGTCAATGATGGCGCCCAGCGTGCCGGTCGCCAGCGCGATGCCGAGCTGCGGCAGCACCCAGCCCGCCACCAGCGCGCCGATGATGCCGACGACGATGTTGCCGATCAGCCCAAATCCCGCTCCGTGGACAATCTTGCCGGCAAGCCAGCCGGCGATCGCGCCAATGATGAGCGCTGCGAGAATACCCATTGCAAACGTCCCCAAAACAACCCTGAGAGGCGGTCAATTCTAGAGCAAAAAGCCCACCGGTCCAGCGTGCAGCGCCGGTCTCCGCCCCTTGACGTCGGCCACCCGACGGGCAATCTGTCACCCATGTTCCTGCAATTCTTTACGTCTCTGCGCGATGCGCAGGTCCCCGTGACGCTGCGCGAATACCTCACGTTGATGGAGGCGCTCGACGCTGATCTGTCGGACTATTCGGTCGAGAATTTCTATTATCTGTCGCGCACCTCACTGGTGAAGGACGAGCGCAACCTCGACAAGTTCGACCGCGTCTTCGGCACGGTGTTCAAGGGGCTGGAAAGCCTGCTCGACGCCATGGAGAAAGCTGAGATCCCCGAGGAGTGGCTGAAGAAGCTCGCCGAGAAATACCTCAGCGAGGACGAGAAGAAGCAGATCGAGGCCATGGGCTGGGACAAGCTCATGGAGACCTTGAAGAAGCGGCTCGAGGAGCAGAAGGGCCGGCACCAGGGCGGCTCGAAATGGATCGGCACCGCCGGCACTTCGCCGTTCGGCGCGCATGGTTACAATCCCGAAGGCGTTCGTATCGGCCAGGAGAAGAACCGCAACAACCGTGCCGTGAAGGTGTGGGACAAGCGCGAGTTCAAAGACCTCGACGGTAATGTCGAGCTCGGCATTCGCAACATCAAGGTGGCGCTGCGCCGCCTGCGCAAGTTCGCGCGCACCGGTGCGCCGGATGAGCTCGATCTCGACACCACCATCCGCGAGACCGCCAATCACGGCTATCTCGACGTCCACATGCGCCCTGAAAGGCGCAATGCGGTGAAGCTGCTGGTGTTCTTCGACATCGGCGGCTCCATGGATTCGCATATCGAGCAGGTCGAGGAGCTGTTCTCGGCGGCGAAGAGCGAGTTCAAGCACATGGAGTATTTCTACTTCCACAACTGCCTCTATGAAGGCGTGTGGAAGCAGAACAAGCGCCGCTTCACCGATCGCACGCCGACCTGGGATGTGCTGCATAAATATCCACACGACTACAAGGTCGTGTTCGTCGGCGACGCCTCGATGTCGCCTTACGAGATCATGGTGCCCGGTGGCTCGGTCGAGCACGTCAACGAGGAGCCCGGCTCGGTCTGGCTCGATCGCATCATCCGTACCTATCCGCATTCGGTGTGGCTCAACCCGGTTGCGCAGAAGCACTGGGACTATTCGGAATCGACCACCATCATCAAACGCATCTTCGCCAACCGCATGTTCCCGATCACGATCGAGGGACTTGAGGGAGCGATGAAGGAATTGACGCACTAGCTGCACGCGCGGCCGACAGGAGGGAGAGCTACATGCCCCAAAACATCACCCGCGGCATCCAGGCGCTGATCGACGAGGCCAATAGTGAGATCGAGACGCTCACCGCCAGGGACGCCATCGAGATCTCCAAGAACGGCGACGTCGTCATTGTCGACATCCGCGACCCCCGCGAGATCGAGCGCGACGGCCGTATCCCCGGCGCGTTCTCCTGTACGCGCGGCATGCTCGAATTCTGGATCGATCCGCAGAGCCCGTATGCGAAGCCGATCTTCCAGGAAGACAAGAAGTTCGTGTTCCACTGCGCCGGCGGCCTGCGCTCCGCGCTCGCGGCCAAGACCGCAAAGGACATGGGCCTCAAGCCCGTCGCCCACATCGCCGGCGGCTACGCGGCCTGGCGCGATGCCGGCGGCCCGACGGAGCAGTGGGAGCCGAAGAAGAAGGGGTGAGGAAAACACCTCCCTCACCACACACTCCGTCATGCCCGGGCTTGACCCGGGCATCCACGTCTTTGCTGCGACGAAGAACGTGGATGGCCGGGACAAGCCCGGCCATGACGACTGGAACAACTGCCGGAGCATGCAATGACCACCGACCCCCTCGTCTCCACCGAATGGCTCGCCGCCCACATCAACGATGCCAACGTCAAAGTGCTCGACGCCAGCTTCAAGCTGCCGGGCGTGCTGCCGCTGCCGAAGGATGACTATCTCGCCGCGCATCTGCCGGGCGCGGTGTTCTTCGACGTCGATGCGGTGTCTGACCATTCCAACCCGCTGCCGCACATGTATCCGAGCGCCGGGCAGTTCGGCCACGATGTCGGGAATCTCGGCATCTCCAATGCCGATACCGTCGTGCTCTACGATGCCGGCGGCTGGGTCGCTGCGCCGCGCGCGTGGTGGATGTTTTTGGCGTTCGGCCACAGCAATGTGCGCATCCTCAATGGCGGCCTGAAGAAGTGGCGCGCCGAGGGGCGTCCGGTCGAGAGCGGCGAGGTGAAGCCGAAGCCTGCAAGCTTCAAGGCGAGCTACGATCCGAAGCGCGTGCGCAGCATGCAGCAGCTGATCGCCAATGTCGAAAGCCGCGCCGAGCAGGTGATCGACGCCCGCGCCGCCGATCGCTTCGAAGGCCGCGCGCCCGAGCCGCGCGCGGGCATCCGCTCCGGTCACATCCCCGGTGCGCGCAACGTGCCTTACAATCAGCTGTTCGATGCCGCGACCGGCACGATGAAGCCGCTCGAGGAGCTTCGCGCCGCCTTCACCGGCGCCGGTGTCAAGCTCGATGCGCCGATCGTGACGAGCTGCGGCTCCGGCGTGTCGGCCGGCGTGCTGACGCTCGCGCTCTATCGCCTCGGGATGACCGACACCGCACTCTATGACGGCTCGTGGTCGGAATGGGGCCAGGAGAAAGGCCCGCCGATCGCGACAGGGCCGGCCTAAGGTCAGCGCGTGCGCGTGGCGGTCGTGGCGAGCGTCTGCTGCTGCTGCTGTTGGCCGAACGGATCGAGTGATCGTTGTAACTGCTGAGGCGGCGGACGCCGTACGATGCGGTGACGCTTCTTCGGCTTGTGCGCGCGCGGCTTGCTCGCTTGCGTCGCGCTGCCGGCTTTGGACTTCGTCGGCGCGAGGTCGTTCAGCGCAGCCACCCTGGCTGCTGCAATGTCGCTCACGCGCGATGCCAGCGCCGGTGTCGCGGTTCGCGGCACGTCGGTGGCGCTCATCGCCGGGGCCGGCGTCGTGGTGGTGATGGAAGCACTCGTGTCGGCCAGGGTGTGTGTGTCGGCGGGCGCAGGAGCCGCAGCCTGGGTCTCGGCTTGCTCAGGGGCTGGGACCTCGGTGACGGGCGCAGCCGGCTCTGCGGGCGACGCGACGGCGATCTGAGGCTCAGGCTGAGGCTCAGGCTGGACCTTGGCCTCGAGCGTCACTGCGGCCATCTGCTCGGGCCCGGTCTCGACCGCGGGCAGACCGATGCTCGGGACCTGGTCCTGCATTGCGGGCGCCGCCTCGTTGGCATCAGGTGCGACCGGCTCCACGCGGAGCGCCGCGAGCACCGGCAGGGCCGGCTCGGAGGCTTGCGCGAACACCTGCTCCTGCGGGCCGCTCCGCCAGGACGGGTTGCTGACATACTGCTCGTGGCTCGCCCGCAGCAGTGAGGCGGCTCCCAGGCCGAACACCAGGATGGAGGCAGACAGCAGGATCGCGGCAAGCAGGAAGCGAAAGCCGGGAAGCATTGACGGGTTACGAATTCCGCCCCGGCGGCTGGCCAGGGCCCACGAGCCATCTGAACGCGGTGACGATACTGATTGCCGCGTTCGCCACGCTGGATCCGAGCTCAAATCGGTGGCGAATCAGGCTGATTCGACCATATCGCAACGTCTCCGCGCCGTTCCGTAAAAATCGGGCTGATAACTCCGGCAATCTACGGCGCGATGCGATTTCCATCCCCGTGATGCAACGGAGCAACTGTGTGCGATTGCATCACAAATCGCTAAATCAGGCACAAATCAGCCTGCCATGTCTTGAATGTGCCGCTATCTTCGGTCATGTGGCCGTTAACGGCTCGGTCGGGGCCCGGGGGCTATACAAGAGCGATGATGATCAAACATTTTCTGACGATATGCGCTGCCGCAACAGTCGCTGCGGCGGGAACCTCGCTCGCACAGGCCCAGAGCTATCCGGTTCAGCAGGCGCCGAGCTACGGCGCTCCGGCCGAATATCGGCCCGGCGACCGCACCCCGAATTTCGACGCGCTGGAGGATGACGACGACGCGATGCCGCAGGCCTCGCTGCCGCCGCCGGGTCCGGCTGACGATCCGCGCTACGGCCGCCCGGCCGGCGCTCCCCCGGTCTATTCGGCTGCCCCGCCGCAGGGTCCGGTGATGTCGCCCGATGATCCGCGTTACGGCCGTCCGGCTGGCGCTCCGCCCGTCTATTCCGCCGCGCCGCCGCAGGGCCCGGTGATGTCACCCGATGATCCCCGCTACGGCCGCCCTGCCGGCCCGCCCGCGGTAATCTATGCCGACCGTCCGGGTCAGGCGCCCGCCAGTGATGGCATGCGTCCGCCGGAAGCCGTTGGTGGCCCGGCCGCGACCGGAGCGGTGTCGCCGCAGCCCGGTGCCGGTGGCCGGCCGATGTCGGTGGCGTCACTGCCGCCCGAGGAGCAGCCTGACGCAGCACCGGCGCAGCTGGCGGCGAACCTGCGCCGCCAGGAAGTCGCGTTCCAGACCAAGGAGCCGGCTGGCACCATCGTGGTCGATACTCCGAACACCTACCTCTATTACGTCCTCGGCAATGGCCGTGCGATCCGCTACGGCGTCCGCGTCGGCCGCGACGGCTTCACCTGGACCGGCGTGCAGAAGATCACCCGCAAGGCCGAGTGGCCGGATTGGCATCCGCCGGTGGAAATGATCGAGCGCCAGCCCTATCTGCCGCGCTTCATGGCCGGCGGCGAAGGCAATCCGCTCGGTGCCCGCGCCATGTATCTTGGCTCGACCGTCTATCGCATCCACGGCACCAACCAGCCTTCGACGATCGGCAAGTTCGTCTCCTCCGGCTGTATCGGCATGCTGAATGAGGACGTCTCGGATCTGTTCGACCGCGCCAAGGTCGGGACCCGCGTGGTGGTGATGCAGGGTAGTCCGCCGCCGGGCACCGCGACTGCGTCGGCCGCGCCTGCGCCCGGTCCCGCTCCGATGGCCGCCCAGGCAGGTCCGGTCCCCGGCACGCAGCCGACGGTGGTGCCGCCGCTGCCCGCACCGGTCACCGTGCGCTAAGCGCTACGCGACAATTGAGATCGAGAAGGGCATGCCATCGGCACGCCCTTCGTCGTTCGAGATCTGCGTCGCTTCAGGCGAGCTTGCGCGGCAGCTCATTACCCTCAGTGAAGGCGTCGATCGCCTCGACCATCTGGCCGTAATGGATACGCAGGCCGTCCTCGGTCGCGTAGCCGAGATGCGGCGTCAGCACGAGATTGTCGAGCTTGCGGAAGGGATGGTCGACCGGCAGCGGCTCGACCGAGAACACGTCGATGCCGGCGCCCGCGATCTTCCGTTGCTGCAAGGCTTCGAGCAGCGCCTGCTCGTCCACGATCGGCCCGCGCGCAGTGTTGACGAGGAAGGCGGTCGGCTTCATCCGCGCGAGGTCCGCGCGGCTGACGAGGCCGCGTGAGCGGTCGCTCAGCACCACATGGATGGTGACGATATCGGCCTTGGCGAACAGCTCCTCCTTGGTGGCGTAGCCGACGCCGACCGCCGCGCACTTCTCCGGCGTGAGGTTGGGGCTCCAGGCGATCACGTTCATGCCGAATGTCTTGGCGATGCCGGCCATCTTGGTGCCGAGCTTGCCGAGGCCGACGATGCCGAGCGTGAGGCCCTCGATCTCGACGCCGGCAAAAGTCTGCCAGGGCTCGCCCGCATGCATGCGCGCATTCTCGCGGCCGATGCCGCGGGTCAGCTCCAGGATCAGGCCCATGGTGAGCGGCGCGGTCGGATCGCGGGAATATTGCGTGCCGCCGATGACGACGCCGCGCGCCTTCGCGGCCTCGATGTCGATCGCGGCATTGCGCATTCCGGAGGTAAGCAGCAGCTTCAGCCTCGGCAACTTGTCGAACAGGCTCCTAGGGAACGCGGTGCGCTCACGCATCGCGCATACGATCTCGAAATCGGCCAGCGCGCTGGCTGCGGCCTGCTCCGAGGCAAAGGGATGGCCGAACACGGTGACATCGACTCGGTCGGATAGTTTCGCCCAGTCGGCGACGTCGAGGGCGAGGTTGAAATAGTCGTCGAGAATTGCACAGCGCAGCCGCGTCATCAGCGTTCATCCATGGCGAGAGGTGGCGGCGTCAGTCGGAGGGGCGCCACCGTCGGAACCGGGCCATGGTTGCGCGCAATCATGCTTGCGTGCAAGCAGTCTGGGTCTTCAAAAATCCGGAGGCAAAATCCGAGAGAGAGCGGCGGCTCAGACCTTGCGGGGCTTCAGCCGGATCGGCGCATCCATGCCGTGCTTGGCGCGCCAGGCAGGGCCGGGGCCGCGCATGTAGTGCAGTTCGGGCCTGTAGGGGTTGAAGGCCGTGGCGAAGAAGCGCTTCCAGAAGCCCTTGATCTCCGAGACGAGCGCAGAGGTGCGGCCGGCTTGTGCCGGAACAGGAAGGGAATGGGTCTCGATCAGAGCCATGATGGGCCTCGCTGTGCTCCCCGTTCATTCTGAGCGGGTGGCGCTGTTGCCGCGCGAAACCGAGCTTTGGCCTGCTTTATTAAAAAATGGTTTCAATTGTCCGGATCGGGATCCGGATGGTGTCTGCCCAGTATTCATCCGTGGTGAACGGAGGGAAAACATTGCCCTTTGGGGGCGGGATCGTTACATCGGCAGCAAGCAAATATCCTCAAATTGAAGGTTTCACGGGACCGATGGCGCGCCAATTTGTCTACTTCATGGACGGCCTGACCAAGAGCTACCCGACCCGCAAGGTGCTCGACAATATCCGCCTGAGCTTTTACCCGGATGCCAAGATCGGCGTTCTCGGCGTCAACGGCTCCGGTAAGTCGACCCTACTCAAGATCATGGCGGGCCTGGACAAGGAGTACACCGGCGAGGCCTGGGTCGCCGAGGGCGCGCGCGTCGGCTATCTCGAGCAGGAGCCGCACCTCGATCCGACGCTGTCCGTGCGCGAGAACGTCATGCTGGGCGTCGCCAAGCAGAAGGCCATCCTCGATCGCTACAATGAGCTGGCGATGAATTATTCCGAGGAGACCGCCGACGAGATGACCAAGCTGCAGGACGAGATCGAGGCCCAGGGCCTCTGGGATCTCGACAGCAAGGTCGACCAGGCCATGGACGCGCTGCGCTGCCCGCCCGACGATGCCGACGTCACGAAACTCTCCGGCGGTGAGCGCCGCCGCGTCGCGCTGTGCAAGCTATTGCTCGACCAGCCGGAGCTGCTGCTGCTGGACGAACCGACCAACCATCTCGACGCCGAGTCGGTGTCGTGGCTCGAAGGCCATCTGCGCAGCTATCCCGGCGCGATCCTGATCGTCACCCACGATCGCTATTTCCTCGACAACGTCACGAGCTGGATCCTCGAGCTCGATCGCGGCAAGGGCATTCCCTACGAGGGCAACTATTCGTCCTGGCTGGTGCAGAAGCAGAAGCGGCTCGAGCAGGAAGGCCGCGAGGACGCCGCGCACCAGAAGACGATTGCACGCGAGCAGGAATGGGTGGCCTCTTCGCCGAAGGCACGTCAGGCCAAGTCGAAGGCGCGCTACCAGCGCTATGAGGATCTGCTCAAGCAGGCGAGCGAGAAGCAGACCCAGACCGCGCAGATCATCATTCCCGTGGCCGAGCGGCTCGGCGCCAATGTCGTGGATTTCGAGGCCCTCAGCAAAGGCTATGGCGATCGCCTGCTGATCGACGATCTCACCTTCAAGCTGCCGCCCGGCGGCATCGTCGGCGTGATCGGGGCGAACGGCGCCGGCAAGACCACGTTGTTCAAGATGATCACCGAGCAGGAGCAGCCGGACAAGGGCACCATCACGGTCGGGGAGACCGTGCATCTCGGTTATGTCGACCAGTCGCGCGACGCGCTCGACGGCAGCAAGAACGTGTGGGAGGAGATCTCCGGCGGCAACGAGCTGATCCTGCTCGGCAAGAAGGAAGTCAACTCGCGCGGCTATTGCTCCTCGTTCAACTTCAAGGGCGCCGACCAGCAGAAGAAGGTCGGTGCGCTCTCCGGTGGTGAGCGCAACCGCGTCCATCTCGCCAAGATGCTGAAGTCCGGCGCCAACGTGCTGCTGCTCGACGAACCGACCAACGACCTCGACGTCGACACGCTGCGCGCGCTCGAAGAGGCGCTGGAGGATTTCGCCGGCTGCGCCGTCATCATCAGCCATGATCGCTGGTTCCTCGACCGCATCGCCACCCACATCCTGTCCTTCGAAGGCGACAGCCACGTCGAGTGGTTCGAAGGCAACTTCCAGGATTACGAAAAGGACAAGATGCGCCGGCTCGGCCAGGACAGCGTCATTCCGCACCGCGTGAAGTACAAGAAGCTGACGCGGTGACTGCGTGATGATGCGGCGGGCGCTCATCGCTGCGGTGATCGTGATCACCTGTGGCTGGTCGTCCGCCCAGGCCGCCGATGCAGCCTTCACGCAATTCATCGCCTCGCTCTGGCCGGAAGCGCAAGAGGCCGGCGTCTCGCGCGCGACGTTCGATCAACAGACGCGCGGGCTCGAGCCGGATTACAAGCTGCCTGATCTGATCCTGCCCGGGCGGCCCGCGACCGGCGCGCCATCGCAGGCCGAGTTCGTGCAGGTGCCGGCGGACTATGTCAGGGAAGGCTCGATTGCGAATCTCGCGGGCGAGGGGCAGCGGTTGCTGCAGAAATACAATGCCGCGCTGACGAAGATCGAGAAAAATTCCGGCGTGCCGGCCACCGTCATGCTCGCGATCTGGGGCCGCGAGACCGACTACGGCCGCTACACGCTGCCCTACGATCTCGTTCGCGTGCTGGCGACGCAGGCCTATGTCGGCCGGCGCAAGGACACCTATCGCAACGAGTTCATCCTCTCGCTGAAGATCCTCGGCGAGGGCGTGGTGACGCGCAAGGACATGCGCTCGTCCTGGGCCGGCGCCACCGGGCTCACGCAGTTCCTGCCGTCCGAATATTACAAGCACGGCGTCGATTTCGACGGCGACGGCCGCATCGACATCTGGCACTCGGTGCCGGATGCGCTGGCCTCGGCCGCGCAGCAGCTCGTCAACAAGGGCTGGCAGGGCGGTGTGCGCTGGGCCTATGAGGTGAAGGCGCCGGCGAAGGTCGACTGCACCACGGGCGTGCCCGAGGTGACGAAGCCGATCGGCCAATGGCTGCGTGAAGGCTTTGCGCCGGTGCGCGGCGAGCGGCTCAGCGCGGCCGAGCAGGCGCAGCCGGCATCACTGCTCCAGCCGGAGGGCATCTATGGTCCGGCGTTCCTGACCACGAAGAACTACTTCGTCATCAAGGAATACAATTTCTCCGATCTCTATGTGCTGTTCGTCGGTCATCTCAGCGACCGCATGACGAGCCCGCTCCCGTTCGCGACGCCGTGGTCCGCGTCGAAGCAATTGCGCACCAGGGACGTCGAGACGATGCAGCGCGGGCTGACGCGCGCCGGGCTCTATAGGGACAAGATCGACGGCAAGGCCGGCATGCAGACGCGCGCAGCTCTCGGCGCCTATCAGAAGTCGGCCGGGCTCAAGGTCGATTGCTGGCCGAGCGAAGAGGTGCTGCGTTCGATCCAGGCGGCGCGCTAACAAAGCCGCCAAAAAAGAAAAAGCCCGGCCGATGGTCGCGGCCGGGCTTCGATCGCGGCGCTCATGAGCGCCTTGCGATCAGATCAGTAGCAGACGCGAACCGGACGAACGGTCCAGCCATAGCCGTCCCAATAGCGCTGGCGCTGCCAGTAGCAGGGCGGGGGCGGCGGGCCGGGCTCGGCCACGTACACCGGTCCGCCGTAAGCGGGACGGCTCGACGCGATGGCGCCGCCGATGATCGCGCCGCCGAGCAGGCCGGCCGCGATGCCGACACCGACGCCGTCATGGGCCTGCGCGGACGGCGTGGCAGTCACCAGCGAACCGGCGACCGTCGCAACCGTGAGGGCGGCAACAATAGTCTTCTTCATGCTCTTGGCTCTCCTGGGAGATGGACGCACCTCGTTAGGAGCGTCCGGGTTTGAAAGGTTCACGCACACGCTGATGGAATTGGCCTTGCAGCTAGGAAGCGCGCAAATGGTCAATCCACGGTAAACGCACACAGAGCTGTGACGAGAAAAAGCGGTCTTTTTCGGGCCCGGAGATGAACGGCGCATCCGTAGTGAACCGGCTCAACCCGGCCGACTGAATCGAACCGGCGCTAACGCGCCTCAGCCACAGACTCGGACGCGACGGATGCGCCAGGCGTAGCCGTCCCAGAAGCGCTGCTTCTGCCAGACACAGCCATCGCCGTAATAGTCGTCGGCGACGTAGCCGGGACCCGGCGCGTAATAGCGGGGCGGATAGTAGCCGGGGCCGTAGCCCGGACCATACGCGTAGCCGGGACCTGGTCCGTAATAATACGGAGAGGCTAGCGCGCCACCGACGATGGCGCCGCCGATGATCCCGGCAGCGACGCCGGCAGCGACACCACGCTGTGCATGGGCCGGCATACCTGCAGCCAAAACCAAGGTGGCGGCGGCAGCGACCGCCATAAGCGACTTCTTCATTTGGGCGACCTTTCACAGCGAATGCGGAACTCTTGCGGCCAAAGTTCCATACTTCGTTTGAACGATCAATGAACGGCGCATCGGCCGGGTGCGACCAATTGGTAGAAATGGCCGATTTCATGCCTGGGAGGCGAACATGAACATCCTGACCAATGCCCTGATCGCCGTCGCGGCCGTCGGCGTGGTCGGCTATGCCCTGATGAGCCATTTACAGAGCCGCGCCCCACGCCCGCGCGCCCGGGCAGGCGGCGACGGCGGAAGCGATACTTATTCGGATACCACGAATGAGGGCGTCTCGCTCGGAAGCTGGTTCTCCAGCGACAGTTCCGGAAGCTCAACCGACAGCGGAGGCTGCTCCACGAGCGATAGCGGCGGGGGTGGAGATTGCGGAGGCGGGAGCGATGGTGGGGGAGGCGGGAGCAGCGATTAGGCCCGATCAGACATCATCTTGATCCAGCGCAACTCTCTATTTAGAGCCGTTCTAGGCCTGTTTCCGGGCCAGTTTGGAATAGCTTGAAATACCGGTTTTTCCTTTTGCATCCGGACGGCTCCTTAAATATCGATGATGGCGCATCACCGAAGGGCCTACCGCTTCCATGATCGTTTGTTCCTGTAACGTGCTGAGCGATGACGACATCCGCGCCGCCGTCGCCGAGTCCGACGATGCCGTGCGTCATGCCAAGCAGATCTATGGATGCCTCGGCTGCAGCGCCGAATGCGGCCGCTGCGCCCGCACCATCAAGACCATTATCGACGAAGCGCTCGGCCCCTGTGCCAAGTCGTGCTGCTCCGGCTGTCCGCACAGCCACACCGTGGCCGCCAATGACGAGGCGGCCCAGCCTGCCCAGTTCGCCCTCGCGGCCTGCTGAAAACTTCCGCAAATTTGGCTGAGCTTTCCCCGGCCGCGTCTCCGTAGCCGGTTGCCCTCGCTCGTAAACTCATTTAGAAGCGTTCTAAACTCGGTTTAGGGCCGATTTGGACTGCAAGAGCTGGAGTGAACCATGCAGGGCGACGCAAAAGTTATCGACTATCTCAACAAGGCGCTGCGTCACGAACTGACTGCGATCAACCAGTACTGGCTGCACTACCGCTTTCTCGACAATTGGGGTCTCCGCGACATGGCCAAGGTCTGGCGCAAGGAGTCCATCGAGGAGATGGAGCACGCCGACAAGCTCACTGAGCGGATTTTGTTCTTCGACGGCTTCCCGAACATGCAGGTGCTCGATCCCCTGCGCATCGGTCAGAACGTCAAGGAGATCATCGAGTGCGATCTCGCCGCCGAGATGAGCGCGCGGGCGCTCTACCAGGAGGCGGCGACCTACTGCCACAGCGTCAAGGACTACGTCACGCGCGACCTGTTCGAGAAGCTGATGAGCGACGAGGAGCATCACATCGACTTCCTCGAAACCCAGCTCGATCTGATCGGCCGCATCGGCCTCGAGCTCTACACCCAGAAGCACGTCGGCGGGCTCGAGGGCGAGGGACACTAAGCTCCGGCGGCAGCCGCGCACTCCAGCGTCGTCCCGGCGAAGGCCGCGACGACGCTGTGATCTAGAGCTGCGTCTTGTAGCGCTCTTCCACGATCTCCTGGCTCTCCGGCTCGCCGAGGCTGGTCTGGTCGTGGATGACCTGGCTGATGCTCGGCATCACCGAGCGCTGCACCTTCTCCGGCGCCCAGAGCTTTGAGCGCATCAGCGCCTTGCCGCAGTGGAAATAAACTTCGTTGACAGCAACGCTCAGCACCACGCGCGGCGGCTTGCCGAACTCGACCATCGAAGCGAGCAAATCCGGGTCGGCCGACAGCGCGCCGCGCCCGCCGACGCGCAGCGTCTCGTCGATGCCCGGCACAAAGAACAGCAGATGCACGAAGCCCGAGCCCTCGACGACGTTGCGGAAACTGTCGATGCGGTTGTTGCCGGCACGGTCGGGCATCAGTAGTTGATTGGGGCCGGCGACGTGGACGAAGCCGATGCTGCCGCCGCGCGGCGAGGCGTCGACGCTGCCGTCGGTGCCTGATGTCGCGAGCACGCAGAACGGCGACATCTCGATGAACTTCTTCGCATGCACGTCGATCGCGGGACGCGCCTTTGCGATCACGCGCGGGGTCGGCTTCGCATAGATGGTGGCGAGGTCTTCGGCGCAAAGGTCGGTCAACGGCATGCCTCCAGATCGGTTCGGCGTCAAACTACCTGATCGGGCCATGTCCGCCAACGATATCTATCTTAAGACGTTACACCGCGTCGGCGGGCACGAAGCAACTGATGATGATGGCGCCGCGGTGGTGGACGTACCACACCACGGCCTGGCCGACCGGATTGCCGCGATCGCGGATGATGGCGCGCTCGGGCACCTCCATCCATTGTCCCTCGATCGGCACCCAATACGTGCCTTTGCGCACGTCGTAGTCGGTGCGATGGCCATCGGAGATGTCGCAGCAAGGTACGCCGTTCGGCGCGATTACACTCTTGAACCAGGCGCGGATGTCGGGCGAAACGTTGTCGTACTGGCCGTTGTCGAACGCGAACGCGGCGCTCGTCATCGCGGCGAGCCAAACGCACAGCGCAAGCCTGTGCATGCGATCCTCCTCATCGCGTGTCGATTCGTATCGTTGACGCGATTAAGCCCGAGCCGTTGGCTCATTGCATGCTCAAATAATATGCGGCGCCGAGGCGCCGCATATGATGCGTTGCGATATCGGGGCAGCTCTGGCGATGCCTACATCGTGCGCTGCGGCGCGGTTTGCAGCAGTTGCCGAACCTGCTCGCTGTAGAATTTTGCGTTGCCGGTGGTGCCGTGGCCGCGCGTCTCGGTGGTTGCGGGGATGAGATACAGCTTGCCGTTCTTGACCCGCTTCATCGCAGCGTCCGTCACGCCGGTCTCCGGCGGGTTGCGCTCGTCGTCGGCGGAATTGACCAGCAACAGCGAGGCCTCGATTCCCTCCAGCTTTTCGGCGGCATTGTAGTCGTGCGAGGACTCCCACTGGTAGACGAAGTCGTTGGCATCCGCCGTGATCGGCGTCGCTTGCCGTTCGTCGACGATCTTGTCCGCCTTCGCCGCGGTCGGCGCCTGTTGCTGATAGGCGAGTGTGCCGCCGATGCTGGCGATGCCGTAGGCCGTGATGGCGTACTTCATCATGCGCGGCTGGCTGGCGTAATTGCCACCATTGTAATCGGGATCGTTGCGGATGGTGTCGAGCATGATCCGCCGCATCATCCAGTTGCGCGACGCCATTTCGCTCGGCTGCGAGGCCATCGGCACCAGCGCGTCCATGTCCTTGGGATATGCCTCGCCCCACAGCCAGGTCTGCATTCCGCCCATGGAATTGCCGATCACGAGCCGCAGATGCTTGACGCCGAGGCCTTCGGTTACGAGGCGATGCTGCGCCTCGACCATGTCGTCGTAATTGTATTTCGGGAAGCTCGTCTTCATGCCGTCGGACGGCTTTGACGATTTGCCGTGGCCGATCGCGTCGGGAATGATGATGTAATATTTGGACGCATCGAGCGGCTGTCCGGCGCCGAACATCTCGCCGGCGAAGGCGGGTGTCAGCATGCTCGCGCCCGAGCCGCCGGTGCCGTGCAGCACCAGCACCGGTTGTCCGGTCGGTTCACCGACAGTGGTGTAATGCAGCTTCAGCTCCGGCATGACTTCGCCGGTGTGGAACTTGAAATCCCTGGCGACCCAATCGCCTTGTTTCGGCGCCGGATAGTCGGCGGCGAATACCGATGTCGAGATGGATAGCACAACGGCCGACAGCGCCGCGCAAGAAACTTTCATGTTTGTCTCCCAAATGTGCGGCTCATGGCTCGTGGCCGCGTTGCGCGCGATCTTATCAGCAGGCCGCCTGGGATCGAGAGCGGACCGCTGCTCACCCCCTGAAAAACATTTCCTCGATGTTGCGGCGCGCAAGTGGAATATTCGGACCCCTGTGACATGCGGCTGCATGCGATGTAGAATTTCGGCTTCTCCATCCGTCCTTGGATCAAATCGGGCTTCTACGGGAGAGACTGCATGTGCCGCAACATCAAGACGCTGTTCAATTTCGAGCCGCCCGCGACGGAGGACGAGATCCACGCCAGCGCGCTCCAGTTTGTGCGAAAGCTCTCCGGCTTCAACAGGCCCTCGCAGGCCAATGAGGCGGCATTCGACCGCGCGGTCGCCGAGGTCTCGGAGGCTGCGCGAAAACTGCTGACGTCGCTGCACACCCATGCACCGACGCGCGACCGCGAGGTCGAGGCGGAGAAAGCGAAGGAACGTTCGCGGCTGCGCTTCGGTTAGCGGTTCCGCCAGGCACGACCGTGATCTGGCTCACGGAAGCGATGCCCATCACGCGCGATGGTGTTCGCCGGGGTTTTGACAACCCGGAGCACGATCATGAGCCGCCGCCTTCTTCCACTGAAAGCAGGTGCCATCGTTTTCACGCTGTTGTGGACCGCGTGGATGATGTGGTGGAGCGGCTCGTTCTCGAGCGCGAATGTGGTGATCCTGGCCGTTTGCGGCGCAGCGGTGGGTTATCTCTGGTACCGCGCCATGCGCTGGCAATTCGAGCGCATGGGCATGCTGCCGCGGCGTGAGGATCAGGCGAAGTAGGCGCCTGCTGGTCCTAGTGGCCGTGCTTCTTCTTTTTCTTCTTTTTCTTGTGCGCGTCGCCTTCGGCATCGTCGCTCTCGGCGTCGTCGTCAGAGGACGCATCTTCAGCCTCGTGCACGGCGGCCTCTAACGCGGCGCGCTCCGCGGCCTCCTGCTCGCGCTGGCGGCGACGCTCGTCCCAGGCGTCGAACAGCTGCTCGAGCCACGGCAGCACCTGCTCGATCGACGGCAATTGGCCGGGCGGACCGGCTTCGCCGCGCGGGCCTTGAGGGCCGGCGGGGCCTTGCGGACCCACGGCGCCCTGCGGTCCGGCTGTGCCACGCGCACCGGCTTCGCCCGGCTTGCCCGGCAGACCGGCCTTGCCCTGCGCTCCGGCCTTTCCGGCCGGTCCCGGCTTGCCCTGCGGTCCCGGCTTGCCGCGTGCGCCGTCGGGGCCCCGCTTGCCCGGATGACCCTGCGGCCCCGGCCGTCCCGGCTCGCCCTGCCGTCCGCGCGGACCCTGAGATCCCTGCCGTCGCTGATCGTCTGCCACGCCGCTGCTCCTTCTGCGCACGCAAGCTACTTAGCGGCGTTTGACGACAGCAGCAATTCCGCCCGCGCATGATGCCGGGCTTGATTAACATCAATCGGCCCGACGGGGCACGGCCCTACGCGTCAATCGTGATACGCCGGCACCTCGATGCCGGAAGCCGCGTACAGCCTGATCTTATTGCGCAGCGTGCGCACCGACAGGCCGAGCACGCGCGAGGCGCGCGTGCGGTTGCCGTCGCAGCGCGCGAGCGTCTGAAGCACGAGCTCACGCTCGACCTCGCCGACGGTCGCGCCGATCAAAAGTGGAACGATCTCGTTGGGTGCAAGGAATTGCGCGCCTTGCTCGGGCGCCGCGACGTGAACAGTGGTCATCAACATACTCCCCGATCAACGCCCGCTTCCATCGTTGGAAGCGGATCGAGAACAACGACCCCCAAGCCGTAGATCTACGGTGGCCGGGTTTGGTTAATGAAAGGTTAATCGCGCGCCATCGCACGAATTGACCTTGGGAATGCCGCCGCGCCGCCGCGATTGGCACGAGATGCATAGCGATGCGGACCGATCTCGCCTCTCACACTGTGCGATATCCGCCGTCCACCATCACGATTGTTCCCGTGACGTAGGACGACAGGTCCGAGGCGAGGAAGATCGCGGGGCCGACGATGTCCTCGGGCTTGCCGGCGCGCGCGAGCGGAGTGTGATCGACGAAGGCCTGCACCAGCGCGGGATTGGTGGCGCGCACATTGGCGTTGAGGTTGGTCTCGATGAAGCCCGGCCCGATCGCGTTGACGCGCACGCCTTCCTTGCCGAGCTCGACCGCGAGCGCCTTGGTGAAGCCGAGCACGCCATGCTTCGAGGTCGTGTACGCCGCCGAGCTTGGCGTGCGCAGATGCACGAAAGACTGGATCGAGCCGATATTGACAATGCGGCCCTTGCTCGCGCGCAACGGCGCGAGAAAGGCCTGCGTCGTATTGAAGACGCCGTTGAGGTTGAGCGAGATGATGTCGTTCCAGTCCTTCGCCACCGTTTCCGTCTCGGCCGTGAAGGGGTTGCGGCGGGTGATGCCGGCATTGTTGACGAGGATCGAGACCTGCCCGACCCTGTCGGCGACGGTCTTTGCCAGCGCAAAGCAATCGTCGCGCCTGGTGACGTCGAGCGCAAAGCTCTCGGCCTTGCCGCCGGCCTTGCGGATCTCTTGGGCCGCCTCCGCGACCGTTTCGGCATTGACGTCGAGCAGCACGACCTGCGCACCCTCGCGCGCATAGCCGGCGGCGATCGCCCGGCCGATGCCGGAACCCGCGCCCGTGACGACAGCGATGTGGTTTGCAAGCAATGCCATGACATTTTCCTCCCGGATTCGTTTCTAAGTTTCATGAAAGGCTAACTCGAAATTAAGGGGTCGGAAACGGCCGCCTTGGCATACTGATTCCCATTGCTAAACGTTGCGCGCATGATGGAACGACTTGAATCCTGGAAATTGGCGCTCGAGCGCCTGCGGTCGGCGGAATTCGCCGACTGGGTCGAGGCAGGGCGGCTGGTGGCCGAGATCGTGCGGATGAGCAGCGATGCCACGCTGCGGCAGGCCGCCGAGCAGGCGCTGCCCGTGCTGCGCCAGGCCGCGGACAATGACGATCATGGCGTCACGTTGGCCGCCCGGCGCCGCGTCGGCGTGATCCTCGACGTCGTCCATGATCTGACCGCGCCGCGCTTCGGCCGCCGCAACGCGGCGCCGAAGAAACTGTCCAGCGAGGATCGCGCGCGCAAGATGCTGGGCCTGCCGCTCGCCGTGCAGCTCACCTGCGACGACATCAACCAGGCCTATCGCCGCGCCGCCAAGGGCATACATCCCGACCAGGGCGGCAGCGCGCAGGCCTTCATCGACCTTTCCACCGCGCGCGACGTTTTGATTCATCCCGGCGCGCACAAGGACGCGTGAGGGCGCCTCAGCTCTTGTTGACGCAGCTCGGATAGGGCGCGGCTTCGCCCGGCGTGATCGGGCAGAGGTCGATCGGGCCCAGATCGCGCAGGCGGGCTTCCCAGCGGTCGTCGTTGACCGGCGGCTCGTCGCTTTCGGGGCCGCGCTCGGCCCATTGGACGGTGTAATAGTCGGTCGCGCCCTTGAGCGTGATCAGCAGCGCGGTTTCGCTGTGCCGCGTCGGGCCGCTGTCGATGCGGCCGCATCCGATCACGGCAACAAAGCCCTCGAAGCGGCCGAACGTGGTGGCGCCCAGCGGCCTGGCGGCAAAGCTGTCGGGACAGGCCGTCTTGAACCCGCCTGCGATGGTGCCTGCGAAGATCTGCGGCGATGCGCCTGGCGTCAGCGTCATGCCCTTCTCGCCGGTGACGGTGATCATCTGCGTCCAGCGCTCGGGCGTCTCGCCCTTGAGTACGGCTTCGCGGATGTAGTGGCCGCCCTTGGTGTTCTCGAACACGGCAGCGAAAGTCGACGGCATCGCGAAGCTGACGAGCTGGCTGAAGATCGGCGAGATCACGCGAAGGGATTGCGGAGCCTGCGCCTGCGCCGTTGCGGCGAGCAGGAGCGATGCGGTGAGAGCGGCTAGCATCATCGTCCGTGCGCGCATCGGCCTGCTCCAAAAATCCGGGTTAAAAAAACGACCGGGCAAGGATGCTGGCATCGCATCCTTGCCCGGCCCTTGTCGTCCGCCGATCGAATTCTTACCAGCTGCAGTGACCGGCCTTCAACGCGTGATCCTTCAGAGCGAGCGGACTGGCGGATCGGCTCAGAGCGTGCAGCGGCGCTCGGCGCGCAGCTTGATCTGGAGCTCGGAGGCGGCCGTGAAGGTCGGGACCGGCTTGCTGACGACCTTGTAGGTCGAGGCGCCCCACTGGAACGGCTTGTAGCGGAGATCTTCGTTCCAGACCTGGCAGATGCCGGTGTTGTCCCAGCGGATCACGTAATAGCCGACCGCAGCGGAGGCCGGCACGGCAAACACGGAGGTGGCGATGCCGGCAACGGCACAGAGGGCGAGAACGCGACGCATGCAAAATCTCCTGATGGGGAAGTGTGACCTGAAAATTCGTGCGGTAAAAGCAGGTCCTTTGCAAGCCGAGGAGCGGCCGTTCACGGATATGTCAGATGGAGTCGTGCACTTGGTTCGGCCGAGTGCCCGGCAAGACACACGCGCTTAGCATGGCTCACTTCGCCAGCGAGGCCACCGCCTCGATCTCGATCAGCATCTTTGGATCGGGCAGGGCCTGCACCACGCAGGTGGTGCGTGCAGGAAAAGGCGGCGGGCCGAACGCGCCGGCATAGAGCGCATTCATCGCGGCAACGTCTGAGGCGCGGGTCAAGAGCACGTTGACCTTGGCGAGGTCGCGCATCGTGACGCCGGCCTCGTTCAGCACGCGCTTGATGTTGACGACGACATTGGCGAACTGCGCCTCGAAGCCGTCGGGCAGCGCACCCTTGGCGTCGAAGCCGGGAATGCCGGAGACGAACAGCAGGTCGCCGACGCGGGTCGCGAACGAGAGCGGCGCCTTGACATGCGGCGGGGGCGCGAAATGCTGGATCGGCATGGGGACCTCGGATGTAACATTGATGGCGTTCGCAGGAAGCGTAGCGGCATGCGGGGCTTGCTCCAACAGGAAACGCGAAAACAACCCCATGCACAGTAGAAATGATTGGCGGAATTGGAATTCGGGAAGGAAGAAATATCGCTTGACCCGTCGGGCAAAACACCGGCAGGATGGCATGGTGGCGATCATGCCCGAGAGGCCGGAATCCATCCACCCGTCATTGCGAGCGCAGCGAAGCAATCCAGAGTCCCTCCGCGGAAAGATTCTGGATTGCTCACATGGGGAATTGGTGTGTCAAGGCGGTTGTTCAGCTCTTAGTTCGATTGCACGCCAGCTCTTCGTCCCGACCATGGAGCAGTG
>NZ_JBEPRF010000039.1:0-52002 GCF_040548225.1 Bradyrhizobium sp. S3.12.5
GCTGTCCAATCCCATCCCAAACCTCCGTCCAAGCCGGAGGCTTCTTCGCACGTTCATTCGGATTCTGAAGCAAGGGTATCGGCTTCGCGCTTACGATTTGCGCGCCCAAATTCAAACTTCAGTTCCGCCATCATTCGAGTGAGTAAGCAATTTGGAAAGAATCGCCGACCTGTTATTCGACGGGCCGCGGCTTGGGCACTAGATCCACACTCCGCCAGCGCGGGACGTGCGCCCGTTCGAACGCATGCGAGGGGTGACCTCCTCCAAGTGCATCTCCTCAAAAGCAGCGCGATTGATGCGGAATGTCTCCTCGCAGCCGCGCGTTTCGGGCCACTTCCACCAACCGATCAAGTCGACAGGGCGTGCCGGGAACCTACCGGTCACGCTTTGCCCAACCAATTAACGTCGGAACCACCCACGCTAGATCCATTGTTGGACAATCGTAGCAGCCGTGAGCGACGACCAACCGTAAGCGCTTGGGCGGGACCCTTATTGGGGCTGGCTTGACGATTTGCGGAATCGCCGGGGCATGAGGTCTTCGATCCTGCTAAGAGGATGGCCGTCGATGATCGCCTCGAGTGTTTCGGCGATGTAGGCAGCCGGGTTGACGTCGTTGAGCTTGCGGGTGGCGACGATCGACGCGAGCAAGGCCCAGTTTTCGGCTCCGACCTCATGACCGGCGAAGAGCGCATTTTTCCTGGTCAGGCAGACTGGCCGGATGGCGTTCTCGACCGGGTTGGTGTCGAGGTCGAGGCGCCCGTCTTCGAGGAAGCGGGTCAGCCCTTGCAGTGATTGAGCGCGTAGCGGATGTCCTCGGCGAGCGTCGAACCGCTGGAGATCATCGACAGCTGCTTCTCGAACCAAGGCTTTAAGGCGGCGACCATGGGCAGCGAGTGCTCCCTGCGCGCAGCCAGCCGGATGTCCGGCGATGAACCGCGTACCATGGCTTCGATGGCGTAAAGCTGTGCGATGTGCCGAACGGCAATCGCGAGCTTGAAAGATTTATCGCGGCAGATTCCAGCGCCAAAGGTGCCACGAAATGACTGATCGACCGGTTGGCCTTGGGGCCCTTCCCGCCAACTTGAATCGGCGGGACTCGCGCATTGGTCCCTGGCTTTGGAGCTAGTGAAGGCAACGGGGTCACAACCAAGGGACCGAAGATTGTGTTGAGCAGCATCCCCGGCACCGAGATCGCGCTCTTGAGCGCATTCACTGCGCTATCCGTCAGATTGATCATGGCTATCCTTTTTGCCTGGGTTGTTTGCATAGGAATTGGCAGGTCGCATGCCAGCGCGCCCGAGCTTGACATTGCTCACCTTTTCGAGATCGCCCCTGTTGGCTTTGCGGCGCGTGTAGGGTTGCTGACAAAGGTCTTCGAAGGATTGCGGCGGCTTTGCGTGTCTTCTTTATGGATTCCGCCGATGAAGCATAAGGAACGCGGCGGCAAGCAATTTGCAATAGCGTGTCTAAGCCGGCCGAAGTGTCCGGTGATGAGCTTAGATCGGAAACCACTTGCATGACGAAAACTGCCGAACAACTAGAACACGCATCGGGGGTCTTTGTGGACAACATCTGCGCAGGCAGTGCGCCCATTCAGCTTCTTTTGCACAATGACGGCAAGACGACTCTCGGTTTCGTGGTACGCCTGCTGCGCGAGGTATTCGACAAACAGGAGCGGGATGCCATTGCGCTCGCCAAACTCGTCTTGCAGCATGGCAAGGCCGTCTGCGGACGCTATCCTCCCTCAGTCGCAAAGGCGCTCCTCGAGACGGCGCAAGAGCGTATCCGAGCTGAAGGATGTCCCCTGCTGATCACGGGCGAAGCCGCGGGCGAAGCCGACGGCCCCGACCTGTCCGACGTGCAATTCGAATATGCCTTCGAAGCGCTTGAGTGGCACTTCACCAATATACCGCCGAGCGAACTCGCCACTACTGTGCGGCAATTCCCGGGCCACATGCAGGCCGATGTTCAGGTCGCGATCGATAAGCTATTCGCCGATCCGGTCCGCTTCTTCGGCGCCTATGCAGAAGATAGGTACGAGACGCTTTCATTCGCTCGGATGAAACGGCGTGGACAGGATGCGATTTCGCTGGTGCCGCCGCAATATCACCAGGTTGATACTGGCGAGACGGCGCCGGTCAAATGCCTGTACAATGGACTGTGGCTTTGCCGGGCGAACGAATTGTTCTATGCCGTCGTGCTCTCTACTGAATTAGTGTTCAAGCAAGAGCCGAGGATCTGGATTGAAATCGTTGCCCCTGCGGGGTCTGGCGGCGAAGCCTTGGTTCAGCGCTGCTTTGACGAACTGGAACGGGCGGTACGCGAGGCACGTTCTTATCGCGGCAAGATCCTCTCATTCGAGAAAGGTGCGGATTACAGCGGCCGCTCAAGAGGCATTATGGTGCATCGATTGGCACCAGTGAGGCGCGAGGACGTGATCCTGCGGGAACAGGCTATCAAATTGCTCGATCGCAACGTGTTGAGTTTTGTCGCCACGCGCGGCGCACTCCGCCGATGCGGCCAGTCGACCCGCAAGGGCATCTTGCTCTATGGCCCGCCCGGCACCGGTAAGACCCACACCATCCGCTATCTCGCCACCAATCTACCGGGACACACCACGCTAATCCTCACCGCCGAAGAGGTCGGTGAGCTGAGCGCCTATATGGCGCTCGCGCGCCTGCTGCAGCCTACCATGGTGGTGATCGAGGATGTCGATCTGATCGCCAGCAAGCGCGAAGACTTGACAACATGTGAGGAGGCCGTGCTGAACAAGCTCCTAAATGAAATGGACGGCTTGAAGGACGACGCTGATATCCTCTTCGTGCTCACCACCAACCGCCCCGAGCAACTCGAGAGCGCCCTGGCCGGTCGCCCCGGCCGCATCGACCAGGCGATCGAGATGCCGCTGCCTGATACGACGGGCCGCGACAAGCTGATCCGGCTTTATGGCAAGGGCCTGCTGCTTGAGGCGGAGATCGTAGCCGAGACGGTACGCCGCACTGAGGGCGTCAGCGCCGCTTTCATTAAGGAGCTGATGCGACGCATTGCTCAATCATGCATCACTCGTGACGGCGGAAACTCAGTGACCACAGCTGACATCGAGGAAGCGCTCGACGACATGCTTTTCAGCGGCGGCCGCCTCAACGTAAAGCTCTTGGGTGGGGCCGGAGCGATGGCTGCGGGGTCTGAATGAAGGCGAAGGGAGGAAGATCACCCGCCAAGGGCTGCGCCAACTCCCGCATGCGCCGGGTGTCGACGAAGCGTCTATGATTGATGAGCGGCGAGGCGGTTCGTGAACGCGAACCGCCTCGACAATCGCCCGCTCAACCGTCGCTCGCAATTCCTGTTCCATGCCGGCCTGCCCCCTAAAGGCGGGCTTCGATATCACGAAGGCAACGCCTGCCACAGCCGACATGCAATGAGCAGAGCAGATATGCGGGAGCATGGAACTCTTATCGGAAGAGTAGACTGGAATGGCGCACTTGTCGGACGATCAATTGGAGCTTCGCCATCCGTCAAGGAACGAGAACGGCTGCGGGATTGCGGGCGAAAAGTCCCTCTGCGAAAGCGTCCACCTGGTAGTACATGCGCATGCAGTTTTCTCCGGCCGATGGCATCAGCCGACTCATACCTCATGATGGGTCCGACGAGCCGACAAGACGCGATAACAACTCCTTAGTTGAAGGATCGGCGTTTTCGGGATTAGTGACGTCAATTCGCGGTACGCCGTGCGCCTTGGCAGCTTCAGCCAAGGCTGTGTTTTC
This sequence comes from Bradyrhizobium sp. S3.12.5, assembly GCF_040548225.1. Classification (NCBI taxonomy): domain Bacteria; kingdom Pseudomonadati; phylum Pseudomonadota; class Alphaproteobacteria; order Hyphomicrobiales; family Nitrobacteraceae; genus Bradyrhizobium; species Bradyrhizobium sp. S3.12.5. The sequence goes on from NZ_JBEPRF010000039.1 coordinate 3,765, forward strand.
GCGCAGCGAGCGTTCCACGAACTTCTCTATTGCGGCTTTCACTTGTTCGCCTTGCTCCGAATACCGGCTCCCATGCACGATACGCTCGCGCAGGACGGGATCTTCAACGTGGACACACAACCAGAGCATCGCCGGTCTCCCAGTCACCTAGGTATTCAGGGCGAAGCGCAGCACTTTCAAATATAAAACCATCTTCCATTTGGGTTGCGCTCTGATCTTCTCCCGAATGATTGGCCGCGTATTCTCATGATGCACCCGGAGAACCGAATGGATCGTGTCATTCGATAGACGATGATAGAATTCTACTACGGCGTCAGGCACGCCGGTCCAAGGTCGCCCTGGGATGAAGCCCTAACATGTCGGTCGAAATCACTGGCAAGCCGGTGGCCAGGCCGATGCGATGCGCACAGGTCGACTTCCCGACATGCGAGGTACCAATCAGGAATAAGCTATTCGGTTGGAGTGTCATTGAACTGTGTCGCTAGTGTCACGAGAGCAGAACCACTGTTTTGGCAAGCCATCGCTTGTCACGAGGAGACCTCGCCAGCTGGAAGAGCCCTCTGTGGGGGCGGCTCGACCACGGCGCACTCCCAACCACGGCAAACGTCAAGTCCCTTCCCCGACAAGTCCACCGCCATCTGGAAGCGATCGAACGGCCTGTCAGATTGTTGATCCGGCTCGAACAGTTCCGCTCGACTGGATTGAACCCTCAAACATGAATTTTGAAAACAACCATGCCGCGTCTCATGATGAGGAATGACTGTACGATACGATATTCGATCCGAGACGAATGGCTGGACGGTCTACGACATCCGCACTGGTTTTGCTGCGCTGATCAATGACGTCGCCCAAAATGGCCTTCCCCTGGAAGACGCCGACGACCTGGCCGATCTGTTGAATCACCTACAATCAGAGCAAGGCTACGTCAGCAGTCATTAAGAGTTTCGCGGGCGCCGCGATTTTCGCTGTGGTCGCCGCCCTTTGGTGTGGGGGAGGATAAACGTGTATCGACGGGAGCTTCCACGGGTTTTCGAACTTCGCGACTTGGTCCAGTATTCATCATCGCGAGACGCGTATTTCCAGAATTTTGAGAAATCGCTGTCGGAGATCCCTCAAAAACTGAAGCAGTTCCCGCGGCATCAAGCGGGACTTGCGATGTCGACGAAGGCCTTGGCCATGCCGTGAAGGCCGAGCGCGTTGAGCTGATCAGCGGTCAAGCCGCCAAGCGGGGCGATTGGCGATGGTGGGGGCATATGATCTGCACCCGCCGACGGTGACAACTGCTGACTCTAGTAGGTTTGTTGTTCCCACGCATGGGCTAGTGACTAGGTCGTTTTGACAGACACGCCTCGCGCACCAACAGTGCAGACCCTGCACAGGAGAACCTCTATGTCGTCGACCGCACTGCGCAGCACCTCTCTTGCGTTGATCCTTTTTGCCTGCGGGATCATGGAGAGCGCGCGGGCAGACAATCCGCCGCCGCGCGCCAATGCCACAACGCCGGCCGGCCAGAACGGCGGCCCCGGCGAACGCGCCGGCCAAGCGCCGAGTACGCCGTCGGCGGCCGAGCAGCATCGCCTGCCGCCGGACTCCAGCACCAGGCAAACGCTTGATCTTCCTGGGCGAACGCTCTCTTTCATCGCGACGGCCGGCTCCATCCGCCTGTTCGACGAGAAGGGCGAGCCGGAGGCCGACATCGTCTATACCTCCTATCAGCTTGACGGCACCGATCGCGGCACGCGCCCGGTAACGTTCTTCTTCAACGGAGGACCGGGCTCATCATCGGCCTGGCTGCAGCTCGGCAATGCCGGACCGTGGCGGCTGCCGATCAATGCAGACGAGGTCACGCCATCCACTTTTCCGGAGGTGAGGCCAAACGCGGAGACTTGGCTCGATTTCACCGATTTGGTGTTTATCGACCCCGTAGGCACAGGCTATAGCCGCTTCGTGGGGACCGGCGATGATGTGCGCAAGCGGCTCTTTTCCGTTGAGGGCGACGTGAACGCGCTCGCGCTGGTGGTCCGTCGCTGGCTCGAAAAGCATGACCGGCTGTTGTCGCCGAAATACATCGTGGGTGAAAGCTATGGGGGCATTCGCGGGCCAAAGGTTGTGCACCAGTTGCAGATGCGGCAGGGCATAGGCGTCAAGGGCCTGATAATGGTCTCGCCAATCTTCGACTACGGCCAATATGCCCGCACTGGCCTGCTGCAATACATCGCAACACTGCCGAGCTATGTCGCGACCCAGCGTGAAGCCGAGGGTCCGGTAAAGCGAGCCGATCTCGCCGACGTGGAAGCTTATGCACGCGGAGAGTTTCTGATCGACCTCATCAAAGGTCAGGCGGACAAGGAAGCGACCACGCGTCTGGCCGACAAGGTCGCGGCGCTGACCGGCATCGATCAGGCGGTGAGTCGCAGGCTCGCGGGCCGCTTCGACCTCGCGGCGTTTCGCCGTGAGTTCGATCGTAAGAACGGCAACTTAATCGGCAGGTATGACGCTTCAGTGCGCGGCCTCGATCCGTATCCGGACTCGGATTTCTATCTTTCCGGCGATCCGTCGAGCGACAGGCTGCTCGCACCTCTGGCCAGCGCCACTGTCGATCTCCTTACGCGCAAGCTAAACTGGCGACCGGACGGCTCCTATGAGCTAGTCAACGGCGCGGTCGGGCAGGCTTGGGATTACGGCCGCGGGCCTCTGGAGTCGCTGTCGGAGCTGCGCCAGATTCTCGCAACGGACCCGAAGATGAAATTACTAGTCGGGCACGGCCTGTTTGACCTCGCCACGCCTTATCTCGGGTCACAGATTGTGCTCGACCAATTGCCGCCATTTGCCTCAGCACCGCGCGTCAAACTCGTAGTCTTTCCAGGCGGCCACATGTTCTATTCACGAGATGGCTCGCGCGACGCGTTTCGTGCAGAGGCCGAAGCGATTATGAAGTAACCCGCACCGCGAACTAGGTCACAAGCAATACCGAGAGGTTCGCGTTGCGCGAGGCAGCTTTACCCTTACGCGGTATTCCGCCGATAGTTCTGGCTACGCCAGCGCCGATCACGCACCGTACCGCCGAGGAAAATTTGGGGCTCGGTTACCTGGCGAGTATTCTCAGAAGCAAGGGGGCGAATGTCCAAATCATCGACGGTTGGCTGGGCGGTCTGACGAGTGACGAGATCACAGATTCGATAGCCCGGCTGCCGGTTCCGCTGTGGATCGGATTTTCCTGCTACCGATCCAATATGGCTCGGGCAATCGAAGTCATGCAGCTGCTTCGTCAGCGTGGTCTACAAACCCCGACGATCGCCGGCGGCTACGGGCCGACCTTTCACCCTGATGAGTTCCTGAACGCTGGGTTCGACGTCGTGGCCCTCGGCGAGGCCGAAGAAACTGTCTGCGAGTTGAGCGAGCACTTCGCATTCGGTAAACTGGACCTCTCCGACATTTCAGGCATCAGCTACAAACACGGCGGAAAGATCGTTCGTAACGGGCTCAGGCCAGCGGCCGCGAACCTTGACGCCATACCTTTTCCTAGCCGCGACACGATCCGCGCCTCACTTGAGCGGCGGAGCGCTGTGCACGTGCTTTCGTCACGCGGCTGCGCGGCCCACTGCACGTTCTGCTCGATCGTTGCCTTTGCGAAGGTATCGGATGGTTCGCATTGGAGGCAGCGTTCGATCGAAAACTTCGTCGACGAGTTGGAGCAGGTTAGCCGCCTTGGGGCGACGTGTTTCAAAGTCATCGACGACAGCCTTATTGAGCCGCCTCGAGACGAGCTGTGGTGCCGTGAACTTGCCGACGATATTCAATCGCGAGGCCTGCGCGTGCGCTTGCGAGGTTCGATCAGAGCGGATCGCGTGACCGACGAGGCAATTAGGCAGCTCAAGCGGGCGGGCTTCTTCGCGTTTTCGTGCGGTATCGAGAATTATTCGGAATCCGCATTGAAGAGGATGGCGAAGAGTGCAAGCGTTGATCAAAACCTGCAAGCCCTTGATGTCTTCAAGAGACACGGCATCTACGTGCAAGCCGGGCACATTCTCTTTGATCACGGCACGACGATGGAAGAGTTGCGGGAAAATCACCGTCGCATGTCGGACTACGTTTGGACGATCAGCAAGGGAATTTTCTCCGAGATGTATGCGGCCGAAGGAACGCCGTTCACGAGGCTGCTGCGAAAACGAAATCTGATCGGCGCCAACGAGGATGGGACTGGCAACCGAAACTATCGTCTGGCCGCCGAAGAAGTGGTTCAGGCCTATACGGGCCTAAAGCGGTGGCACAAGAGCCATCTTCGCCTTTACGACAAAGCGATCGACGCCATCAGTGCGCCAAAGGCACTCGAGGACGAGGAACTGGTCGAATTCCACGCGCTTGCGACCGAACTGCGGCGGCACGACCTCGCCTTCATGGAACTCCTCCTGGACGCCGTTGAGTCGGGTGAGCATGACGTCGATGGCCTTGTTGACGCTCAGGTCGCAGGGAACAAGATCAAATACCAGACGCTGGCGACACGGGTTGACCACGCCTACGCGTCGGCCGGGCTGGTGTATGACGCCGACGCCAATCCTTTCTTCGGATGAGAAGTCTAAAAATGTCAAAGCCATTCGCGATCAGCTTCGACCGGCTCGAACACTATAAGCTCAACGTGGGCCCGGTGCAGGAGTTCGGCGACCTGCCCGAGTGCGAGGTTGCGATCAAGAATATCGGCTGGACGCTGGGGAACGATTGTCCATATCGCTGTACGCACTGCTACAGCATGAATGCTAGGGAGAAGGGGAGCGACCTTACCGTCGAGATGATCGATCGGATAGTCGATCAATTGAAGAAGCACAGCGTTGAAACGGTCAATCTCGGCGGAAATGAACCGCTCTTCACCAACGGGTCGAACCCCAAGGCGACCTTGCTGCCCTACATCATCAGGAGGCTCGCGGACGAGGACATCCTGGTGGGCCTCACGACCAGCGGCATATCGTTGGTGCGGTTGTACAAGGATCACTATCGGGAATTTCGCCTGTTGAACGATTGCGACATCTCGTTCGACTCGCCGTTCGAAGACGAACACAATGAAAATCGGGGAGCTAGCATCTTTCGGCAAGCTGTGGAGGCGCTCGATATCTGCCGCCGCGAGGGCATCTCGCGGGCTTGCATCATGGCGGCGATGAACTGGAACTTCTCCATCGGGCACATTGAAGCACTCGTCAAGTTGGCGAAATCGCACGACGCCAACGTCCGGATCAACCCGATCAAGCCGACCGAGCCCGCGCATATGAGGATCGCGCTTCCGCCGAGCATGTACTATGCCGGTTTCGCCCGGCTGATGGAGTTGTGCGATCCCGTCGACCTGGGCGAACCACCCATCGCGGCGGTGACCAACACCTCGGAGGCTCGGCGATGTCCCTGCGGACGAACGTCATTCAGAATCCACTCGATCTCGCCAGACGGCAAGGTGCATGTGAGTCCTTGCGTCTATCTACATGACTACAAATCGGAATTCGATCTGCTGACGAATGAGCTGTCGGAGATCATTTCCAGCCCGCAATTTCGGGTGTTCAGGCAGCGCAACGCAAATCCGGACCTAGTCGAGGGATGCAGCGGGTGCTCGTTGCTCGCCAAATGCGGCGGGGGATGCGTGGCCAGGTCATATCTGTATCGTCGGCACAACACGGGCGGCACGACCATGCTTGCGCGCGATCCGTATTGCCCGGCGGAGCAAAGGCCACAGCAAACCTTTCCACAATCGCCAGCTCTGAAGAGAGAGGAGCGATTGGTTCACATGGACTACCTTTGTACCTGGATCGGCCAGCCACACTAGCATCTTCTTGACGACATCAAGGGCGGGTTGATGTCTGAGAAACTTGGCAACCAAAGGAGCTGACTATGGGTGACGCACAAGGTGAGCGCGGCAAACCGCTGATCCTCGTTCACGGCGAGGAAAAGCCGCTTCAGGATTGCAAGATCGAGTCCTTCATTCTTGAGAGCGAAGGTGAGATGTCCCTCAAGCGTCGCGTCCGGCGCATGGCGTGGCGTATAGATGCGCCATCCCCCTTGCTCAATGATCCGGTGCTTTGTTCCGATGGCCGAAAGCATGCGCGGGACGGGGACGGATAGGTTGTAGGCGTCAATCAGCGCAGCATAGCCAACAGGAGTTGCCACCTCCGGCAGCCTCCGGTCATGAAAAACACTCACGGGCCCTGAAAACTCTATTTCCATTGTCCCAAATCCGTGAAAAACGTTCTCGGTCGTGAATTTCACTCTCAATTTAGCCCTTCCAGCCGAAAACACCTCATATACAGCGAAAAACACTCGCGCCATACGATAAACGTGAAAAGTCTTCACGCACATAGCGTTGATGTTCCCTCAACCCCGCCTCAACCCGAGTGGATAAGCAGCAACCCAAGTGGGGCGGCCGGCCCTCTTTGAACCGTCCAACGCAGGGCCCCGCGACCACAAGTCGGGGTGGAATTCTTAACAAGATGCAGGATTCTTAACGGAACACGACGTAGATTTTGGAATAAAAAGCGGCGCGATCGCAAATGTTCTCCTTTTGTTCTATGGTGGTGAATGGCCTTCCTTACTGAGCAGGAACTCGAAAGCCTGCGCATTGATCAGAGCGTTTTTCATATTGTCGGCCCGGGAGAGGAACATTTTCAGCTACTAACGGCGTTCGACGCCGGTCGACACGCATCTTTTTTCCTGGGCCGCGTCCGATCGGTCAACAGCGGAAACCGATACGAATTCCTCGCGGACGCGGCGGTGCGGGCGCAACTGGCTCGGATCAGCCGGGACAGGGCAACTTTCCAGGAAGAGAGCGAGAAACTCGCAACAGCGTTCAATGAAGCTCATGGAGGCAGCACGGCTGTCGGCGCCTTCTTGATCTTCTCGCTGTCTTGTTCAGGTGGCCGGTTGTTTGCGCTTCTGAAATTCGAGGACGAAAAGGTTCTCAGTTACGACTACGACGTCAGTCGCGGGCGTTCGGGGAAGCCGAAGCCGACCTTCGGCGAGATTGAGCGGACTTTTGTCCAGAACCGCAACGCCCTGCAGAAAGCCGCGCTCATCAAGTTGGGCAAAGAGCGCGACGAAATCTGCGTTGTCGATCGTCAAAATCCGCAGCGGCCTGCAGCCTATTTCGAACAGTTCTTGCTCGTGCGACGCCAGCGAACGGAAGAGGAGTTGACAAGGACAATCGTCGAGATCACGCGCAACATTGCGCACAAGCACAAAGACATACTTCCGCAGGACGCGATGAAAAATCTGGCGCAACGCCTCTACGACGCCAGCCAGTCCGGCGGTTCCGTCGACGGCGAAAGTGCTGAAAATTGGCTGAAGAGCATTTTCGGGCCGCTGCCTGATGATAGCCCCGTGCTGACAGACTTCAAGGCAAAGCTGAAGCGCGAAGGAATGGCGGGCGAATCGTTCGTGCTCCAAAAGAACGCAATTCAGGCGCCCAAGAACCGTCGCGTCGAGACGGCAAGCGGGGTCAAATTGACCTTCCCTGTCGGTTTGATGTCTTCAGTCATTTCGGTGAACCGCGACAAGGGCGAGATCATCATTAGGGACAAGATCACACTCGATGACTTCGAGCTCAACACATCTGGTCGAACGCGTACGTGAGCTTGTCGCGAACGGCGCCGTGGCGGACGAACGTATTGACGCCCTTGTGTTGCGAGGGCGGCTGCCGTCTGTCGATGCGCAGGTCGCCTGGCTCGGGTTCGTCGACGACGTCCCACCGCCGTTCTCGTCATTGCAAGTCTATAATCCAGCTCTCGGTGGTGATCTCGTTACGGGTGATATCTTTGATTCGACGCGCGAGATCGTGATCACGCTCGGAAAGCCAACTGCCGACGGCTGCGCCTTCTTTATCTTCCAGTCCGACATCCCACATTATTTGGTGCAACGGACTGTGCTCCCGCGCCTCGCGATCGCCGACTTGAATTCCACTCAGGCATTTCGCGCACGAGGATTGGAGTTCGTTTCATGGGATTTCGCGCAAACGCCACCGCCAACGGAGCCTTTGCTTGGGCCTATCGACCCGACTCGCTATGTTCGTGACTTTGTCCCCGACCGTGAAATCGTTACCGATCTCAGTCCCTGGCTGTTATTGGCCGCGCCAGCGGTTTCATCGCCGGCGTATCAAGCTTGGGAAACGGTTTCTGCCCGCAGATTGTTGGGTGGTCTCGTCTCCCGCGCCTGGCTCGAGGATGGCCAGGTCTGGCTGCAAGCGGCAGCGACGCCTCCGATCTATCGCATTAGAGCCGATGATCCTGCCCTGCCCGGCGCTCGTTCTCGATTGACTGAATCCGCCAACTGGGTATTTCTTTCGGGGACAGATGTCGAGGCACGCCACCTGCTCTTTTCCGGCGAGTTGGCTCGGGCGAGCCGTCCTCAGCAAGATCTCGCCACGACATTGGAGCAGGCGCTTGAGGCGGCCAAAGCTGCCTATGAAGCTCACGTCCAATCATCGAGCCGCGAGACTCTGAAGGCACTCGCCGATCTCCGCAAGACCGTGATTGATGAAACTCAGAAGGTAGCACAACGGGCGCAGGATCTTGCGGCTACGCTCTGGCGTGACCTGGCCGTCTCGGCAGCGCCTTTTATACTGAAGATCCTGGGTGATGCGGCCAAGACACCGGGTTCTCTCATCTCTTCCTTATTCTACTTTGCGGCCGCCGTATTCATCGGTCTGTCGTTCGCGTTGCAGTGGCGGATCAATGGCGCGTTCTTCCAAAGCCAAGCCTCGTCCCGACGGAGCTGGATGCAAAGTCTTTTTAGTTACATCTCCGTTCGCGAGCGGGAAGAAATCGCTGAAACGCCGATCGAACAAGCGATGAAGAACTATCGGGAGACCCGCGGCGTACTGGTTGTTGTCTATGGACTATTGATCGGAGCTCTCGTTGCCGCCGGTGTCCACACTCTGCACGATGTAACGCCTTCACCTTCGAGCCCCGCTACAGGCGTCGCGCCCAGCCCAGCACCAATTCCGCCGCCTCCGGCAAAGCCGCCGTAAATTCGAGCCGTTTCAAGATTTCTATTAGCCGCGTATCCGCGATCGAGATCCAACAGGGCTTGATAATAGTCGAATGCAACTGCGATACCGTCAAGATTGCTTAGGTCGACATATCGATTCTACTTACGGACAACCTAGCCGCAAGATAGTAATTCAATCGCTTTCAACAATTTGCGTTACGCCGTTGCGGCATGGTGGATCCAGGCGAGCGATTTCGAACGCCCGCTCGCGGGCGTGCGGATCTGCGCGGCCCCGCATCCAGCCGTGGTCCTCAAGGAAGGCGAGACGACCAACGACATCTTCGCGTTCCTCACGACAGAGCCGAATGCAGAGATCGGCGCCATCCATCCGAAGGCGATGCCGGTGATCCTGACGACGCCGGACGAAGTGGAGACCTGGATGGCGGCTCCTCCAGACGAGGCCTTGAAGCTGCAGTGGCCGCTTTTGGACGGGTCGCTCAAAATCGTCGCCCGCGGCGTCAAGGAAGATCCGGCCGGGTTTGCGCCGTGACCATGTAACCCGAACGGTTGACCTGCTCCCAGATTTGCTCTTGGCGCGTATGATCGGCAGTCACCGAGAACGCCATGAGTTGCTCGAGCGTCATGCCGTCCTCGGCATAGATCTCGTGCAGCTTGTTTGAAACCGAGGCCAGTCGAAGTCGCTGCTTCACGACAGCCGGCGCCATGAAGTGCCTCGCAGCAATCTCTTCTTCTCATGCCACCCCGGTGAGCCCGATGCGGCGGAAGCCGCACGGGCGCAAGCGGAAGAAGCCGCCAAGGCTTGAGCTCGTGGATCTAGATTTCCTCGCGCGCATGCGTTCGCGCCTCATAGATCCTGATCTGAAGCATGGGAAACGCCTCTTGAGTTCTTCTCCACCAGCTCTTGCGCCCTCTCTGTTGCAAATTCGCACTTGAGTCGGCCGTCCACTTCAAGCGCATAACCAGAAGCCGGCAGTTCACGGATAGCTGCAACCATTTCATTCCCAATGTGCATTGAGGCGGTTGGGAATGAAGGGGTAGCGTGAGTCGCCCAAACCGCGCCAGGCCCGAATGCCAAAGGCGGTGATCGGCTATCACACTTGTGGATTGACTAGACGGGGTTGGTTGCTTTCGCCCAAGGCCCGATGCCTTCCACGATGTCGTGATCGAGAAACGTCCTATCACGTCTCTCCAGGGTCCTGTCCATCGCGCGCTTTAATTCCGCCCGGTTGAGCTGCACGTGTGCGAGTTTAAGGGCAACGAAGCCGTCACTGCTGGCTTGTCGTTGCGCGCCATCACGCATCCAAGTCCAGGCACGCGCGTCCGCCGAGCGCAGAAACAGGACCCAAGCGGCATAAGCCTCCACCGCATCCTGAGCTGCGAGATAAATCTGCCACCAATGATGGGCGCAGGCTTCACGCCAGCGCAGTCGCGCGGCCTTGGCGCGCAGATCGGCACTATCCGTGCGCATCTGGCCTTCGGGCCAGGCGTCCGGGACAGGGAGCGCATAACCGGTGCCGAGCCCGTCCAGGAGGGCGCCACGTCGCTGCCGCCAAGCCAGCGACGAGGCATGATCTGCAGCCGCAATATGGGCGATCCAGGCGGCCTTGCCATTGTACGACGCCGCCAAAGCGACATCGAAGAGATTTTGATCTGAATGGCAGCACGGCAGGCTTACAAGTTCCTCCCGAAGCGCGGCGACGGGCGCCGAATCGGGAACGCGAAACACGACATGCAGTATCTCGTCCACACCAGCCGGACCGATGTAGCGTGTTGTCACGGTCCTGCGCAGTGCGCGCCACAGCGCGACACCGCGCGTGGGATCTTGAATGAGCAGCGCCTCACAGAGCGCAAGGAACGCAGTCTCCGCAAGGCGCACGCGTCTGCGGAAATCCGTATCGATGTCGTCCGAGCCTTCCAGCCAGCGATCGATCATGTCGGATGCATGCTGCATCACAGGAACCAGATCGACGGCATCAATATTGGTGAGATAGAGGCTCGCTCCTGATTGCCTTGCTTCCTCGATGCGGGCTGTTGCGGTCTCTACCGCACGTTGGTGAGCCTTGATGCGCGCATCGGCATCGAGCGCAGCGCGGATCGCTGCTGGGCTACTTCGGTCCTGCGGATCTGGCCTCAGCTGCACGAAAACGAAGAACGGTGTGAATCTCTTCTCCGTCCGGTCGACCGTGAGTGTCGAACCAGGGTCCGGTTCTGCGACTTTATTGGCGGCAAGCACGTGACCGAAGATCTCGGCAGCAAGCCGCACCTCAGTAGGATCGGCGCCGCGGACGCGAGCCGCTTCCAGCAGGCGCCACGGCGCAAGCCGCGGCCCCAACTGGTCAAAAGGCAAAGCCGATTCGGCCCTGATAAGTGCGCCAGAGCCATAGTGGTTGACCCAGACATCAGCCGACGGGCTCCAGCCCCAGGCCTTTGCGGCAAGATATCGCCCAAACCGAGCGGCATCGGCCAGCGTCAGCATGCGAAACAGCACGCCTTCCAGCTCATGATCGGGCTGGTCGATCAAACTTATCAGCCACGACCAAGCGCTGTCGCTAAAGCCGCCCGGGTGAACCGACAAGAGTACGACGAGATCACGCCGCTGCTTGGCAGGCGCCGCGCCGTACCGCGCAATCAGGGTGTCAACGTCCGCCGAGGACGGAGTTCGCATGACCTCGGCAAAATCGGCAGGAATGAATTTGAGATCGGCCGCAATGAGCCTATCGTACTGAGTTTGTACATCATCAAGGGACTGCAGTTCGATCTTGAGCAGCTCGCTGGCCGCGATCGCATCATTATTCTCGTCTGTCTCGTGCGCGCTCAGGCGCAAGGCCTGAGCTGCCTGCGCCTCCGCCGTCCCCGCCAGGATGAAAGCCTCGGTGGCGTGAATGGCGCTCCAATAGCGTGACTCCGCCGGACAGGACGCGAAGCTTTCCATTTTGCGGCGTAGCAAATCGGCGAGAGCGTCCGGAGCGCATCGCGCGAGTGCCGGTTGGAGTTGTTCGAAGAACAATTCTTCCGGCATACGTCCCATCTGGCGGTGGAGCTTCGCCACGTCGAAGTCGGCAGCGGCGGAACGCAATTCCTCGACGAATCCGGTTGACGGCTGAAAGGTTGGATCAAGCCACAGCTCGCCCGTACGCTGCAACCGGGTATGGAGAGGCAGCTCCTTGTCCTCAAGCGCAACATGCGCGTGCCGCCGTTCAAGCGCAAAGAAACTCCGGCTCGGGTTCGGCAAGTAGTCTTTCTCGTAGGTGTAGTGCCGGTCGATGTCCGGGTCGAGACTAGCGGCGCATTCCTCGTCAGCTTCCTGTCCGCTGAGCCAGAGCAGGAGCGCCGCGGCCCGTGCAGGAAGCTGCGGATGAATGCCGGATTCGGGCACGCGCGAGCGGATATCTCCGGACAGGCCGCGCAGGGCAACAGCTGTGGGTTCGGGATCGAGCTCATTCAAGTAGCAAAGCCATTTCAGGCCCTGCCAGCCATCGGCGTGTCCGCGAACCGCCGAAGCAACCGTGATGGTTTCGAAACACGGCATGATCTTCGATAGAGGGAACCCTTCGAGAATCGAAGGCGCCGCGGCCTGCAGCCTGCCATCGTCGCGGTCGACAAAACGAAGCGTAACGCCCAGCACCGTCAATGGCCCGGATGAATCGATCCCGACACGGCCGCGGTAACGCTCCGAACGACGCCGTTCGAAATCGGCGTTTGCGTCCGGCCTGTTGTCAATTTCGCGCGATACGATCAAGAACCAGGCACGGACCCGCGCCACGATCGCGCTCAATTGCGCGCCTTCGGTTCGCGGGATGGCACGAAGCGCGTTGACCGCCCACATTCGCGCGGATGCCTGTGCGTGCGCGTCCGATTGTTCCACGGCATCGAGAAGGGCGGCTGGAATGCTCGGTGCCAGGCTCGCAAGCTCTCGGCGGTGGCTATCGGTGACGTTCTGGGTTTGCAGCCACGCCGCGACAAGAACACCTCCGATGCGCGTTGTGAACGGGCCTCCCCGTTCGACAAGGATCGAGACGGCCGCGCGGAGAATTTCTGCGCGCTGATCAAGGCCGGCGATCGGATCCAGCCATTGCGTGACCTCGGCTTCGGCCGCAGCGAAGGTCGCACCATCCATTGCATCGAGATGTGCAAGCAGCGCGGCCCCGAGCGCGTGAGCAACGACGGTCGGACTGAGCTGCATTGCGCCCGAGGGTCCCGGCCGTGCAAAGCGACCGTCAATGATGTCGCTCAGCCGGGCATACACCTCCCGCTCGGAGAGATCGGGCCGGCTTGCCGTTTCGCCGAGACTCTTGAGCGAGAATTCCTGAATACCGCCGCGGTAGCGTCCGGCGACTTCAGCTAGCCATGCACGCCACTCATTTTCGCTGAAGGATTTGCCGGCGCGATCACCGAAGGTGTCGCGCCCATATTCCCACAACAGCCGATGGACGGTGACCTGGCCTGCCTCCACGAGCCGATCGCGAAAGCGGATGACAAGCTTGAACAAGCGCGGGGTGCGGGCAAGTTCGATGAGGTCGGGATGTAAATCTGTCTGAGCAAGTTTCTCGAAAGCGAGCATCTGGTCGAGCTCGCCGCCTGAAGCAGTATCATAGACGTCGACGGCGACGGGTGCTGCCGCAACGACAAGCCCGCGAAGACCCGAGAGCTTGTCTTCAAAATGATATCTGCGCGTGCTGATGATCACGCGTACCCGCCCCTCGAAGGCCACGCCCTGGATGGCCTTGAGGAGCGTCAGCCAAGGAACCGAGGGCTCCTGATTGAGGCCGTCGAACAGCACGGTAAGAACGGGCCCCTCTTCCCTCGGCCGTTTGAGCAGATAGGCAAGACGACGCAACCAATGCTCGGGATCGCGCGTTCCGGTAAGCTCGCAGAGCCGCTCGGCCAAAAAACGCTTGATGGTCGATTCCGAGATCCCGGTCAGACCGGCAAGCGCGGAGGAGGGAACGGTGAGGACAATCGGCTGTTCGCGAACCCGGTCGGTCAGCCAATCGAGCGCGGCCCACGTCTTCCCGACGCCGTCCCACCCGATAATCGCCGCCGGCGCGTCGCTAACGGCAGCACCCCGCCACCAGGCATCCAGCGCATCATGAACCCGCTGGCGCCGAACCCTCTTTTGCTGAGCACCTCCTGCTGCATCCTGCCCCAGTTCGGCGTTCGAAACGCGATGCGAGGTCCAGATGTCCCGCAGCTTGCGGTGCGATTCGGATCGCAGGCTTTCGAAGCCCAGGGACCAGACCTGCAGATTTCGGCGCAGGCTAGCGATGGCCTCACCCATGGTAGGTTGCAGGTGACGTGCATGATTGCCAGCTTCTTGGGAGAACTCGGCTTGCACGAGATCCGGGCCAAATGCGCACAAGGCAGCGAGCGGCGCGGGCTCATGGTCGTTCCAGTCGATGACGATAACGGGAATGCCAAGCCGTTCGCCCTTTTGCACCAGGTCCTGGGCGAGCTGCTCGGGAACGCTGCGCGTCGCAATCAGGACCCATGCTTCCAGCGCCTCGTCGCGTGCCAGCGCGTGATCGATTTCGCCAAGGAGTTCGCGATCGCTCAGGCTGGTATCGTCGCCATATTTCTTGCACTCCAAGCGGAACCGGCGATCCTGCTGGCCGACCGCGCCCGCATCGCCACCATGTTGAAAACCTGACTTGGCCACCGCAATCGAAATGCCGAGCAGCCGGCCCACAAGTCCGGCCGCGAGATTTTCCAGCTTGTGCGCGTTCTTCTCGGCCTGAAGCGCAGATTTCAGTTGGCTCTGATGGGAAAGCTCTTCGGGGGTGAGTGGCATGAGTGATCGGTTGCAACGAATGGGACTTGCGAGACGCGCACTTGGAAATTGTGCTCAGGGCGCGATTAAATTCTAAGCGCCAGGGCAGACCTGAGCCCCGTCGAAGGTAGTAAGTGTTGGCGGCGAGGACACGCTAACTTTCCTCGACGGCCGATGTCATACCAAGTCGCGCCACGATGATTTTACGGCCGGCTCGAGCCACCCTACCATTCTCACATCCTTTGGCTAAGAGACCGGTAGTAGCGGTATTGGCTCGAGCCTGCCGGATGCTCGAACTGAAAGCAACCCGCGAAATTCTCGATCGCCTGCATGACCCCTTTCAGGGACGGTGCCGTGAAGGCATGGGTCTGTCCGGTCGACCAATGCGAGAGGTAATTGCTCACAATGGTTGCTACTGAGGTGTTAAGGCCGGCGAGTTGGGCAGGCTCCAGCACCAGGCGGCCAGCCGCATCGTGGAGATCGACGGCTGCCCTGATGGCGTCTATCAGGTTTTTCGCCATGTGCTTGTCGTCGTTGAAGGCAATGCTGATAGGCACCGGGATGCCGACTTTGGAGATGACCTCCTCGAGCTTGAACTCGAGGTACTGTCTGATACGGGGAGCGGCATCGTCGGTGTTTCCGGTATCCAGAAAGGCGTGAGTCGCATCGCGGATCTTATGGATTGCGCCCGACTGTGGCAGGACCGATGTTCGTGCCGTGCCCTGAACGCACTGATGCCACCAGCCGCCCTCGTTCGCATTTGTGTTGAACAACTTCTCGAGGACAGTGTCGTGGCTGAGAAGCATGACCTGTGGGCCATTGGGGACGCCGGGCCGGGCGAATTGTCCTTTGATCACGTTCATCAGATGGAACTGATGCCCGGAATCAAAGCTCGATGTGACGTCATCGAGAATCAGAAACTTGGCGGCCCCGCCATAGAGCGAGGCGGCGGCCAGGTAGACGCTGATCGCGAAGGCGTTGCGATAGCTTTCGGAGAGAACGGCTTGGGCTGAGATGTCCGGCAGCGTCCAGAACTGAGCAAGCGAGATGGAAAGATCCTCGCTGCCGGCGCGCTTCCTCAGAGCCGGCACGACATCGGTGTACATGATCGCTGCGAAGATATTCCGGCTGACCGGTTCGATCGCGGCGAGCCGACGCGCGCTTGCCGCGGACTCGGCGCTTGCGAAGCAAGAACTGGCCATGTCAAGGAAGGTCTTGACTCGGGCAATTCGCGCAAGCTCCGCAGCGGTGGCGGATTGCTCCCTCAGCGCGGCGCGCAGGTCCGACAAATTGCTTTGGAAACGACGTGCGGCTTCAGCCTTCTCCACCACGGCGGTGAGCTTGTCGGGAAGGCTCCTCTC
Source organism: Bradyrhizobium sp. S3.12.5 (assembly GCF_040548225.1). Classification (NCBI taxonomy): domain Bacteria; kingdom Pseudomonadati; phylum Pseudomonadota; class Alphaproteobacteria; order Hyphomicrobiales; family Nitrobacteraceae; genus Bradyrhizobium; species Bradyrhizobium sp. S3.12.5. Next base: position 19,869 of record NZ_JBEPRF010000039.1, read on the forward strand.
CAGGGCAAGCTTCCTCTCGGTCAGATCTTTGACATTCGCGACCGCGCGATCGGTAAGCGTCTTCAGCCATTCGGCAAGCGCGCGTGCGCGCGCCCCGTCCAGCGCCCCCTTCAGCCCGACGTCCTTTGTCTCGGCGAGCTGGGCCTGCTCATCTTCCTGGCGGCCCAACCGCTCCAGCTCGTCAAGCTGATTCCAGCCTTGTTCGGTCCACTCGCGAGCCAGATTGGCAGAAGCAGTTTCCACGGCCTCAAACGCCGCGATCTTGTCGCGAACGTGGTCGAGAATTGAACCGGGACCGGATTGATCACATGTCGGGCAGAGGCACTTCTCCACCCAACTGTTATCCTCAAGGATCGTTTCGCTGAGGCCGTAGAGCTGGCGAAACAGATCTCCTTGCGTAAGTTTTAAGGCCGTGTCGCGAGCATCGGCCAGTTCCAAGAGGCGCTTGGCATGCTGTTCGGTTGGCGCGGCTTTCACGGCCTCTGACCACCTCGCTTCGTCGCGCAGGATTTTCGCGAGTTCTGTCCTTGCCTCACCTCCCTCGGCAGCTTTCGCTGCATCGACGCAACTTGAAGGATTGATCTCCTCGAACCTCCGCCCCTCGCAGAGGGGCTTGAGCAGTTCGATGCCACTGAGGGCGGAATGCGCCTTCGCGAGCATCGTCGCCTCGGCTTCGGCTGGATCGTACTCGTCGCCGACGAGCGCCGTGAAGGCCTCCTTGATATTGCCTCGGGCTCGCTGGACGGATACGGCCGCACTATTTTGCTTGGCTTCCTTGCCGGCGACGCCGAAGTGATTATTGAATGCCCTCGTGTTTGTCAGCGAGGCCAACCCTTGTCGCAGCGACGAGTAACGCTTCAGCCCCAGCAGCCCCGCGAAGGACCGGCCGCGCTTCTGGGGCGCAAGATCGATAAAGTCCTGAAATGTCTTTCCATCGAGAAGGACAAACTCGCGATTGAGGTCCGCCAGGATCGCATTTCCGTCTGCACCTGCGCTAGCCGCAACGGTTCGCCCGCCGGCGGCATCGCGCCGGACGGTCACATCGACCTCGGCGCCGCCGCCGGCAGGCACAAGGGTCAGGGTGATCGTTCCCACACCACCAGCATGGAAGCGGTTCAGATAATAAGACGAGCCCTTTTCGGCCGCGGGCAGATCATCGAGCTTGGGAATTCGGCCGGTGATCGCGTAGACCACCGCATCGAAGATCGATGTTTTTCCTACCCCGTTGGGCGCGGAGATGGAATTGACGCAATCCGTCTTGAGTTTGATGACGAGAGGGGCACCCTCGTTGTTGATGCCACGAAAGCCTTCGATGGAGACCTTTTGAAGATACCAGCCGCTCATCGTGCATGGCTTTCCTCAGAGGAGGTCAGCTGGGGTTCGACAGGCGTCGTTGCGATATACAACGTCTCCAGGAGCGCATCGTGATCGAGAGCCACTTCCAGGCTGAGGTTTGACAGTGCCCCCGACAGGACGTCTGCCAGCGGATCATCGATCCGCCTGAGCGCGGTCGAGAGCGCCGACATATTTTCATCAACGGTTTTGCTGTCATCGATTTCGAACGTAATTTCAGTATTCGCCATTATGCTCCCCAAGCACATAGTCGTCCGTCGTCGCCACTCAATGCGGAAACGCAAAATGATCGTTTTGCAACTGCTTTCGCGCACGCAAGTGGTACGGATTCGGCCTCACATTCAACACGCCTAACGCGTTATCCACCTCGCAGGCAGCTTGTCCGTGGTACGTTCCGTCCAGAACTGATTCTAAGCAACCTCCTCAGTCCTGCGACCCGCGCGTCGCAATTCTGTCAAATGCGGCAATCGGCTGAGAACACCGCGCTCCAAACCGAAAGCGGCAAGCCCGGCGCAGCGCCTTGCTCACGTGACGGCGATGCCCCCCTTTGTCTCCCCTTCCGGCCGATGAATGGCGTGGCGCAGCTCGATCACCGCCTCGCCCTCGGCATCTGACAGAAAACTGCAGGTGCGGGAGCTCATTCGGCTAGAATCCCCCGTCGGCACCGCTAGACCGGGCGCCGTCTGCATAAGCTTATCCTGTCGTGAACGAGAAAATCAGCCAAGGCTTGGCTTTGGCGCGCACAGATAAGGCGAATTTTCTAACCTTGACGCAGGACTTCATCGTGAAAATCGACCCCACCGGATCCGCGATGCACGGCAGATGCATAGCCTACGACCCACTCAGCCAATCGGTCATCGCTTTGATGTGCACGGCGAAATCCCTGGCCTCGCTCGGTCCGCCCTTATGATTTATTCCGGCGACCGCGCCGTCGTCGTCGAGCAGCGGCCCGCCAGACATGCCTTGCGAGAGCTTTTGAGTCACTTCGATCAACGGGACGGCGCTCTTCGTGGGCAGCGACGTTATCGATCCGGATCGGACGTTGATCTTGTCGCCCGGCCCGAAGCTCGGAAATCCGAGCGCCGTCGTGTTATCGCCAGCCTTGAACGTACGCTTCGATACATCGAACTCGTAGTACTCGGTGGCGGGTATTTCGTGCGCGAGAACGGCCAGGTCGCGATGCGTGTCATTCTTGGCGACTGTCACCTTGAATTTATTCGAAGGCTTGCTGGGGTGATAGACCGCGATCTCGGTCGCTCCCTCCACGCAGTGCCATGCCGTAACGAGACCTACCGGTTCCAAGAAGAAAGCCGTGCCCTGCGTACTGCCTTCCGTCGTGGCATCGCCCCAATGCTCGACCACCCACACCGCCCGTTCCCTGATCTCGAAAATCGTGGGCAGAATTTCGAGTTTCTCGGAGGGGAAGAGCTTGTTGTAGCGCGAGGCCAGACCACGAAAGATCGGATCCGAAGGTCCTTTAATGTGCCCTACCCAGGATACCCGTCCGCGAAGATGCGATGCGAGGGCTGCTTCGCGACCATACTTGTCCTTGAGAATCTTCTGAGCGACCACAACGCCCTGCGTTTCGGTCACGAATAACGCTGCGCGGATGTTTCGCACGAATTTTCGGTCGACGTTGACGAGCTCGTTGATCTTGAGGCCAGTTACCGTTCGGCGCGAATGCTTGTCGGCGTAGTGGACCTTCTGCGGATTGATCGCGAAGCCGTTGGACCGGAATACTCCGCGAAGCCCATCCTCGAGGAGATCGGGCGAGAAGTTCCCGGCCGGCGGCGGAGGTCCTTCGAACAGCAAGGTCAACGGCTGGTAGCTGGAGAACGTGATGTCGTCGGCGTACCTGGTGTAGATGCAGCGGCTCTCCTTCGCGATCGTTTGCAATTCCTTGTCCATCCGGAAGCAGATCATGTTGGAGATTATGGGACTGCTAGGCGCACTACGCGCCGAGCGCGTGGTCCTGACGGACGGCGGGATCTACGATAATCTCGGTCTCGGCTGCCTCTGGCCAGACCGCTCGCCGGACGTCAGCTTGAACGTGACGCCGGTAGATACGATCATCTGCTGCTCGGCGGGATACGGCCTGCGGCAGGAGCCTCCGAGCCAGTTCATGCTCGCGCGGATGTCGAGTGTCTTCGGCGCGCTTTTCGATCGCGCGCAGAATGCCTCGATCCGCCGACTGCATGAGGCGCAACGCTCCGGGCAGATCAAGCACTTCATTTTTCCCTACCTCGGCCAACTCGATAAAACCTTACCGGACCCACCTTCCGACTTGGTACGCCGGGAGGAGGCTCATTCGTATCCGACCGATTTCAACGCGATGCCGACGGAGTGGATCGACCGGCTTAGTATTCGCGGAGAACAACTGACGTTATGTTTGGCTCGTGCTTATATTCCTCATCTGATCGACAAACCCGCAAGCTGCTGAAATGAGGCCACGTAGGTCAGTAGATAGCTTCCGCCGGTTTCTTCTTTGTGCATCACGCTTCAGCCGGAGGACGCGATCGGCTTATACTCTTGCCAGAAGACGACCTTCATAGCGTCCTTGACCTTCCGAAGCTCCAACCCCTCGTGAGCATCGGGCTTGAGCAATCCAGCGACAATCGAGCCATATCGTGATGCACGCTCGTACTCGATGGCGGCGCTTTCCCGCGTGATATCGCTCGGCGAATTCTTAACCCGGCAGCTTTTGTCGACGTCAATGTAGATCGCGTCCTGTTTTGCTCTGTCCCTCTCGCCGATAGCGACCGCAAGCACGTCCGGCTCATACTCGTTATCATCGAAGAAATTGCCGCGTCGGATCATCTCGAAATAGAGAATATTGAGAGCGCTGCTGATGCGCGACGGGAAACGGTCCCCGAGATCGTATTCTGCCCTAAGCTTGGCTTGGAGTTCCTCGATGGTCTCCCAGTCCGGACTGACGTACTCCATGACGATCGCAAGCAAATGTTTGCAAGCATGGCTTCTCATGATGCGCAACAGGTCCGTATCCCACGGCAGAAGCTCTTCACGCACTATGTAAAGAAGGAAAGCCTTTGCGTACTCCTCCTGCGCCAGCATGCAGATAGCAAGGCGGCCGCCGCCCCGTTCTTGGAATTCGAGCATCAGCGCGTCGTCCATCAAGCGCGATGCATTTGCGAGGCAAGCATCGATCGTGGCTTCCACGTCCGACTTGCGAGGAGTTTTCAAGAGTTTTGCCTTCCGCATTCGTCACACCTCCGGCCAATAAGCCGGGCTAGCTATTGCTTCTCACGATACGTTGGGCTTCCGGCATCGTCGCACAGAATCTAAGCAGATCAACTTGAAGCGCGGTGCTTCACAATGCAAGGCACCCCGCCAAGCGGGCTTCGCCCCCAATCACGCAGCTCGCACCCTGACTAGCGGAGCGACGTAGCTCAGAACCTCATGCCGCTGCCCATCTTGGAAGAGAAAGTGATTGGAGCCTCCCTGGCTGAGCTTCTCGCGGAGCGCCTTGCTTACCCGAAGCTGTGTCGGCTCCATCCACGCGTACATCCCAGCATCAATGACCTCGTCTGAGAGGATATCGATGAACTGATTGTGCCGACTGCCGACCGCGAGCTCGCTTTTCTGGCTAAGGCCCTCAGCAAGGCTGTCGAACGTCATGATCTTGAAATCATCCGTTTCAGCGGCTCTCACAAGCCGCCGGCGATCCGCGTTACCTTCGTATTCCGCGCGTCGCCCAAAGACGAGCACGTACTTGTAATAAGTCGGATTGCTGGCCATATGCCGCGGCACCTGGACGGCGCTGACGGACGCCCAAAAGCCCGCCTTGTTCTGGTCCGAGAGAAACCACGCCTTCCACTGATTAATCTGCTGCAACGCGCGCGAAAAATCGCCGTGATACTCGTTCGTGTTGCCCTTGAAAAAGCTCGACCACGGCTTTTCCAGCTCGATAAAGACGGCGTTCCAGTCATCCGTGCTCTTCGAGAAATAGAAGAAATCGGTTTTGTAGTCGGCGCCGAAAGAGAGCTTGCGAAGAACTAGGCTAAGCCCGATACCGTGGTTCTGTACGAACTCCCGCGGGATGAAGCGCGTGTGCTGCTCAAGGTAAGCTTGGTACGCTTGCTCCTCGCGTTTTTCGTCGAGGAGCTGCATGAACCGCGCGGCTTCTTCATCCAAATTCATCGTGGCTCCAAAGGCTGGGCGCTAGTTTTAACCTACTATCCCGGCGCCCCCCGGCTTGCGCAAGGATTTTGACAACCGGAAAGCCCTACGAAAACAGGCACGGTTCGTCCTATTTGTACGCCACAGCTGCCCAGCAGCCATACCTGCTCGCTCGATTTCTGTATTGCTGCTGAGGTCTGCGATCTTATTGCCTCAAACCGATCAGGGTTTGGGCTGAGGCATGAACGGCAAAGACAAAAAGCCTCCGACCGAGGCAATAGGGTCGCCAAATAGTGGTGAAATGCCGCCTGCCACAAAGCGGCGTCGCAAGAACCGTGGCATGCCGCCACCGGCGACATTTGATATCGATACACTGCCGAGCAGCTCAAATTTGACGGCATTAGAGACGGCCGCAGTCATCCGGCGCACGCCCGGAGCGCTGGAACAGTGGCGGCGCGATCCAAACCACCCGCTGAAATGGCGCTACGTCGATGGCCGGCCCCTCTATCGTGTCGATGCGGTGCGCGACTATCTGGCCAAGTGCGATAGGACCACTAGGGCGCCTCAGCCGCATAATGCTCACGGAGACGGCCGAGGAGCTCGGCCTTGATCGGGTCAAGCGGATTCGTCCGCTGAAGGCGCACGATTTTGCCGACCCGTTTCGCGCCGACCAATTCCGCAATGTAGTGGTGGGCCGCTTCGAACGCCATCTTGCGGATGATCCACTGTTCGTCGTGATTGTAGACCTGATCAATTCCGCCCGGCTTTTGCCCAACACACAGCCGCTGGATTTCATTGTCGTAGCCACAGCGTGACATGATGGTGCGCAAGCTCCGCCTTAAGTCATGCATGGTGAACTTGGCGACAGCCGCTTCCTTGATCAGACGGTTGACCATCTTGGTGAAGCCCGACATCTGGCCGCCGGTCTTCGGTGACGGGAAGACATAGTCGGACGTTGCGCGCTGGAAGTGTTTCGCGGCGGTATGGCGCCTATGCGGTGGACAGGACCGACAATCCCGAAATTGCACGGGCCTTTTGCCGCTGGCTTGTCCGGCTTTGCAAGAAATCTGCACTTTCGGAAGCAGCCTGATGACCTGCGGGGCTATGCCATCATGGACATGAAAGGTCTGGATTTTCTTCCGAACGATCTGGCAGGACTTTTCGCGATACGCGACGACATTGTCGTAAGCCAAACAGCGCCTCTGGGTGGAACGATCAAGTCCGTCTTAGGCGAAAGCATCGTGCCGGTTGGACCAGCGTTGATCGCAGGTTTTACGACCCTCTATGGGTCCGATACGCCAACGCGAGGATCGTCTGCCCGCACGGAAGTCTGAAACTGAGCCGGATCAACTTTCTTGCGCTGCGCCCACTCGACAAGATTGGCCGGACGATACGTGGAGTCGGCGCGCCACCGCTTGAACACGTTGGCATCTATCGTCTCGTTTACATTAACGTGACTTCCGTCGTCTCGAATGTCGGGCTGTTCGCCAATGGTGCGATAAAGCGGCGGAAAAATCCAAGCGTACACTCCCGATCCAAACGACTTATATGAATCGGAAATTTTTCCTGTCATGTCATCGCCATCAAGGTCCACTTCGGAACGGAACGAAAGCCCCTGGGATTCGGCCTTCTTCATCATCCAGCGCAGGGGTGCTTGCGCAAGTAGATCGGTCTCGTAGCCTCCACCAACGTTTGCGTGAGCGCCCACGAACCACCGCTGCTCCACACCTGAGAGCGGGCGGACCTGCGAAAGATTCTTCGGGTCTTTATGATGAACATCCCAGAGCGTGGGAGCAAAGTCTTTGCGGTGCTCGTCAATAGCAAGAGCATGATAACCGTTCAGAATGTGGATGCGAAGTCCGGTTTGCAGATAATCAAACGAAGAACGGCTAATGCCGGGAATATTCCCAGCAGCCAATCCCACCGACCCTACCGTGTCCCAAACTCCGACGACCTTTATTTTTGTCGGCAATGAGTATTTGAGCAGCCATCTCTCCTGCTCCGTCATCGTGCTTACTTCCCCAGCCGCTTCCTTGTCTCTTAAATCCCAGATGCTCTCTTCGTTTCCCTTCTTATAGCGCTCAAACAGCTCAGCCACGCCAATCGGCGCTCCAGCTTTCAGAATGCCATCAATGGCGATCAATCCCGCAAAGCTTCTAGCCGTGAAGGCTCCTCGGCTAAATCCGAAGATGAAGATTTCATCCCCGTCGTTGTAGTTTTCAATAAGCCATTCGTAAGCGAGTCGAATGTTATCATCGAGCCCTTGGCCGAATACTCCGCCTAGGAACCCGTTGACACCAACGGAATAGTAAACGAGCTGGGATTTTCCATCCTTGCTCTTCGCTGCGCACAGCGCCCGCATGCGCCATACGTTCGTGTTGCTATCGACGCTGTTCCAGGTGCCATCGAAGAAGACCACAAGGCGCTTTTGCTGTTGCTCCACGTTTGTAAAGTTTGGCTGATAGCCGCTCTTCTCTGCGGGTCGACCAATGATCACCCCAACCGCTACAATGGCCACGATGGCTATCAACAGGCCAACCCAGTGCGCAAAACGCTCGAATATCCGCCAAGCTGTTCTCATGATGATGCCCCCATGATATCCGCCCCAAGCAGAAGCGAATCGACCCAAGCCCGAGGGTAGTCTGTTTGGTGGCCAGACGCACGCGATACGCTTATTTGGATTCCACGCTACTTTTGCGAGCCCACATATCGGCCCATGGGACCGTGCGGACATCCATGGCGACCCTGTTTCGAGTCCCTCGGGTTGAGGCCAAGGTAGACCGCTTCATCATCCTGCGTCGCGAGGTCGTAAACGAGGGCCGAAACTACGCGTCCAACCAAGCCAGACCGACCTCGGAGCGCCATCTTCGCCAGCACGATGTGGAACCGACGCACGATCCGTCCTGCGTTACGCAGTCGCCAAGCGCGAGGCGGAAGAACAGACCCGCGCGCGAGCGGCACGACCAGAAACGGGCGCCTAGTCGGACTCGATCGGCCGACACAACTGCCTCGCGAACTTCTATTATGTGCCGTACCATAGGGAGAACGGCGAACGTGACGGCCGACCGAGGGGGGCGCCTGCATGGACAAGATCATCAAGGATTTTCAGGGCGGCGCGCTCCAGATCGATTTCATCGAGCTCGTGCTGGTTCAGAACACGGCGACAGATCCCGTCGAGTACTGCGGCACGGGTTACATCCGGCAGACGGAAGCCGAGGGACTCACCCTCCAGCTCTATTCGGTTGAGACCAAGAACAACGATTTCATGAAGGACCTCAACAGCGTCGCTCGCGTCAAGTCGGGCACACTCTACAAGGAAGCGGACTACTTCACGCTTACGGGCAAAACACTGGACGGGTCCGTCTGGACGGCGAGAAATATTTTGCCGCACGGCAATTGGCATGCGGATCACCCGAATCCGATCATCCATGCCTCGATCGGCCATTGTGAGCGCGGTGAACGCAGCAAGGCCGCCTCAGGGATGCGCCTGCATTATTTCGATAAGGTTGACATCCCCTGTTTGATCAATCAAGTGAACTTCGCAGTCTGCGGTTTCGATTTCGAGGTCAAGAAGGCAGAGACCTGTTTCGCTATTCAGGTGAAGTCTAAGGACCCGCTGCCCGACCATCTCGAAGTCAAGATCGAGGAGAGTATTCGCTTCCTGCTTGCTAAAACCGTCAGCGTCCGTGTTATCGAAGGCCCGAACCGGCACCTTCAACTTTACTCGCGTTACCCATCATCCCATCGCACCTATCTGCCGCCGCCGATATCGCGCTGGGGCCCTGCCTTTAATAGCCATTCGTGGCAGCTCTTCGAAGCATACCTTGCGTTCGTGCTCCCTGACGCCGGTGCCTATTGGCACGCTTGCTCAAACCATCTGCACAACGCGTGCGAGGCTAGCGCCAACGCGCTTGACGCCTGGGCGATCGGTCTCGGTGTCGCCGTGGAGGGACTGGCTGGTCTGCTGCCAAAAGAACTCGATCCAGCGCTGAAAACGAAACTGGAAGCGCTGCAACAATTCGTCAACGCTCAGGTCTCGGGCAACGCGGACCACAGCGAATTCGCGCCGCGCATCCGCGGAATGATGAATGGCCTGACGACCATTCGTGCCTTCGATCGCTTGAACGCGCTTGCCGCAAACGGCGGCACGCTGCCGGCGCTCGTGAAGGATTGGACTGCGTTGCGCAATCGCGGCGTCCATCCGACAAAAAGCGGGGTCGATCCCTCGCAGATCGACCATCAAAAATTGGTCGATCAGGTCCATAATGTTACCGCGATGATGTATCATATCGTCTTCGCGCTCATTGGGTACAAAGGTCCTTGTACCAACTACGCGGAGCACGAGTTTCCCGAGCGGGCGTATCCTCCCGAGCCGCTCAAAACCGCGGAGACGACGAGCGCCACCTCGCCGGCACTGCCAGCGAGCCCCGGAGCGCCGGCCAAAACAAAGCCCCAGCCAAAGGGAGGAAAACATCTCCAAAGGGGCCACGAGTAACACCCAAGCCGCGAGCCACGGCAGCAAAACGATCGCACGGATCGTCTGCAAAGAAGTCCAAGGCCAAGACCGTCAAAGCACGCAAGCGAAAAAGCGACGACTAGTCTGGAACTGATTTTACCGAACCTCAGCAAATAATTCCCATGAAGTTGAGATTTGCCTCGAATGCAAAGGCAACCATCAGAGCGCAGGCCATGCCGTCGAAGGCAATCGCGTCTCTGCTTCCGTTTTTCAGCTTATCCTGAATGTTATCGCTGAAGTACGTGGCGCCCTGTGACAGGTCGTCGTGTATGTAGAGCGTCTTGTCTGTCTGGACCCTCGCCTTAACAATGTCCACGGTCGTCGCCTTTTCTTATGCTTTGCGCCGCTTGGCGCGGGCTCTTCTGCCCGTCTGGCGTCACGACTGCCGCTAAGTAAAGAAAGCGGATATAATGACGCTCAGAATCTTCGTCGGAGCAGCGCGGCATGTTCGATATCGTCAACTCACGAGACTTCTACCAGAAGCTGCTAGAGGATTTCGATGATTTTATGCAGCAGCCAGATTCCGCTCGCCACGCCATGAATTGCGCGATCACGGCGCATCACATGGCAGATTGGGTCTGGGGCGATTTTGTCAAGTCTGACGCCGCGCTGAAGACTAGGCTTGGCGTCAGGGATATACATGACTTTTTGCGGTGGATCGATACACAGACGGTCTGGTACGGGCTTGTGCAGTCGCTGTCGAACGGCAGCAAGCACTTCATCAGGAAGGCAGCGGAAGGTACGCAAAAGATCGAGGGCTATGGAATGGGCGGCTACGGTCAGGGACCGTTTGGGAGGTCCTACCTTGCGATTGAGGTGAGTCCGACCGATGCGAAGTTTTTGCCGATGGACCAGTTGTTTGAGGTCGTGATCCGGTTCTGGCGCGATTTTCTTCGGGACAATGGCCCCTACGCGCCCTTGCCGGAGGGAAAAACCAAGCTTCAGGGCGCTCTAACAGTACAACAGTAAGAGCATGACCAACAAAGACGACGAGCCTTCTGATTTTTTTTCGGCTGTACAGGCCGCGATCGACTTTGGCGGTCCGGGATACGGCGACGACCCGGTCTTGGGTTTCAATACAGCCGGCCAGCATGTGCTGGTGCTGCTTGGGGACAGCGTGGCCGCATTCGAGCGCGGTTCCTACGGCACAAGTGTGTTCTTGGCGATAACGGCGCTTGAGGAAACAGCCAAAGCCGAACTTCTCGCTTTCCGGGTGCAGAAACCCGAAGGCACTCAAAAAAAGTGGGGCGACCCGCTTCGCAATCATATGAAAAAGCATGCCATGGCGGTTCGCCCTGCAACATTCATGGGCCGTCTGCCGAAGATCTTGGGTGCGGAGACTTGTGAGAGGCTGCAACGGGAGGCTACGGACGGTTCGATCAATCGTCTCCGGGAAACCGCAATCTATGTGAGCTGCTCCGCCGATGGCACAATTTCAACGCCCGCCATGGCGCTCGATAGAAACCGTGCCCGCGAAATCGTTCTGCTCGCACTCGAAAGTGCAGATGATATACTGGTTGGCTCGACGAACGAGTCGTATCAATTGGGACACTCGATAGAATCGTTCATTGCCCAGATCTCATAGCCGCATAAAGCCAGCCGTCGCTATCGCTGGAGAAGAGGAACGAAAAGATTTTTCAACGCCTCGTCGTCGAACGTATCTTTCTCCGGAGGCCCGCCGCTCTGAAATGACGGAGATTTTGAGACCTCTATCTCCCTTTCAAGCTCAGTGATGCGATCCCTCACGGTTTCCACCGCATTGGAAACGACGTCCGCGCCGATGCCAACGCGCTTCGAAAGTTTCTCAATCGTATCGATGTGGCTGTTAAGGGTAGACTGCGAATCCATTTCCTCGACGACAGTACCGACAGTATCGATCTCATGCCTAATCGCATCATTGACAGCGTTAAGTATCTTATCTGTTAAATGGTGGCTCCATTGATCAGCCGCATCCGAAATTCTTTCAAGCTCCTCCGAGGTCATGTGTTGTTCGACCATCGCGACAGCCGCGGTTTCAAGAAAATCGGCGATTTCGAACGCGTGTGGAAGTTCGTAAAAATAATCGCCATCCCGAAGCCTGCCGATTAATCCGATCACTTCGTTGCCATCGCGCCAGGGATCAAGACCATCGACGGGAGATCGGGCCAGCTCCAGCGCAATGTCAGCCAACCGATGATCTTTGGTCGCGTCCCACCATTCGAGCACCATTTCAATGCGATCTGTATTGGAAAGGCCCTTCGGGTAACGAACGGAACCGTGTTCGCCAGGAACGATGAACCAGACTGGAAGCTGGGGAAGTCGCTGTGCTAGTTCGATGAATGAGAGAGCCAAATGTGTCCGCAGCTCATCAGACAGCTTCAGACGCTTCGCAAACCTCCAGACTTCTTTCGCCCAATCGGTTTGCCGCGCGCAACGCGCAATTTCCAGCAGCATATTCTCGTCAGCAAGATATTCCGTCAAATAGTCCCTCAGTGAAGGATTGACGAAGCCTACCTGCGTGCCTCTGATTGTGATGAAGTCTCCTTCCAATATTCGGAGAGATTCTTCGAAATCCTTTGGGCCGTGGCTTTCGCCGTATTTGGCGCAAAGACGTGGATGCAATCCTTCATAAGCATCCCGCAAATTGCCGATGCTGACACCGTACTCGGAGCTAAAAAACAGCGCGATGAGCAGATGCTGACGCGTTTTTGAGATATGGGTCCGGAAAGCGATATCCCACAGCTGACCCGGATGGTCGAGCGCGTGAAGAAAGGATGCGGGATAGGTTCCAGCGCCGCCGTCGGCGATGCGCGCTGTATCAGTCATCCACTCGATGATGCGCGGATTGTAATTCTTATGATCGACGATCTTGGTGATAGCGCCGCTTTCGATGAGCGCCGCGATGTGGCGCGCCGGCGTACCCGCGACAAGAAGGTGATTGTAGACGATGCGCGCTCTGATGCGGCGGGTGTATATTCCGACATCAAGAACATATTTGCTGATATCGAGCCGTCGGTCCGCCAAGTACTCGGAAACCTGACGGGCCTCCGCAAAGATGTAGGCTCTTGTAGTCAGGATGAAGCGGGCGTTCGGCGAATTGCGAACACGCTTGATGAATCGTGCCAGCTCAGAATCTTTGTGAGCGAGAGCGCTTCGGTCCAGCGCAACTTTTCCAAGAAAATCGTCAAACAGGAAAATCTGCTTATCCTTATCCTCAATTACGGCCAGCCCATCTTCAAGGCTGCGGATCGCGAAGAGGTTCCAGCCCTCGGCGATGTACGCATAGGAAAGCATTTCTGCCAGCGTCGTTTTACCGACGCCCGGAGGCCCCGAGATAATGACAACGTGGTTGGCCTCAAGTGTATCGCGCGCGCCGTCGAAGCTTGGGTTCGGTGCATACACTTTGACCTTGGCTTCAATCTCCCCTTTGGTGATCTTGTTGAATGCGTGGGCTGCGGAGTGCACGACGCGATCCAGGACCGCGGCATCGGACAACCAGAGTTTGATGTGCGATTTGACGATTTCAGGATATTTCCTGAGCAGGGTGTTCAGGTCACCAGGCCCCAAAATATCCGCTTCGCTTAGAAGTGCGGGGCCAATGAGTCCGGCAAGCTCGGACTTGTTGGCAGGCGTAAGCGGGCAAGACGTTGCCAACAGGTACCGGGAGGGCGCCAGCTTGTCAATCGACGCACGCTCCCGCTTCATCTGGGACTTGAGCGATGCGTATGCGGACCTCGCATAGTGCTTTGCCTGAAGTATCGTTTTCGATGTCCCTTTAACGTGACGGCCGTCCATGCCGCCGTCGGGACCTGGCGCAAAAGCTTCGAACCGAACCGCGAATTCGCGGCCGATAAGGTCGCGGACGAGGTCTTCAAAATCGGCTGGGGAGAGATTACCGAACTCATAAGCCATGCTAGAGCTCGCTGTAAATTGGTATCGACGCAGCATGCGCGTCAATCATCTCGACGACCTTTTTCTCCAACGGAAGTTTGGTCTTCTGTTCGCCCCATACCTGGTTGAAGCGCGCGACGGTTTCGGCAGCGGTATCGAGTACGAGCTTCTCGGAAATCCTCGCTTTAGCCGCAAGGTGCTTCAGCTCGTCCTTCGAAAACTCCGCCATTTTCTTGTTACGAGAATATTTAAGCGCCATCGTTTCGTCAGCGATGTAAGGGATGGTCGAAAGCAAGTCATACGCGGGTGACAACGTTGGCGTCCGCTCGTCTGCGTAGATCAGGGACCAGTTTTTGAGATGCATATCCGCATTTCCGATCAATGTGCTGAACACGAGCCGGCGGATGAATTCAGCCACATCAGCGTCGCCGGTCTCGATGCCGAGGACCCCGGCTATGCGGCGGTACGTGGCGTGCCTGTACTTATCATCGGGGTAGACGCTGAACACCTGCGCGAAGTCTTCAATATGCACCGGGCCTTTATCGCGGCGGTCGAACCGCTTGATGGCCATCGCCTGCCCTTTAAGTTCACCGATGCCCTCAGGGAGGCCGTCGATCGTATCCAGATCCAGAAGCTGGAGGTCAGGCACGTCCATGCCCATCCCTCTCGCGATGGTCATCATCGAATATTCGTTTTCCGGCACGCCCGCATATTGCTGCGACGGCAGCTTGACGATCCATGATCCGCCGACGCCTTCCACGGGAATGACGAGACCGCCCGCTTTGGTGCCGTCTGTAAGCGCGGAGAACTTCAATTGCACCCCTGCCAGGGAGAAGCGCAGCATGTTGCGGCGCTCTTCCGGCGTTATCTCCGCTTCCACTTGAGGAGGCAATTCCTCGCCTTCAGCGGGGTGTACGGAAAGCGCCCCAGGAAGGTCGCGGCCAAGCATCCAGATCAGAAAGAACTCGCGCTGCGCGTTCACGCCAGCCCGCTCGGCCAGGTATTTGCGCAAAGGCCCTTCCGGCAGCAGGTTTGAAAAGAACGGCGGGACAACTTGCTGGACGGGTTTGAGAGCGGTGATGAGCTCCCCGAATTGATCTTTGAAGGACAGGCTCAACGTCGCACGGTCGGCATCGTCGATATACTCCTGATTGAACGCAAAGAGCGTTCTGTCGCCCTGGATGTGTGTGAGCGTACCGATGGGCTTGCCGTGGAGATGAACATTCAGGACTGATACCTCAGGCATCGTCGTCCTCATCATCTATGGCGTAAGCCGAACGTGGCGCTTCCGATGGGCTGTGCGCGATCCGGTTGCGAAGCTGTTGCAGGTCTGCCGCGATGGCCGCCACGGTGTCTTTCGATTGCGGACTGGCCTGAAAGCGCTTCAGCGTATTGATCGCGTGACTGACGATCTGAAGGTCCTGTTTGCGGAGAGGAACCTGCCTCAGAAAACGGAGGGCGTCAGCGATCCGGTCAAGATCGGCCGAACTGCCGTACAATAGTTTTTGCTTGATGACCAAACGTTCGCCGCGGGCAATCTCCCGGAGCGCCGCGCCCCCCCCTTCAGGGGACAATGGTTCAGCCTGTGTTTGACGAAGGATACCCTGTATCGCTGGCAGGAATTTCTTCGGCACCAGCACGACCTCAAGATCAAGCGCCCGCGCCATGTCGATAAAGCTGGAGAGGCCTGGCTCTAGCGTTCCCGTCTCGATCTGGGAGATATGGCCTTGCGTCAGACCTGAGCGTGCGCTCAGCGCGCGCTGACTGACGCCCGCTTCGGTCCTGCGGTCTCGTATCTCCTGGATCAGGTCTTCAGTTTTGTAGCCCACGACACAATATCCTAATCAAAGCTAGCGGTTGATTAGGATAATGTATCAATTTCCTGCACGTTGTCAAGCTATGATTAGACTACTAATCATATCTCGATGCTGATAAGTATAGCGTATCGAAATCCAGCATCAGATATGAATTTTAAGAAAGAACAATGCGAGAAGATTTATTCAGAGACCATTTTAGCCTTCGAAAGGCGATGCTGCTTAATTTCGGCTGGTTTATTCACACCAGTCCCGAGGTGAACATTGACTCTATAAGTAAGCAAGGTCTCAAGCCCAATCGCGATGCCCCGATCCCGGAGGATCTGCGGGACTTGGTGGTCAGCGATCATATTTTGTGCCTTCACCCGCTCGGAGCAAAAGGAATGTCCGGCTGGAGTGTGCAATTCGTTGCCGGATAATCCGCTAACGACGTGAAGCTGGCAAGCTTCGCTATACGTGCAGAAGACCTTCCGCAAATTCTGCATATTGACTGGTCGAACGCCTGGAATCTCGTCCGTGGTAGAATCGCAGACCGCGGCGATATGAGTGCGGAACAGCTGATGCGATATCTCGCATTCGAATTCGGATCGGTCGTTGTCTACGAAGCCATTGATCCGAGCAAGCTCCGGGTTTTCTCAACCGGAAGCGGTCCCGCCAATCCCAAAACATGGCCAAGCCTGAGGGACATTTCTGTCGATCTCATCGTCAGGCACGATTGAACCTCCGGCTTGCCACGCATTTGCCGCGCTCATTCGACAGAGCGGCTGACGATGTCCAACCACCACTTAACCACCGATACACCGTGAACGAACGTGGAAGATCGTCAGGCGACGCCACGAAAAACCACAATGTCCGTGATCTTCGAGCAGGCAGGGCCGCTCATCACGGCCTGGTTGCTGGTTCGAGTCCTGCAGCACATATGGGGAAATCGTCCACACTAGATTTTTGACTGTCTCGTTTGCCTGCGGTTCTGGAGGCGCCATTACTTCGTACGTTTGAACGCCGCGTGATAGCTCGCCACTAGGCGTACTTCTTTTCTGCTCAGCCTGCCAAGATGTTCTTCTAGTCAACCGCAACTGCGGCTGCCCAGCTGAAGTCATAGTGAGCGCTCAACAACTTCATTGTGACAACAGCGACAAGAACGCAGATGATTTGCAACAACGTTCTGGTCGAGAACACTTTATTGAAGCGCGTCATGATGCCGCCTTCTAGCGCTGATGACCGAGCCGGATTCCAAGCTTGAGCGCCTTTTGGCGGAGTGAGCCTTCGGAGCGCTTTGTGAGCTTCGCAATTTTCGCAACCGGAGTCTTCGCTTTCGAATGAGCGCGCAGCTCCTTCACGTCAGCCTTTGTGTATTCGCGACGCACAGGTCTCTTCTTCGCAGCCGTCTTCTTCACCTTCTTCGCCACTTTTCGCTCCTCGATTCGCGAGTGGGCGTACTAGCACAGCCGCATTGAGGCGCAACTCTCCATCAGTTGACCCTATCCGCTTGTCCGATGCGTGAACTCGCTCATGATGTCAGTTTTGCCGGCGATTTGATGCCGGAGAGATTCGGTCTGTGCCCGAAGTTCAAGCAAGAATTAAAAGCGCTGCTCGCGGCGGGTATGACCACCGGTGCTGCCAATTTCATCCACGACGAGCGCGGCATCGAGACGTTTGGAAACTCCCCGGGCCGGACGCTGGCGCGCCTTCACGCCGACCTTCGTCTTTTCTTTGCACACGGGGCCAAGTGAGCACGGGCACGGCGTGTTACGAGCTTGCCAACAGCGCATCCGATCTGTCCGATTTGCACACTACAACGCACAGGAGTTAGCCGCGGCGCATCTGAACGGCTCGGCTACAACTGGAAGCGCCAAAGCGGCAGCGCCTTGCTGGCAGAGCGAGCCCTGATGAGCGGCTCGCACCATCGCGGCCTGTGCGGCGCCCGAAGCTGAACGATTTGGCCGTCGCGGAGGGTCAACTGTGTTTCGGCATGGAAATAAGTAAGGACTCTGACGCAATTTTGGTGCAGCACTGGTCATGTGGCGCCGATTAGCCGAGCCTGCAGCGAGTCGAGCTTGGCGCGTCCGTACATTTGGCGCTTGACCCGTTTGAGCTTGGTGATCTGACCCTCGGTCTGTCCGTTGGAACAGGACGTCGTGATCGCTGCGCTGACGGCGGCCTTGTCCTTGATTACGCCGTTGGCAAAAGACATGACGAGGCTTGCGCATGCTCGTTCCAACCATGGCTCAAGCTCTCCGTGAGCCTTCTTGCGGATCATCGCATGAAAAGCGGCTATGATCTCTCGAGCTTCCGCCAGGAGAGGAACGCCTTGCTCAATCGCCGCAATGGTGACGGTCTCTGACTTTGATAACGTATCGCGGCCATTGGTCATCAGGCGGGCGATAGTTCTCGCGGACGGCACGCGCTGCAGGCTCTGAGCATCGGGCATTTCGGCACGCCGACGGCGTGTCGCCCATTCGGCAACGACTCGCACCGAGCCTCTAAATCCCTGCGCCTTGAGGCAACGCCACAGGTCGGCGCCATTCCAACAGCCAGCGGCCCACTGAACATCGAGCCATGGAGGTAGTGCTCGAGCGAGCTCTCGCGCAGCCTAAACACGTCGGATCGGTGACCTCGCAATAGCCTGCGGATAAGGCCCCGCAGGCTGGGCGCTTGTTCTAACCTACTATCCCGACGCCCCCGAGCTTGGGCAAGGATTTTGATTAATCGGGAACCCCTCCGAGAACAGGCACGATTCGCCCTATTTGTACGCCACACCTACCCAGCAGCCATACCCGCGCCCTCGATTTCTGTATTGCTGCTGACGTCTGCGATCTCATTGCCTCAACCGGATCAGGGTTTGGGGCGGAGGCATGAACGGTGAAAACGAAAAGCCTCCGACTGAGGCGATAGGGCCGCCAAGTAGTGGTGAGATGCCGCCTGCCACAAAGCGGCGTCGCAAGAATCGTGGCGTGCCGCCGCCCGCGACGTTCGATATCGATGCGCTGCCGGCCAGCTCCAATTTAACGGCATTAGAGGGGGCCGCCGTTATCCGGCGCACGCCTGGCGCACTGGAGCAGTGGCGGCGTGATCCGAACCACCCGCTGAAATGGCGCTACGTCGATGGCCGGCCGCTCTATCGTGTAGACGCGTGCGCGACTATCTGGCCAAGCGCCATAAAACCACTAAGACGCCTCAGCCGCATAATGCTCACGGAGACGGCCGAGGAGCTCGGCCTTGATCGGGTCAAGCGGGTTCGTCCGCTGCAGGCGTACGATTTTGCCGACCCGTTTGGCGCCGACCAACTCCGCAATGTAGTCGTGAGCCGCTTCGAACGCCATCTTGCGGATGATCCACTGTTCGTCATGATTGTAGACCTGATCGATTCCGCTTGGCTTTTGTCCGACACACAAGCGCTGGATTTCGTTGTCGTAGCCACAGCGTGACATGATGGTGCGCAGGCTGCGCCTTAGATCATGCATGGTGAACTTGGCGACGCTCGCTTCCTTGACCAGGCGGTTGACCATCTTGGTGAAGCCGGACATCTGCCCGCCGGTCTTCGGTGACGGGAAGACATAGTCGGAGGTTGCCCGCTGGAAATGTTTCGCGGCCGTGAGCACCTCGTCCACCAGGTGAGTGCGCGGCACATCGTGGTGCAGCCCCATCTTGGTCCATGCCGCATCAAAGGTAATGCGCTCATCCATGATATGCTTTCGCCACTCGATCATGGTAGGCTCGCTGCGGCGCGGGCCACCGAGCAGGCACATGCGCGCCAGGAGGCCGAAAGCTCCGAGCTTGCCGGATGCATGCCAGACCTTGATGATTTCCTCATCGGTCAGTGCGCGGCCCTTTGTTCGGCGCCCGACTCTCTGCGCGCGGGTTTCCTTGGGCGCGCGATAGCCGGCGAGCACGTTGTGCTCGACATAGCCCTCGCCGACGCACCATTCGAGCAAGGTATGCACGTGCTTGCGCAGGTCCTTGGCTGCACCGCGCTTGCCGGTCTTGGCAATCTTGTCGACCGCAGCCATGATTTGTCGTCGCGTCAGGTCCCCCACGCCGCTCTCGGCGTGATCCTTGAGCCCGCGCCTGAGCGCCGACATTGCTGGCTTCCAGTTGACGACTTGACGTTCGGTCAAGGACGTCTGATAGGGACCTTCTTCAACAATGAGGGTCGCGAGCGTGGTGTGCTGCTTCTCGGCTGCCATCAGCCGCCTCGCCTCGCGCTTCGCGTCGTTCGGGTCCAAGCCCTTGACGACCTCGCCTGCGGCGATGGTGGCAGCCTTGCGCGCGGCCTTCTCATTATATTTGGGCCACGCGCCGAGGGTCTTGCGCTGGGTCCCCCTTACCCCCGGCTTGGAGAAGAGGTAAACCCAGGTCCGGCCGCCGGTGGCGCGCATGCGCAAGGCCAGGCCGGGCAGCTTGTCGTCGTGGAGATAATGCTGCGCCTTACCCGGCGGCAGCGTTGCCTTGCGGATCACCGCATCGGTGAGTGTCAGCTGGTTGGCCGGCGCCGTCATGATCCCTTCCCTCTCTCTATGGCCCGGTGTGCCCCCGCAAGAAGGACGTCAGCCCTCGAACAGAACCGGGCCTCAGACCTTCCCCTTGCCGTGTGCCCGCGCAGGAAGGATCCAATAATCCAAACAGAACCGGGTCTCAGACCCCCCTCGTTTTTTGTGCCCCAAGGGAAAATCCACGGCGGGCACAACGGGGGCATACAGAATGTAGCGAGGCCACCTATGGGCTCTTATGGCCAAACAAGCCCATAACCACACCAATCAAAGAGGTTTTTACATTTCAACTATGGCCGGATTTGGTTGGCTCGGGTCTACAGATTGTGGTTCACACGGGAGAGGTCCAAGGTTCGATCCCTTGTGCGCCCACCATTCATCATCCTGAAACCTGCTGGTTGCGGACGATCCCCGACACGGGCGGCTTTCGTCACCGTCCCGTTAAAATGTCGAAAACAACCCCATGCACAGTAGCCGATGTCAGTCGGATCAGCGGATTACGACTTTTCCGAAACACCACTTGCTCCGTCGGGCAAAACAGGGGCATGATGGCACCATTCGACAACAGCCTATCGGACGATGAGACCGATGCCGTGGCCCGATCGTGTCATTGGTTTGCGAGCTCATGGCAAATCAGGAAGGCATTCATTTGACAGCAAAACAGCATTCACGAGAGAGAACAATATGACGCTCGTGGTAGCACATGCCAGTCCAGGTATTTGCTTCATGGTGGGGGACACACTCCTGAGCCACGCTCATTTCCAGCTCGAAGGCGACATCGGCCCCGTCAACGGCGAATTTCACAGCCTCAAGATCCAAATACTCTCCGGGGAACTTGCAGTTGCTTTTGCCGGAAACTTCGATGCCGCGTACTCCGCGGTCACCGCCCTGAAGCTGGAAATTCTGAATGATCCTACAATCGACTCGGTCGCATGGCTCGCATCCAAGAAGCTCGCCAATATGGACTTCTTTGTCCTAAAAAACGAACAGAAGAAGCAGCTGTTTGTAATTGAAAACGGCGAAGTAAGACAGGCAAGTAACGCACACATTGGAGATGGAGAAGAATGGACTCGGTTGTTGCAGCTAAAGCAAGCCTATAAGGGCGCACTCGAGCGACATACGATCGATGAGAACGGAAGAACAGTAAGATCTGACCCCATCAGTCCGGAAGAGCAAGAATTCTCCGTCATTTCAGATGCGATGGAAGCACTCTCGCGAGATCGTGTAGGTCGAAAACAACCGACCGTTGGAGCGATCAGTGGTTGCGTCATTCGCATTGTTGACGCCCGGATTTCGCGGCAGCTCGAATACCTTCAGGATGCGATGGTGTCGCATTTTCCTTGGGAGCCGGCCGGCGGATTCACCCTGCTGGCGTCGAACGAACCATCGCGCGGGGTCGGGATTTTCTTCAGGGTAGGAAGGAAGGGCTTCATTATGCCGGTTGGAGGTAAGCCGCCTTGCGTGGCAAGCACCGCGGAGACATTGCCGGCTTTCATTGAAGATGCTCGCGTCAGGTTTGGGATGAAGCTCACCGGCGGCATTTGGGCCGATCCGGGATAGTTTCAGCGATTGCGGCACGATCGCTCAACGAACCCCTACTCGAGCTACAAGATCGCAGAGGTGACGTTCCCGTGGGCGCACCGCCCGTCGTCATTGCGAGCGCAGCGAAGCAATCCAGAGTGCGCCCGCGGAGGCAGACTGGATTGCTTCGCTGCGCTCGCAATGACGGAGCAAGGGGTGAGACCGCGCCCGTCAGCGGCCACGCCGTCCGCGCGATGCGAACGGCGCCACCACCAACATCACGCCGCTGGAAACGGATTCGCGGCCTTGGTGTATTTCAGCGCGCCGATGCCAAAGCCTTCCTGGCTGCGGTTTTGAATGAATTCCTTGTGCTCGTAGAACGGCGACAATTCGCGCCATAGCTGCGGGACGCCGCCGGCCCAGGCGCTGGTGTTGCCGCTGGACTCGCAGATGTCGTGGAACAGGATGATGCCGCCTTCGCGAACGAAATGCCGGTAGCAGAGAAAGTCCTGCTTGACGCCTTCGTAGCGGTGATCGCCGTCGATGAACAATGTGTCGATCAACCTGCCGTTGAGAAACTTCTCGATCCGCTTGACGCTTTCATCCGCGTAGGACGGCATGTCGAAGAAGGTCCATTGCTGCTTCGGCGTCGCAAGCAGCTTCAGCATTTCCTTGTTCTTCACGTGCAGATCGATGCAGATCATCGTCTCCATCGTCGGAAGAAATCGTCCGAACAGGAGCGACGTTCCGCCGTTCAGGGTGCCGATTTCAACGACGAGCTTCGGAGCGGACTCCGCGATGTAGTCGAGGGCCGACGAGATCTCCGTCTCGATCTGGCAGGAGCCGGTGCCCATATGCTGCTTGGTGAAATCGATGACGTCCTGCACGCTCGACCCGCGCTTGTATTCCCCGATGATCTCGTCGCGCTTCTGGGTATTGAATTTGAGGCGCAGTGCCGGTCCGCTATCGGCCAGCCGTTTCTTGATTTGTCTGACCGCGAGAACGGCGGGATGAAACTTCAGTTCCGTTAGACGCTCATTGAAGGCCTTGCTCATCGACATGATCGAACCTCACTTCATGCAGAGTTGCCCGACAGTTCCAAAGCCCAGGATTGCTTCAAATTATGATCGACTTAAGGTTTTTGCTTGACGGCGAGATGAAA
Organism: Bradyrhizobium sp. S3.12.5; assembly: GCF_040548225.1. Classification (NCBI taxonomy): domain Bacteria; kingdom Pseudomonadati; phylum Pseudomonadota; class Alphaproteobacteria; order Hyphomicrobiales; family Nitrobacteraceae; genus Bradyrhizobium; species Bradyrhizobium sp. S3.12.5. The sequence goes on from NZ_JBEPRF010000039.1 coordinate 42,732, forward strand.
CGGGGAGCCCGGATCGCTCCGTAATCTCGTTACGCGATCTCGATAAGCTCGATCTCCTGTGTTCCCGAGCCGACGACGTCACCGACGGCCTTCCCCATCAGCGACTTCGCGACCGGCGACACGAACGAGATCGAGCCGGCCTTCGGATCGGCTTCATCTTCCCCGACGATACGGTAGGTCTGCACGCGGCCGTCGGTGCGGCTGAACGTCACTCTGCTGCCAAAGGCGACCGTCTCGTTCGACGCCGGATTGGAGACCAGTTGCGCGGTGCGCAGCCGTTCCGCGAAGTAGCGGACATCGCGCAGGGGCGCAGCCGACTGCCGGCGCTTTTCGTTGACATCATCGATGGCTTGCGCGGCTTCATAGGCCTCGCGCGCGTCCTGGAACTGCTTCTGCAGCGCCTGCAAACCTGTCTCGGTCACGAGGTTCGGATGCGGCGAGATCGGGCGATCCGGCAGCAGTGTCTCGGAGGCGGTCTCGGCACTTTCTTCCTTGGTAAAGGCGACGCTCAATTCGAATATCCTGTCGAACAGTTTCGGGTCACGGCTGTACCAGACCTATATCTCAAGTTCGACGAAACGACGGAGCTTGAACACGAGATCTGGCAATGCCTGACGGAACCGGGTCGCGTTCTGGAACGTGGTCGAGAACGGCGCGAAAGTGATCATCGCGTTCCAGTGCCGATAGCCGTAGACCGTCACCGAGACGCCGGACGCCGGAAAACCCTCGATCTTGCGCAATTCGCCGAGCACGAGACCGGCAATCGCGTCCGCCGGCAAAAGCCGCTTGCCGTCCGGTGTCAGGGGTGGACCGGGCGCAACCGGCCTCGGAGCCGCCACCGCTTGATCGGATGCATCCTGGAGCTTCGGAGACTCCGCTTCCGGGATTTGCGTTACGTCCGCTAACGGTGCGGCCGCCGGCGCGACCGGCATGAAGTCAGCAAGCGGCGGCGGGCTGGCGGCCTCTGCGCGCTTGTTGCCTCCCAGGATGCTGCTGATCATGGCCACAAGGCCAGCATCCCTCGCATCGTCACTCATCACGGCTCCCCCCGGCTTGGCCTACTTTAACACCGGCACCGTAGACCGCCACAGGGGTCGGCTGATCGAGCCATCGCTGCTACTTGGCTCCTGCTTGGCTCCTGCGTGGCTGTTGTCCGGTTCCACCACGTCGGGGAGCCCCTCGTGCCGCGGTGCGATCGGTCACTGCTTCTCGAACGGAATATATTGCTGGTACTGCTTCGGCACGGAGCTGCGATAGCGCGCCGGAACGGTGCCGCTGTCGACCGAATGGTCGATCTCCTGCTGCCGCGTCATCTTCTTCTTCGCCGGCTTCTTGTCGGCGCTCTTCTTCGGGCCGGCTGGCGCCGTCGAAGTGTCGGTGGTCGCAGCCGGCGTGGTGGTTGCCGCCGGTGCAGTGGTCGCTGCAGGCGCCGTCGTGGTGGCCGCGGCGGCCGGCGGCGTGCCGCCTGCGGCGGGCGCGCTCTGCGCGAGCGCGAGCGGTGTCTGCATGATGAGCGCCAGTGCCGCAGTCGCAGCCAGCAAATATGATTTTTGCATCAGAACCTCCAAAATGCCTGATCCCCAATGACGGAAGCCTAGTCCCGCGGGATCGACGCGTGCAAGTCCGCGGAGGATAGGCGGGAGCCGGGCTGCAAACTGTGGCCGAGATCACAGTGTCCACGAGGCGGCGTGTGCGCGCCAATGCAATTTTTACGCGAACACGATGTTCGCGATGGCAAAACACCTGCCGATTAGGTCGGTGAAGCTGACATTGCTTCGGGTCGAGATTTTCGATGACGAGAATGTTATTCGGCATTGCTGCGGGAAAAATTTGCAAAGCGCATCCGCGGCTTGACCGCAACGCGCGCTCGTCGAACGCCATCGACGTCGCGCGATGTGTGAAGCAGCGCATTGCGACGCCGAATTCCGCGATCTAGCCTCACATGCATAGTGTATAACGTACAACTTTAACTTTAGTTGCTTGCCGTCGTAACTTTTCATGGAGGTACTTTATGAGCAGTCGTCACGCCATTACGCCGCGCGGTCTCAACGCCACCCGTTCGCCGCTGTCACAAGGCCGCTTCGGCCGCATGTTCCGCAATCTGACGCCGGCGAAATTCGGCCCGAGCGAGGCCGACAACATCGCAAATCTCGCGGCGCTCGCCGACAACATGGTCGGCGATTTCGACCCTCCCAAAGACGGCCCCGATGCCGAGGAGAGCGGAATTCCCGCGCTCTACACTTATTTCGGCCAGTTCATCGATCACGACATCACCTTCGATCCCGTGAGCTCGCTGACCAAGCAGCAGGATCCGGACGGGCTCGTCGATTTCCGCACGCCGGCGCTCGATCTCGACAATCTCTACGGCCGCGGTCCGAACGACCAGCCCTACATGTACGACAGCAGCGGCAAGTTTCTGCTCGGCGAAACCTTGACCGGCACCGGCGTGTCCAACGCCAGCGACCTGCCGCGCTTCAAGGGCCGCGCATTGATCGGCGATCCCCGCAACGACGAGAACAGCATCGTCTCGCAGTTTCAGGGACTGATGCTGCGCTTCCACAACCGCATGGTCGACGACAATGAGGGGCTGTCCTTCGAGGCCGTGCAGCAGCGCGTGCGCTTCCACTATCAATACGTCGTGCTGAACGACTTCCTGCCGCGCATCGTCAATGCCGGCGTGCTGAACGATCTCAGGACCGGCGGCCATTACGACCGCAGCAGGCTCGCCTACTATCACTGGAAGAATTTTCCATTCATGCCGGTCGAGTTTTCGGTCGCAGCCTACCGGCTCGGCCACTCGATGATCCGGCCCGGCTATCGGCTGAACGACGCCGACAACATGCTGCTGCAGATCTTCCCCGATCCCAACAACCCCGACAACAATGCGCTGACCGGCTTCCGCGCCATGGGTCCGGGACGCGCCATCGACTGGGGGCGGTTCATCGACATCGACACGCGCGCCTATGGCGTCGAGGACGACAGCACCAATCCGGACAACAAGCGGCGGCTCCAACTCGCCTACCGCATCGACACCTCGTTGGTCGATCCGCTGCGCAAGCTGCCGCCGGAGGTCGCCTCCAATCCGTCATCGCTGGCGCTTCGCAATCTCGAACGCAGCTGGCGGCTCGGGCTGCCTTCGGGCCAGGCGGTGGCCAGGGCGATGCACCTGACGCCGCTGACCGACGAGCAGATCGTCATCGGCCGGGCCGTCGACAACCCCGACCCGACCGGCGATCCGCAGGTTCCGATCTCCTCGATTGCGAACGGCGTATTCAAGGGCAACTGCCCGCTCTGGACCTACATCCTCGCAGAAGCGCGCCAGTTCTCGACCCCGGTCACGATCACTGCCACCGGCGCGCCGGCGAGCGGCATCAACACACCGCAACTCGGTCCGGTCGGCGGACGTGTCGTCGCCGAAGTCTTCCTCGGCCTGATGTTCGGCGACGCCTCCTCGATGCTGTCACTCGACCCGAACTGGGCGCCGGTGACCGGCCCCGATTTCCGGCTGAGGGATCTCGTGACCTACGCGCTGGGCCAGGGCGCTGCGCTGCATTGAGCTGGTGACGGTTGACGACGCGAAGGCCGCTCGCATCGCGCGGGCGGCTTTGTGTGGTTCATCGCTCCCCGACGGGGAGAGGTGAATCGAGTCCCGAGCGCATCGCTTCAACCAAAACTCATCCGTCTCCAGCGCGTGGACTCACAAGCGCGTCGCGTCCGGTGTGCGCTCAGAGGGCGACATTGAAACCGACATGCCGCCATATCGGCCTTGTCACAACAACGGATTCACGCAGGCGCCCTGCCGGCATCACAGCTCCAAAACACCGCGCCCGACATAAACCTTTGGTTGAACTTTCATCCAGAAAGGAGAAGGGTATCCGGGAGCCGAGAGAACCGGCTCGAAACAAACAAGGGAGCGAAGCAATGCTTGGACACCGAACATTGTTGTGCACCGCTGTCAGCATCATCGTGGCAGTGATGTTTGCAACCGACGCATTCTCGATGGAGGGTCAGGGAAGGGACGGGGCGGTCCGTTTGCTGACGACCGTTCCCATCCCTGGAACGAAGGCGAACATGACCGGCGGCAACATGTACGTGTTCGACATCAGCTTCGTCGATCAGACGACGCAGACGTATTATCTTGCCGATCGCTCCAACGCCGTCGTCGATGTCGTCGATGCAAGAACAAACGCGCTGATTTCGCAGATAAGTGCCAAGCCGGCGTTCAAGGGCTTTACCGGCGACAACGGCACCTCCGGGCCCAACGGAGTGGTTGCGGCGTTTCCGTGGCTCTTCGTGACCGACGCCAACAGCCGCGTGGTCTCGATCAATCTCAGGACCGGCAATACAGTGGGCGACGTATCTACCGGCGGCGCACCGGGCCTCCGTGCGGACGAACTGGCATATGACGCCAACGACGGACTGCTGCTTGTCATCAACAACGCCGACACGCCACCCTTTGTGACGTTGATCCACGTCAGCAAGACGACCGGTGCCCTCACGGTCGGAAAGCGAATAACGTTTGACACGTCGCATACCGGGGTCGACGCGACCAATGGTGCCGAACAGCCGGTGTGGGAGCCGGTGACGGGCAAGTTCTATCTGTCGATTCCGCAGGTAGGCCCGAATGCCAAGGATGGGGCCGTCATTCGGATATCACCTGCCGGCACCGTGGAAGTGCAATATCCGATCGAGTTCTGCCAACCGGCAGGCCTTACCGTAGGTCCCAACGTCGATCTGCTCGCTGGCTGCAATACGGTTTTTGATACCGCGGGCAATCTCTGGAATTCGACCAAGAACGTGACGGCGGCGCCGATTCAGGTAATTCTCGACGCCAGGACGGGTGCAATTGACAAGATCGTGCCCGGCGTCGGTGTTGGCGACGAGGTATGGTTCAACAAGGGTGACGGAAACTACTACACGGCCTCCTCGACCAGCCCGTTGCGTCCGACCGAGGTCATCGGCGCACCCCCCCTGACCGCTCAGGGAGCTGCGATACTCGGCGTCATCGATGCGCGCGATAAGACCCTGAAGCAGCTGGTGCCTACCTTCAACGTGCCTGCGGTGACCACGGGCCCGCTCGTTCACGCAGCGAGCACCGCCCATTCGGTTGCTGCCAATGCGGAAAACAATCATGTGTTCGTTCCGCTTGGCGCCAATAATGTGTTTCCCAACTGCTTGACCGGATGCATTGCGGTATACGGAACAGGGGCACGCGCGGACGAAAGAGCCGAGAGATAGCCTTAGAAAGCCAACGATGAGGTCGCGGGTTAGCGCGCCCGCGACCTCTTGCTGGTACGGAATATCTGACGTTTAGGAGTACACGCGCTAATGCGCGCCCGCGAGACCGCTCTCTTTTAACCGCTCCGCGAACCAGAGCGACAGCGGTTGATCGAGAAGGCCGCTGACATAAACCTCCGACATCGTCACGTTGTGCCGGTCCAGCACCAGCAGCACGCCGATCCAATAGGCGAACCAGACATGCGGATCGGTCAGCGCTCTCAGCTTGTGCTGATCGTGCTCCAGCGGCGTGTGATTGCTCGCCTTGCGGATCTCGACGGTGAGCAGATTGTTCGGAATCTCGCGCTGGTGCACGACGACGTCGGGGTAGATCGACTTGCCGAGATGATCGTCGGTCGAGATGATCGTGCCGTGCGGCAGATGCAGCGTGCGCTCGCCGAGCCGGTCATAGTTGCAGTCGACCGCCCAGCCTGAAAACTGCCGCTCGAGATAGACGGCGAAGCGGTGCGTGACGGCACGCTCGCCGATATCCTTCTCGAACAAAAATCCTTCCTGGGCGTAGAAGTCCCGGAGCGCCGCGATCACCTTGTTCAGCTCGGTCTGCATCGTGCCTCCGGGCTCTCGGCGCTCCGTTGTACGTGCGCCTCCCCTACATCTGGACTTCGATCAGCCGCGGCCCCGGCTCGGCGACGGCTTCAGTCAGCGCCTTGTTGAACTCGTCGGCATTGGCGACGGCGCGGCCGGGCACGCCCATGCCCTTTGCCAGTGCGACGAAATCGAGCGTCGGGCGGTCGAGGCGGAGCATGTCGTTGGCGCGCTGGCCGGGTTCGCCGGCGCCGACATTGTCGAACTCGCCGCGCAGGATTTGGTAAATGCGGTTGGCGAAAACGATGGTAACGATGTTGAGATTTTCGCGGGCCTGCGTCCACAGCGACTGGATCGTGTACATCGCGCTGCCGTCGCCGACCATGGTGATGACCTTGCGGTCCGGACAGGCGATCGCGGCGCCGATCGAGAGCGGCGTCGAGAAGCCGATCGAGCCGCCCATGTTCTGGAGCCAGTCGTGCGGCGCGGCGGCCGCCGTCGGCGGGAAGAAGCCGCGGCCGGTGGTCAGCGACTCGTCGACCATGATCGCGTTCTCGGGGATCGCGCATGCGATCGCCTGCGCGATCGAGGCGAAGGTGAGCGCGCCGGTCGGCTTGATCAGCTCAGCCACGGCCTGCGGCTTGACGTCCTTGGCGCTGGCCTTCACCGCGCCAGCCAGCGCTTCGAGCGCTGCGACCGAATTCTCGCCCCATGAGGTCATGCGATGGACGTCGCAGCCCTCCGGCTTGAGCATGCTCGGCTTGTTCGGATAGGCGAAGAACGCCACGGGATCGTCGGACTCGACCAGCACGATGTGACGGAATTTCGCCAGCATCGGCAGCGCGTTCTCGATCACGTAGTGAATGCGGTCGATCGAGTAGCGGCCGCGGCCACGCGCCATTTTCGGGCGGAAGGTCGGGCCCATCACGGTGCACCCGGTCTTGGCCGCGATCCGCTCGGCCAGCGCCAGGCCCTTTGCGCTCAGCGCGCTGCCGGTCATCAGCAGCAGCGTGCCCTCGCCGTCGCCGTGCAGGATCCTTGCGGCCTGCTCGACCGCCTGCGGCGAATAGCCGGCGCGCTGCTGCTCGGCCGGCACCTCGGCGATGCCGTCGGCCTCGTTCCAGGCGGTGTCGGCGGGCAGGATCAGGGTCGCGATCTGCGGCGGGGCGCTCTTGGCGGCGGCGATCGCCGCGGCACCGTCAGCGGCGACCGATTTGGAATCCGGCGAGGTACGGACCCAGGACGACATCGGCCGGGCCAGCCCCTCGATGTCGGAGGTCAGCGGCGCGTTGTAGCCGATGTGGTAGACGGCGTGCTGGCCGACGATGTTGACGATGCCGGAATTGGCCTTCTTGGCGTTGTGCAGGTTGGCAAGGCCATTGGCGAGGCCGGGGCCGAGATGCAGCAGGGTCGAGGCAGGCGTGCCCTTCATGCGGAAATAGCCGTCGGCCGCGCCCGTCACCACGCCTTCGAACAGGCCGAGCACGCAACGCATGCCCGGCACGCGGTCGAGCGCCGCGACAAAATGCATTTCGGAGGTGCCGGGGTTGGTGAAGCAGACGTCCACCCCGCCCTTGACCATCGTCCGCACCAGGCTTTCCGCACCGTTCATTCTGTCTGCTCCCGCAACCGGCTATTCCAGCGATCCATATCCCAAGGATCCATGGGATCAATCATTGTTCGCGGGCCCCGTCAAAGCAAGAGCCGGCGTTGCGGCCCTGCCCCGCACCGGCAAGTTGGCGTGGTTGCCGATTTGCTAACGCCAATCGCAGCAGACGACGTCCCTCACGGCCCCGTGGCTTGCAGAATGCGCGCGAATATGGCCTCTGGCTTTGGTTGAATCGATTTTTTTCTGGGGGAAACAATGATCCGGTTTTTTGCCGCGCAGATCACCGCAATGGCACTCTTGCTGGCTGGCGCGGCCGACGCGTCCGCGGCGGGGATGATCGACTTCACAGGCACCAGCTCCACCGGCTTTCTCGGCGGCGGCTCGAGCCCGATCCCCCGCACCACCGTCATGTATAACGGCAATTATGCCCCCGGCACGGTCGTGATAAACACCGCCGAGCGCCGGCTCTATCTGGTGCTCCAGGACGGCCAGGCGCTGCGCTACGGCATCGGCGTCGGCCGCGACGGCTTCCGCTGGGGCGGTGTGCACAGAATCACCGCCAAGAAGGAATGGCCGGATTGGACGCCGCCCTCGCAGATGATCGCCCGCCGGCCCGACCTGCCGCGCCACATGAAGGGCGGCATCGAGAACCCGCTCGGCGCGCGCGCGATGTATCTGGGATCGACGCTCTACCGCATCCACGGCTCCAACGAGCCGGAGACGATCGGCCAGGCGGTGTCCTCCGGTTGCTTCCGCATGACCAATGACGACGTCACCGACCTCTACGGCCGCGTCGGGGTCGGCACCACCGTGGTCGTGATCAACAACTAGGCCGGCAGCGACTGCAGCCGGAACCCGCGGCGCTTGAATATGCGGACTTGTGCGCAGCCACCGAATACGGCAGCGTTGCGCAACGATGAGCGCATTGGTCCCGCCCTCGGCTGCCCTTCGCTTCGCCCTGCTGGCGTTTGCAGCGCTCACATGTGCGCCTGACATCGCACCCAGGGCGACCGCCGGCGAGCTGCCCGCGATCGCCGCGCGCCAGCGTGCGGAGAAGAAAAGCTTTACCGACGCCGAGATCGTCGACGGCTTTCTGAAGACCGCCTTCGGCGCCGAATACCACCTCGCCGGCCGTGTCGACCGCATCCGCAAGTTCGACGGGCCGGTGCGCGTGTTCGTCGAGAGCGACCGCGCCGACCGCAAGGTGCAGCTCGCGAAGGTCGTGGCCGACATCGGCACCCGCGTGCAGCATCTCGACATCGCGATGACCGCGACCGCAGAGGCGGCGAATGTACGGGTGAAGCTCGTGCGCGACCGCGACCTCAATCGCACCATCGCGAGCTTCTACGGCGCGGAGAAGGCGCGCGAGATCCGCACCTCGCTCGATCCGCAATGCCTGTCCGGCTTCCGCAAGAACGACAATTTCGAGATCGAGCATTCCGACGTCATCCTTACCGTCGACAATGGCGACTTCACCTTTCTCGATTGCGCCTATGAGGAGCTGCTGCAGTCACTCGGCCCCATCAACGACACCGCCAGCGTGCCGTGGACGATGTTCAACGACAATGTGTCGATGGGCTATTTCGACGTCTACGACCAGTACATCCTCAACCTGCTCTACGATCCCCGCATCAAGCCCGGCATGACCGTGCTGGAGGTGAGGTCGGTGCTGCCCGAAGTGCTCGCCGACGTGCGGGCGTGGGTGAAGAGGGTGAACGATCTGAAGGAATGAGGACGGCGCTTTCGTCATTGCGAGCGCAGCGAAGATTCCATGGGGGGTGGATAGCGACCGAGTCTGGAGCCAGACTGGAGTTGCAAAACCACCCAACCTGGAGACAC